>NZ_JBHXFI010000002.1:0-403574 GCF_042724075.1 Streptomyces sp. NPDC127097 | reverse complement strand
GCGACCACCGAGTCCCGCTCCCGGCACCTGCGAGCGGAGGGTCGCCGCCCTCGGCATCCAACGGGGACTGGACTCTCATCGTCCATCCCACGCTGTACGAGATCACCGGACTTCAGGCTGCTCTGACAGTGGCCACCGACGCCCTCCACCTCACCAACCACCTGGCCGCTTCCTGACGCCATCCACCCCAACCGTTGAGGGCCGCCCCACGTCGGGGCAGCCCTCAGCTGGCTTATAAGGTCTTTGGGGCATCCGCCCTGACTACCCTGACTGTTCTTTTTCGGCCAGTTCCTCGGGCGTGCCGACGAAGGCGCGACCGCAGTCTGGCGGGAGTCGTTCGACCACCATCCCGATGGCAGCCTCCGCGGTCGGGGCGGGGCCGACGCTCTGGGACCGTGAGGGGCCGCCGACGAAGAAGCCGCCGCCCATCATCGGGGCGATGAACGGGATGTCCCAGGTCCAACGCGGCTCTGTGCACCGACTGAAGTGCAACTCGGCCATGCCGACCCAAGGGAACAGCTGCCGTAGTCGGGGCTCGGCGTAGGCGGCGCGTAGCAACTGGCCATCCACGCGTCGGGTGGTGAGCAGCTTCCCCCATGCGGCTTCGATGATGTCTTCCTCTGTCGCGCCCTCCGTCATGCCCCGCATTCTGCTCGACGTCGAACGATTTCGGCCAGCTCGGGGTGATAACTCTTGGCCCCGTGTCCCGGGCACTCCTCGCCTTCAGAGGGCGAACGTTTCGTGTCTCCCGTGTGGGCCAGGCAAGCGGCCGACTACGAGACGGTCAGGCGGGTGTAGTACCGCTGGACCCCACGGGAGGGGGCGGGCCCAGGCGTCAGCCGACTGGAGCGCTCTCTCCTGCACCAGCGGCGGCACGGGAACACGCATTCCCCGCCCACGCCCCCGACACCTGGAACCAGTGGCAACAGACCACCGGCCATCACCTCGCCGCCACCGGCCTCCCGATCCGCCTCAACCCCGGCCAGCGCATCAGCCTGATCCTCCCCGGCGAGGCCGGGATTTAAGGGTCAACGCCCATCGCCAGCTCCCAGCACTGTCGTCCACTGCCCGTGGAGCACGCGGATCGCAGCGCCCCTTTGCGCTGCCTGGTCGGCGTGTGGGGCAAGCCGGCGAGAGCGCCATGCGACCACTGGCGCGGCGGATTTCCCAAACGCTGGTCCCGATGCGGACGATCAGCCGGCTTGAGCCATTTCGCGGGGCCCGATGCCATACCGGGCCAGGTTGAACACTGCCCGGGCGGCGTAGCGTTTGAGGCAGCGGATGATCTCGCGCCGGGTTTTGCCCTCCGCGAGGCCCGCTCGTAGTAGATGCGGGTACGCGCATCGAACCGGAGCCGTGACTGCACAATCCGATACAGGGCGGCATTGGCTCTTCGATCGCCGCCGCGGTTGAGGCGGTGGCGATGCTGACGGCCGGAGGAGTACTCGACGGGGCCGGCCCCGCAGAGCGCCGCGAACGACGCCGCGCTCCGCAGACGTTCCGGGTTGTCACCCATCGTGACCAGCAAGGTGGCGGCACTGTCCGGGCCGATCCCCACCCGGGCGAGTAACCTGCGGAAAATGGCGCTCCATCAGTTCAGTCAGGCGTCGCTCCAAGCCACGAATCTGCCCGGTCAGCTGATCGATCCGCTGAGCCAACAGGCACAGGGTGATGCGGGTGGCTTGCTCCACGGCAGCTCTCGCGCCGTCGCCGCCCTCATGATCTCCGAATTGCGCGCAAGTCCTGACTAGGGCCGGATTCTTCAGGCCCCGCCAGTTGCTCGCGCGGGTCCGGATCGGCGGTGATCAGGACAGCCTTGAGCTGATTGATTGCCTGCGTGCGGGCCTTGACGGCGGAGTCCTTGGCCAGTTTGAACAGGCGGGCGCACTGCACCGGCGCATCCCCCGCCTTGGCCCGTGGAGAGCACGACGGCCACATGAACATCCCGGTGTGTATCCACGCCAAGGATGACCTCGCCCACAACAGGTGGACCGCGTCCAGGACTTGGGGGGGTTCATCACGGCGCACCTCCTACTCTTGGAGCCTGCAGGCCCACGCCACCGGGCCATCGAAGCGGTCAGCAGTGAGGCAGTGCCCAGTTCACAGCACGGCCATCCCTGGGACACGCCTCAACAACCCGGCAGCAGCACATCCCGCACTGGTGATCGACGAAGAACGGACCGGACACTCGGGTCCGATTTCTCACGAGCCAGAACCCAGCGCGCGGGTACATCAACCGGTATACCCAGGCGGCATGGCCTGCGATCACTCGGAGCGCAGAGCAGTTTCAAGCGTGGCGATCTGATACGGCGGCGCATCTCCGCGCACGCGGAGATGGGCGCCCTGTATAGCCCTACGAACATCCGCGCCACCTGGGACGGAACAGGGAGCGTGGAAGATGCTTCAGGGGCAGCCCAAAGCAGTGAGCCTCGACGACACGACGGCCAGATGGTGCGAGGTCGCCCACGCTCGCCACTCCGTCCCGCCGCCTGCTTTCGCCCGCCGCCGTTTCGCACATTCCTCAAGACGAGCGTCTCCCCACGACGTACCCGCGCCGGTGGGCGGCCAGTAGGGCGAGGAGACCAGGTCACGGCTGAGGGTGAAGAAGTCGTCGTTGCCGGGACGGGTCTTTGGATAGACAAAGACCTGCCAATCTGCCGCCGTGGTGTAACGCATGTTGGGATGCGGAGTCCCACGAGCCTGGAGAGGCATTCGCGGGTGCGTCACACCGAAGTCGCCGAAGTCAGGCACTTCTCCACGCCACTGGTCGCGAACCTGCTTCCAGAGAAGCGCATCTTCCCTCACTACCGGCGTTGCTCGTCCGCGCGGGAAATTCGTCAGATTTACCGGGAAGGCACCAGCAGCCACGCACTCATGGCGCCAAGGCCACTGCGTCATGTGCTCGAGCGTGTCCAGCACCTCAACTGCCAGTGCTGTCCTTCCATCCCGAGAATGCACAGGCCCAGCGTCAATGATCAGATCTATTTCCTCCGGCGCAGCGCGGAGTGTTCGGAGCATCTCGCGGACTCGTTCATCGTCCGGGCGGCATTCTTGTGCGTCACGAGCCGACGAGATGCGTAGACAACCGCCCTGCTGGTGCCACGCCATCACCGCACGAACCTCGGCGAGCGTCTCGTCGGTATCAGTACCTCTGAAGACCGGGCACATCGCGACCTGGCGCCAGCTCAGCGACTCGCCGACCCTCACCATCGGACCGCCAGCATCGCCCTTGAGTACCCGCGCTGCCGGCAAGGCTCCGCAGTCGACCGTGAGGACCATTCCATTCGGAACATCTTCCATCGCACGGTCACAGAAGGTCTCCAGAAGATCCCGAACGTCGCAGTCGGGCACGACCTCCATCACCGGACGAATCTGGGACTGCACCTCCGCCGACGCATGCCCCAGTGCCAGAAACTCCCCCGCCTTGCCCTTGAGAATTGGAACGTAGGCCACCGGCTCCCCCAAGCACAGCACGCACTCAACCAGTTGAAGTACCAACCACTCGGCTCAGAATGACGCATCGTTCCCATACTCGACAGAGTCTCGAATCAGCCATCCCGGCTCAAAATGCGGCGAACACCGGTTGCTGACAGAGCAATCGGCGATCCCCTGGAATGGCCCCACGCCTCACGGTCGATATGGTCTGTGTCCTATGGGGATACCAATCACGGGGGCCGCGGCATGGAACGTCCCGGCCCAGATGCCGCCGACAGCTGTCGAACACGCACTGACCGAGGCAAAATGGCGCGGGGACTGGGACGGCTACATACGGGTGCTGTTGCAGGCGGACACGTTCGTGTACGTGTTCAGAGAGCGGGCTCATGCCAAGGGGCGCGCCGCCCCGTGGCTGCCCTTCCGGACCCCTGACGGCCGTGAGCACATCGCTCTTCACACCCGCGGCGAGCTGCTGGCTCGCCGCCCCGACGTGGTGGCCCAGCAGATCAGTTTGCCGGTCCCGTCGTACGAGTGGTGGGGCGAGGAAACGGCCGGGCTGCTGATCAATCCCGGTACCCCGAGCGAGGCATACTTCCCAGACGCCCGTAATACCCGGCGGCACTGGAAGGCCCTCAAAAAGCAAGTGCCGCAGCGCGGCCACGACGACGACGCACTGATCACGAAGAACACCGGCCCCTTGCACGGCCCGCTCGCACACGGTCTGGCCTGCGGCTCCCACCTCGCTGTACACAACCAGGTGTTCTGGAACGACCTCGGCGACGTCTACAACGATTACCACCAAGACGTCGAGTTGCTGCGCGAATCCTGGGGCGTCACCGACCGGGCGAACTGGCTTCAGCAGCTCACACACCTGCTCAACGGCCAGAACAGCCCGCCCCAGCCGGAGTTCGCGCTGATGGTGCGCCGCGCCATCGCCCGAAGTGTCCCCGGGGCTCACAGCGACCCACAGTTGTGGCGGCAGGTGGCCACCGATCGTCTGCGTGAGCGCGGCGCCGCCCAGGAAGACATCGCCGAAGTGCAGTCCCTCATCGGCCAGATCGTTCGCTACGAAGCCCGCTTCCGCGCCGACGGGCTCCTGCCGCCTGATGGCTACGTCACCTCAGCCCTTGGCTACGACTACGGCCGTGCGGTGAACTTCGCTCGATGGGGGCTGGGTGCGCGCTTCGCCGAGGAACCCGAGGCAGCCCGGGCCGTGACCGCTGCCGGTGAGCTGTGCCGGGAACGGTACGCATCCTGGGAGGAGTTCTCCGCCGGCTACATCCTGGGCCGCGTACTGCGCTTCGACGAGGAGGCATTCGGCCACGCCTACGGGTCCGCACTGAGTCCACACCGCATCCTCACCACGGACCCCGGTAGCCCCTGGCGGAATATCGCGTTCGGATTGCACGCCCCATGAACCTGTGATCGGTGTCCAGCGCGTCGCGAGGTCCGTGATCCCGAGGTGGTCAATCCGTCTCTGGCCTACCCGCCCTTCGCACTGTGAGAGTGCCTCGACCTCTCAGCCTCCTCGCGCGTCTTTGGCGCGGCGAGCGCGGGTGGCGGCTCAACGCGCGCGCCGACTGCGGGCAGTCGCTTCGCGCTGTACCGGGGCTTTCGTGCGGTGTATGGCTTCGCGCCGAGTGCCTACCAGCGCGCCCTACTGTTGTGCCGCGCCCGCGCACTCCTGGCCGAGGGCACGGCACCGTCGACGGCGGCCGCCGAGGCCAGCTTCGCCGACCAGACTCATCTCCCTCGATGGTTCACCCGCACCTGCAGTGTCACCCCGGCTGCCTATCGTCCGGCGCTCCGCAACGAAAGCCAATTGCCGCAGAGCACAGCGCGGAGCTTCCTGCCATAGGGGGCTGCCGTAACCCACCATGAGCCTGCAACGGCCATGAAGTCGATCAGGCCGCAGCGGGCGCCGGGCCGGTGGGGGCGAAGAGCGGAAGGCTGCGGCATATGTTCAGCCGTACCTCAAAAGCACGACCTACCGCTGCCGTCACTGAACACCCATGGCAAGCCCATCGCAGGACGAGCCCCCGCGGAGCCAGCCAGGGGGGTTTCTCACCTCTCACATGCCCCTATGACGGGGATCATGATTGTGTGGGCCTGACCAGGTGGAACACCTCGCGGGCGACGTAGCGTTGCGGCACCGGACGATTGCACCGCCCAATCCAGCCGAGGCCCTCTACCAGGCCGGTCTGACAGCCGAAGGGCGATCGGAATCAGTTTCCGCCGCATTCAGCACCCTGCCGGAGCGTGATGTCATCCGCCCCGCTGCCTGCACCCGCAGTGCCGACATCGTTTAGCCGAACTGCACCGCACGCCGCGGCACCTTACGCACATGGCTGGATCACGCCAGCCCGATCATCGGGAACCGTCCAGGACCCCAGGCTTGTCGACATCACAAGGCACCGAAGGGGAGGGATACGGACGTGGACGCTCTCGCGGCTGCGGTACACACGCTTCTGGAAGATCCGGATGCATCTACGGGAGTGGAGGTGCCGACCTCGGAAGAAGCGGCACGCGCCGTCCGGCTTCTCGATCAGGGGCTGCGCAGCGGCCGTGGGGTCCACCGCAAGATGGCCGAGGGCGCGCTGCACGGCGCCAAGACACTCTCGACCGACCGGCTCCAGGTCCTCTCCGAGTTCGTCCAGAACTCCGACGATGCGGGAGCCGGACAGCTGCGCATCCTGCTGCGGTCCGACGACATTCTGGTCGCCCACGACGGAGCCGGCCTGCGCCTGGCTGATGTCCTACCGCTCGGCATGCCCTGGCTCAGCGGCAAGACAGCCGACGCCGAAGTCACCGGCCGGTTCGGCATCGGACTGTCCACGCTCAGGGCACTCACCACGGTGTGGGAGGTGCACTGCCACCCACTCCACGTGCGCTTCTCCGGTACCAACCTCGAACCCGCGGCGCCGCCGGAACTCCCCGACGGGATCTCCGGACCCGAGTGGACCGTCTTCCGCATCCCGCTGGCCCCCGGCACACCGACCGCGGCCCAGCTCCTTGAATGGTTCGAGGACTGGAACGACGCTTCCCTGCTCTTCCTGCGTCACCTCCGCAGCCTCGAGGTGACGGCGGGCGGGCACAGCACCGTACTAACCTGTCCTGGGAAGATGTGACACAGCGTCGGCTCCTGATCGAAGGAGTCGAGCACGAGGTCAATGTGCAGCACGCCCGGGCGACCGACGGAGCGCTTTGACGTGTGTACACGGCGCAGGTAACACCGCACCCCGACTGGGAACGGAGCCACACGCCACTGGGCCCGATCGTTCCCGTGGGCGTCGCGCTGCCCATGGAGCGTGGGACGAACGGCAGCGTCCATGCCGGCCTGCCCGTCGCCCCGCTGGACGTGGCGGCCCGCGTCCACACCCAGTTGAGGAAGTGCCCGGCCATCCTGCGAAGCGAGGTCCGGCGCATCGTCTGGGTCCTGATCAACGGCGAGCTGCGCCCCACCTACATCCAGGAACGGGGCTTTCAGAACCGGACACGCGACGGCGTCATCAGCATGCGCGACAACATCCTGCAGTGGCTGAAGTTCTCCCGCTGGCTCGGTCGGCAAGGCGTCTCCCAGCTCAGCGACTGCACCATGGAGCATTGGAAGGCGTACGCCGCCAAGGCCACCAGCGGCTGCACGCGCGGTTATGCCCTGACGGTTCTGCGCTGGCTCTCGGACCTGTGGGCCTTCGACCAGTTGTCGGCCAGCCCGTGCGGCATTACGCGGCCTCCTCGGGTGGACGAGGGCATCGACGACTATCTGCCTGCCGAGACGGGAGGCACCGGCGGGGAGAACAGAACCGAGCCACTGGATCCGACCGCAATCGCTCCTCTGCTCACCTGGTCGATCCGCATGGTCGAGGACTTCTCCGACGACATCCTGGCCGCCTGGGCCGAGCGCCGTCGTATGCACGCCCGCGTGACGGCCACGCCGAGCGCCCGAGGGGGTCTGGCGGCCGTCAAGAACTACCTGCAGCCGCTGGTTGATTCCGGGGCTCCCCTGCCCGCCACCGTGAGCCGAAAGCACGGCATCACCCTGGCCCATCACTACGTCGCGGCGGTCACGGGAGCTAGCTGGAACCAGGTCCACGACTTCGCTACTCGGCGCGGGCTCCGTGCGCTCGCCGCCCGGCGGCCCGGCCCCAGCCCGATGCAGGTGCCGGTGACCGGCCGGATCGAGGGGCGGCCCTGGCGCAGTTCATGGACTACGAGGAGACGCCGATTCTGGTGCGTCACCTGGCCACGGCCGCCGCCATCGTGATCTTGTATTTGACCGGGATGCGCCCCCAGGAGGCGCGGTCGCTGCGGTCCGGCTGCTGTCCCGACCCGCAACCGAACCCCGACGGCTCCAGGCCGCGGCATCTGATCCGAGCCCACCACTACAAGAACGTCCGCGACTCTGACGGCCACCACATCTCCGCTGGTGAGGAGCGCGCCGTCCCCTGGGTCGCGATCACCCCCGTCGTGAACGCCATCCGGATTCTGGAGCGCATCGTCCCCAAGGGCGAGCTGTTGTTCAGCTCCACCCACCACGATGTCGTCTCCCAGCGCAAGCACCACGGTGCGCTGAAGCGGGGCACCCTGGACCGCCGCGTCGAGAATCTCGTGTCGTGGATCAACCAGGAGGCCACCGCCCAGGGCCTGGACGCCCAGATGGTGCCGGAGGACCCGCACGGCAACCTTGGACTAAGTCGCCTGCGCAGAACCCTCGCTTGGCACATCGCCCGCCGCCCCGGCGGTCTGGTCGCCCTCGCCATCCAGTACGGACACATGCGCACCGCCCTGGACGCCCGCACCTCCACCGGCTACGGCAACCGCGGTCGTCGGGGGTTCCACGGGGAGCTCGACGTCGAGACCGCCCTCGCGGCCGCGCAGACCGCGGCGCGGCCGCGCGACGCCACTGCGGCCGGCGAGAAGATCTCCGGACCGGCAGCTCGGCGGGCGATCGTCGGAGCAACCTCGATGCCCGGCTTCGAAGGCGCCCTGACCACCCCGAAGGCCGCCGCCAAGTTCCTCGCGCGCGATGGCCTCGTGCTTTTCGACAACCCGGACGCGTTCCTCATCTGCGCTTTCAAGCGCGACACGGCCCTTTGCGACCCGGAGCCTGGGGCGACGGCACCCAACCAGTTTGCTTGCCAGCTCGGCTGTGGCAACGCGGTCCGCACCGACAGTCACGCACGCGCGGCACGAGAGCACGCCGAGCGGCTCGATGCGAAAGCAGCCAACGTGCCCCATCCCCTGGGCAACCGGCTCCACCGGACCGCCGACCGCTTCCGCGCGCTCGCCGACGCCCACGACTCCGCCGCCCAGACCGCCGAGGAAGCTGTCGCATGAACGAACAGCACGTTGACGAACGCACCCGCATCCGCGCGGCCATGGACCGCCTCTTGGCCGGCCAGCCCACCTGCTCCAACGGCAGCCTCACGGTGGTCGCTCTCGCCGCAGAGGCCGGTGTTCACCGCATGGCTCTGCAGAAGCGCCACGCCGACCTCAAGGAGGAGTTCTACGCGCGGGTGCGTACGGAAACGCACCAGACACCGGAAGTCGAGAGTCGGCTTCGCAAAGAGGTCGTCCGCCTGAAGGAAGCTCTCAAGGACTCCCGGGCCGCCGAGGCCGCGTCCCGGCATCGAGCGGAGCAGATGGCCCTTGCAGCGGCCGTCCTCATCCTCCGGCAACCCGATGCCCAGGACCACCCCGCCCCCGACAACGTCATCCCGCTCCACCCCTCCGGCGACTAAGGGAGAGAGCAGGGCGTCAGGCGGCGACGCCAAGCTCCTCGCGGGTCCGGTGGATGAACGCGCGGACGGCCGACTCGCGCCGCCGGGGGGGAGGGCGGCATTGAACTCTCGGATGTCGTCCTTGGCCCGGCTCGACTGGACGCGGGCGAGGATGTCGATGGAGCGGTTGCCGAGCTCAAGGCCGTGGTCGAGGTCAAGGGCCGTGATATTCGAGTCGGCTTGAGGGCCTCTGGCCTCCGCTGCTGCCGGTGACCGCTCCTCGCCCAGCCCATTGAGCAGCGCGTCGAGGGCCGGATGAGTGTCACGCCTCGCGGATTCATCAGGTGGTGTGGTTTGTCTGCTGTTTGGTCGCTTTAGCTGATCTTGCCCGCAGATGATCGAGGGGCGCCCGGTTGCCGGCTTGGGGGACGTGTTCGTGGTCTCCGGCGTGCCTGGCCGCATGCACTGTACGACCAAGAGAAATGGCTCATCGTGCATTTGACTCCGCATGAGCGGGAGCGCCTGTTGATCCATGTCGCGGCCGACGTTGCGCAAAGGCGCCGCGAGCGCGGGCTGCGCCTCAACTATCCAGAAGTGATGGCCCTGCTGACGGTGCACGTCTTTGAGGCGGCGCGCGACGGCAAGACGGTCAGCGACATCATGGACTCGGGTCGGCAGTTGTTCACCCGTGATGAGGTGATGGACGGCGTCCCGGAAATGATCAAGAACGTCCAGGTGGAGGCCACCTTCCCGGACGGCACCAAGCTGGTCACCATCCACGACCCGATCCCGGAGGGCGCAGAGGAGAGCGAGGACCACTCGGTCCACCCGGGCAAGGTCGAGCACCCCCAGCCGCCCCGCAAGCCAGGCCCCCCGGTCGGCTGCGGCGACAGCGGCGACTCGCCTGTGTGCTGCGACGAGGACGACAAGGCCGCCCGGTACGACGCGATCTACTTCAACGTGCACCTGGACGGGGACGCCCAGGGCGTCAGCCTGCAGGAGGACGCCGCCACTCTGCCAGGGCCGGGCCGGACGAAGATCAAGGTGAAGAACGAGTCGGACCGTCCCATTCAGGTCGCCTCCCACTATCACTTCGCCGAGGTCAACCCGGGGCTCAAGGTCCTCAGCATCGAGGTCCCGGCCGGTCAGGCAGTCCCGGATGACCGCCGTCTGTGGAACTGCGAGGCGGCGAAGGGCCGACGGCTCAACATCGCCGCCGGCACGTCCGTGCGCTTCGAACCGGGCGACGAGTGCTGTGTGGAACTGGTGCAGATCCAGGGTGCTGTCACGGCCGGCGGCAGCAGCACCAGCGACCTGACCAAGATCCAGGGACTGCGCGAGGGGATCGTCCGATGAGCAACCCGCAGGGACAAGCCCCCGGCCAGGCGCCGAAGCCGGTGAAGAACGCCCCGAAGTCGAGTAATGAGCTGACGCGGGCGGATTACACCGCGCTGTACGGGCCGACTACTCGGGACCGGGTCCGGCTCGCCGACACCGATCTCACGCTGGAGATCGAGGCCGACTGGAGCGGCGGGCCTTCGTACAGCGGAAATGAGATGGTCTTCGGCGGCGGCAAGGTGATCCGCGAGTCGATGGGAATGTCGCACCTCGCCAGGGACGGGAGGGACGGCAAGGGCAAGGCCACGGACCACAGGCCCGTGGACACCGTCATCACGGGCGCGCTGATCCTCGACTGGTGGGGCGTGGTCAAGGCCGACATCGGTGTCCGCGACGGCAGGATCGCGGCCATCGGCAAGGCGTACAACCCCGAGACGATGGACAAGATCGCAAGCTTCGAGATGCCGGATCGTGGGCCCACGAAGCCAGCCCCGCCGGTGACGCCGACAAACTTCGTCATCGGGCCAAGCACCGAGGTGGTCTCCGGCAATGGGCGGATCCTCACCGCAGGTGGTGTGGACACCCATGTCCACTTCATCTGCCCCGGGGAGATCCACGAGGCGCTGGCTTCGGGGGTGACCACCTTGATCGGCGGCGGCACGGGGCCGGCCGAGGGCAGTACGGCCACCACCGTGACCCCGGGCGCATGGCACATCAGGCGGGTCTTCGAGGCGCTGGATGAGTTCCCGGTCAACATCGGTCTGCTCGGCAAGGGCAGCACGATGAACGAGCACGAGCTCAACGCGCAGGTGGACGCCGGTGTCTGCGGTTTCAAGATTCACGAGGACTGGGGCGCCACGCCCGCGGTGATCGACCGGGCCCTGGATGTCTGTGAAGAGCGCGGGGTCCAGCTCGCTCTGCACGCCGACTCGCTGAACGAGTCGGGGTTCCTGGAGAGCACGCGGGCGGCCTTCACCGGCGACGGCAGGGACGCCGGGGGCAAGTTCACCGAGAAGAAGGCACGCTCCATCCATATCTTCCATGTCGAGGGTGCCGGCGGCGGTCACGCGCCGGACATGATCGAGCTGGTCAAGGAGCCGAACGTGCTGCCGGCCTCGACCAACCCGACGCGTCCTTTGACGGTCAACACCGTCAAGGAGCACATGGACATGATGATCGTGTGCCATCACCTCAACCCGGAGATTGAGGCGGACATGGCCTTCGCCGACTCCCGGATCCGGCCGTCCACCATGGCCGCGGAGGACCTCCTGCACGACATGGGCGCCATCTCCATGATGTCCTCCGATGCCCAGGCGATGGGCCGCATCGGCGAGATGATCATGCGTACCTGGCAGACCGCGCACGTCATGAAGGCCCGCTACGGCCCGCTGCCTGAAGACCTGCAGAGCGCGAACGTCCGAACGATCCGCGAGGACAACGAGGACCACCAGGACAAGCAGCACTCCTTCAACGACCGGCAGCGGCAGCCGAACGACAACTTCCGGGCGCGCCGGTACGTCGCCAAGTACACGATCAACCCGGCGATCACGCACGGCATCGACGGCCACGTCGGCTCCGTGCAGACGGGGAAGCTCGCCGACCTGGTGCTGTGGGAGCCGAAGTTCTTCGGCGTCAAGCCGCACATGCTTCTCAAGGGCGGCCAGCTCGCGTACGCGCAGGTCGGCGACGCCAACGCGTCGATCCCCACGCCGCAGCCCTATCAGCCGCGCCCGGTCTGGGGCTCCACAGGCCGCTCCCCGGGACGCAACTCGGTGAACTTCACGGCTCCGGGCGTGGCCGGCAACCTGAACGGAGACGGCACGAGCAGTCATCCCGGTCTCGGGCTCGGCAAGGACTTCGTGGACATCACCAGCACCCGGCATGTCACGAAGGCCGACATGAAACTGAACGACACCGTGCCCGACAGCCTCGAAGTCGACCACAACAGCTTCGAGGTCACCATCGGCGGCGCGAGAACGACCGACACCCGCACCGAACTCAATGGTGCGACCGTGCCGCGCTCCTACGTCACCGAAGTACCCCTGGCACAGCGGTACTTCCTCTTCTAAAAGCCGCCTTCTGCCCGGCCGCCGGAGCAACAGCACCGCGGCCGGGCCCCCGGGCGGGCAGGCCGCGACCGCCGACGCTCGGCACACTTCCGACCCTGCGAAAGGCAGCCGCTCACCCATGAGCCGTGCAGCCCTGCTCCTGCTGGCCGACGGCCGCTTCCCCGCAGGAGGGCACGCCCACTCCGGCGGCGTCGAAGCCGCCATCGCTCACCAAGCCGTCCACGACACCGACAGCCTTCAGGCATTCTGCCGCGGCCGTCTGCACACCACCGGCCTGACCACGGCCGGCCTGGCAGCCGCAGCCGCAGCCGGCATCGACCCGCTGCTGCTGGACAACGCCGCCGACGCACGCACTCCCGCCCCCGCGCTGCGCGCCGTCGCCCGCCGGCTCGGCCGGCAGATGATGCGCGCAGCCCGTGCCACCTTCCCCTCCGAGGACCTGGAACGGCTGGCCGCCGCACGTCCCCAGGGCGCCCACCAGCCGATCGTGCTGGGCCTGGCCGCCCGGGCCGCCGGGCTCACCCCACTGGACGCCGCCCATGCCGCCGCCTACGAGAACGCCGGCGGCCCGGCCACCGCGGCAGTGCGCCTGCTCAGCCTCGACCCGCTCGACGCCTCCGGGCTGCTGGCCCGCCTCAGCACCGACATCGACGCCGTCGCCGAAGCTGCCGCCCAGGCCGCCGACCGCGTCGCAGTCGAGGGCGTCGACGCCTTGCCGTCGGCGTCCTCGCCGCTGCTGGACATCACCGGTGAACAGCACGCCGCCTGGACCGTCCGGCTCTTCGCCTCCTGACACCCTCCCTGCCCACCTGGAGTTCTTCGTGCACCTCGACCCCCCCGACACCATGCCGCAGCGCCACACCCACAGCGCCGAGCCGCTCCGCGTCGACGGCAGCCGCCGAGCCCTCCGTGTCGGCCTGGGCGGGCCCGTCGGCTCCGGCAAAACGGCCAGCGTCGCCGCGCTCTGCCGCACCCTGCGCGACCGATGGTCTATCGCCGTCGTCACCAACGACATCTACACCCGAGAGGACGCCGAGTACCTGCTGCGCGAGGCCGTGCTGCCGCCCGAGCGGATCACCGCGGTGGAGACCGGCGCCTGCCCACACACCGCGATTCGCGACGACATCTCCGCCAACCTCGAAGCCGTCGAACACCTGGAGGAGACCCTCCATCCCCTCGACCTCGTGCTCGTCGAGTCCGGTGGCGACAACCTAACCGCCACCTTCTCCAAGGGCCTCGTCGATGTGCAGATCTTCGTCATCGACGTCTCCAGCGGCGACGACATCCCTCGCAAGGGAGGCCCCGGCATCACCACCGCCGACCTCCTCCTCGTCAACAAAACCGACCTCGCCCCGCACGTCGGCGCCGACCTCGCCACCATGGCCTCCGACGCCAAACGGCAACGCGGCGACCTTCCCGTCATGTTCACCAGCCTCACCTCCGACGACGGCATCCGCGAGGTCGCCGACTGGATCACCGCCCACCTCACCGAGTGGCACACCAAGGCAGCCGTATGAAGGCCGCCCCACAACTCGCCACGGACCAGGCAGCGTCGACCGGACACCTCTCCGGCACCGACGCGCCCACCGGACACCCGCAAGGAGTGCGGGCAACAGCCCGCATCCACGCCACCTACAACGGACGCACTACCACCCTTCCGCAGCTGCACAGTGACGGCCCGTTCCACCTCCGACGCATGCGCAGCGACAAGAACACCGCCAAGGTGGGGATCATCGGCGCGATGAGCGCCCCCCTCGGCGGCGACCGGCTCACCATCGACATCACGGCCGGGAACCGGGCCGCCTTGGAGGTTACGACGGCCGCCGCCACGCTCGCCCTGCGCGGGCCCACCACCGCCCCGGCACACTACGACGTACGGCTCACCGTCGGCGAACACACCAGCCTGCGCTGGCTGCCCCAGCCACTGATCAGCGCCGCCGGCAGCAACCTCCGACAGACCTACACCGTCGAACTCGCCGCAACTTCTCGGCTGTTACTGCGAGAGGAACAGCTCCTGGGCCGGGCCAACGAGGAACCGGGCCACCTCGTCAGCCGACTCCTGATCCACCGCGCCGGAAAACCACTGCTCGATCAGCAGACGGCATATGGGGACCCAGAACCCGGCTGGGACGGCCCAGCTGTCCTGCACGGACACCGCGCCGTCGGCCAACTCCTACTCGTCAACCCGGAGATGAACACCCCCCGCGAGCCCGTCCTCCTCCGCCAGGGGTCCCGGGACGGGTGCGCCGTCCTCACACCGTTGGCCAGCGGCCCGGCACTGCTCGCCACTGCCCTCGCACCGACCTCCTCGGCCCTTCGGGAACTCCTCGACGAAGCCCTCGCATACGCCCTCCACAGGTAGCGCGGACGGCCCACCGCCTCTCGGCAGACGGCGGGGCACCTCCTCCTCACCGCAGCCATGATCAGGCCCCGGAGATTGCGGCTTTTCTGTAGGGAGTTTGCCGACCTGCTGCTGCACCTGACCGAGTGGCCGCAGTTCTCCCACATCGACCCACCCCGATCCGCCGACCGCACCGCCACCCCGCGCTTCATCAACGGACGCGGCACCCTGAACACCGACACCTGGCGCGACGCCGGATGGACCGTCCGCACCTCGAACGCCGGGCCGGCTGATCCGCCAAGCCGGCGGTGACCGCGGACGCCCCGACCCGGCCCGCGCCGCCCGGCGCACAGGCGTCTGCGGCAAGGCCGTCCGCGCCCGGATCAGCGGCGGGCACGCCCGGTACTCCTCCCAGCCACCGGACATGCCCGTTGCCCTACAGCCCTCTGCGCGGCCCGGGCCCGACCGGCCGCGCAGAGGTGAGGGCATCGACACCTCTTCGGCGGTGGCCGTCAGGCCGCCTTCGTCTCGTCGATCATGGCAATCAGCGCCGAGGAGCCGGCCCCGACCACCTCACCGCCCTTCTCGCCCCGGCGGAAGAGGACGAAGGTCGGCATTCCCCTCACGCCGACTTCATGCCCGATTTCGGCCGTCGCGTCGACATCGACCGAGGCGAACGCGATCTCGGGATGCTTCACCGCAAGCTTCTCGACGACCGGTGAGATTTGCTTGCTCGGCCCGCTCCAGACAGCAAAGAACATGACCAGGGTGTACTGGTCCTGGGCGATCACCGTGTCGAACTGGCTTTGCTCGTGAGCTCTCTCATGTGCCGCTCCTGCCGCTTCCCCGGTGTGATCCAACTGGTCTGACTCTTCGCTAACGAACCGCGACTGCCCAGGACATGCACATCGGCAAGTCCGAGCCAGGGCCGCAGATCAGACCCGCCGATCCACCGGCGTCTGGTGCTCCGCGTCCGCTGTCGCCGGGCGTAAGGAGACTGGTGACCTCGGTGTACAGCGGGTATCAGTGAGAACGATCACGGGCCGGTCGGCTCGAGGGTGCTGACGCGGTTCTCGTACTCACGGCGGGCCTTGCGCTGGGCAGGAACAGCCGGGACGCCCTGGCCGCCGTCGAGCGGCTGGCAGCGGGCGAGGAGCCGGCTGTGCACGGCCGGGACGGCGGTCACGCGCAGGGTGTAGCCCTGGCCGCGCCGTACGGCGCCCCCTGGTCGAGCGCGGCCTGCTCGCCTCGTCTACACCATCCCGCTGCGCGCCCTGCCAGGCGCCGAACCCGGCATGGTCACCGACGGCTCCGCCAGCATCGGCAGGCACCCCGCGCCCGTACGGTTCCTGGCAAGGCTCCCCTAACCGCAACCACCGCACCCTCGCACCTGCATGGAAGGTTCCCTCCGGCCATGTTCCGGCGAAGCTTTCGGACCAAAGCCTGCTGCGGAGACCAAAACGCTGCAAGGGGTGGCCCAGCTGCCCTCGTTCTACCGGGAGGGATACGGGGTGTGAGGTCCGGCCGCGCCGAAGGTGTGATGCCCAGTACGAACTGCGGGGGCTTACAGGCCGCCGACCTTCGCGGGCAGCTCCTGCAGCACCACGGCGATGCCGCCGGGCTTGGCCGGGTCGACGAACGGGACCGGGGCCGTGAGCTCGTGCAGGTCACCGCGCGGGGGGGTACTGGGTGAGCCGGGCGACCAGCGCGGCTTCACCCTGCGGGCGGAGCACGAGCGGGTCGCTGCCGGGCCGCTCGACGGTCAGGGTGCAGGTGCTCAGGTCCACGCGGTGCTCGAACCGGGGCACGGCGAGCGGGTCCTCGCCCAGGAACCGGCCGACATAGCGGACCGTGCAGATCTGCACCGCGGTGCCCAGCCGGTGCGCGTCCGTACGACGCAGCGCGATCAGATCGCGGTCGTCATCATCGAGAAAGAAGAACCGCTCCAGCTCCGGGTGCGTGGGCGCCTCGGTGAACGTCCCGTACGCCTCGGCCTGCTCATCAGTCAGAAACTCCACCGGCACGAGGCGGACCGTAGCCAGCGTCGGCACCCGCTCGACGATCTTTCCGTGAACCTCAGTGAGGCCGCGGAACGGTGTGCTAGCTGACCAAGATCAATCTCACCGGGATTTCCTGTACGCCTACTACTCGCACATTCGTCGCCCAACCCCGTGGCACCTCCGCAATCGGCGCACGCGGCCGGGCGAGAGCCGATAACAGCGTCCTGGCGGTCGTGGAAGCGATGGCACACTGATCTGCCCAACTTGCCCATCACACCTGGGAGATCACCTGATGAACGCCACCCCCGCCGTCGACGCCCACCGAACCGAAGCAGCCGAGGATCGCACCGGCGGCTGCCTCTGCGGTCGCATCCGCTTCACCGCCCAGGGCCCCGCAGTCTTCCCCCACACCTGTGAATGTGGACATTGCCAAAAACTCGGCGGCACCCCCGTGATGTGGTGGGTGGGCTTCGAGACGATCACCTGGATCGGCGAGGGTGGCGAGCCGACCTGGTACGAGACCTTCCCCGGTGAGGCGAAGCGCGGCTTCTGCCCGACCTGCGGCAGCCGCGTCGCGGCGATCGACAGCGACATCCCGGAGATCGGCATCAACGTCACCGCCCTCGACGACACCAGCGGCGAAGACCTCGTGCCGATCCACGCCTCATTCCACGACAACGCTGTGCGCTCGCTGCCCTCGGTAGCGAAGACAGAGTCCACCACGGCCAGCTGACCGAGAGCCGACAGAAGTCCAAAGCAGTCCAGGGACGCTCAGGGCACTTCAGAAATGCGCGGGGCTACTTCCTGGATGAATTCGGGCTGTCGCCCCACCGAGACGAAAGCGGAAGCGAGAGCTAGAACGTTGGATTTTTGGGCGGTGTCGGTTTCGACGAGTCTGGGTGCGCGGAGCATCGGGACATCGGCGATGAATTGTGAGCCGCCCGCGAACGGGCCCGTCGAATTCATCGAAGAGCCCACAACGCGCCTGTAAACACGGCAGAGTTGGTCTTACAGGAACTGCTCATCCCGTTCGTTGGATGGCCGTCCCGCACCTTCGACGGCCGCCACCGCGCGCCGCCACCTAGAGGAGCCACAAGACGTGAACACAAGGACCTGACAGGGAAACCTGCGTGGGGGTGGTCGGCCTCCTCCGGCGGCGGCACCTCGGACGAGTGAAGACCCGGGCTAGGGAGGCTCGGTGTTCCCGGGGGTGTGACGTCGCTGCTGGCCGACTCGTCGACACCGCACTGGGTTTCCCCGCTGTGGACGCCGTGAGCCAGCCTCAACGGTAAAAGCGAGAGGAGTCTTCACGTCAAAGGACCAGGGCTACCGGACCGAGTTGGTGACCGAGGGCCCGTCCGACGAGCCAGAGGACTGTTGAGCGCGCGGCGTTCCGATCAGTCTGGGGTGAGGGACGCTTACAAGGACGTCAGCAGGGATCGGCAGGTCCGGACTGGCGCTGACCAGTCGCTGGATGATGGCGAGGACCTCAGTGACGGTGACCTCATCCATGCTGGCGGTCTCGGTGTAGCCCTTATATCGCATGAGCCCTTTATCGGCTTGGGTGGTCGCACCTAGCGCCCGAACTTCGGCCTTGATCGCCCTCTCTACCAACGTAGCCTCGGCGCCGAGTGCAAATGACCAGCGGCCCACCTCGTGACCGAAACCCTGGCGTGCGTGTTCCCGGAGACGATTTACCACGTCGTTAGCCTTCCCCCACTTTAGAAATCGGATCTCGTAGTTGACGACGAGGTAGATGTGCGCTGGCTCCCCCTGCTTGAAACTTGTATCCGAGCACGTTGTGCAGCCACCTTGACCACCGTTCCGGATGTCGTTCAGGCGCGGACCGGGACGAATTTTTACCTTGCACACCATGCAGGTGCAGGGCCAAGGATCATTTACACGGCCCGGGTACGGGACATCAGGCTTCAGCTTGGCATCCAGCATGCTCTGTAAGGCGGAGGCTGATTGCAAGCGCCGTGCGTTAGCCGTGCGAACGCGACCGCACGCCGTGCAAACATGCCCGAGCTGCTTGATGACGCTATAGGTTGTCTTACTGCCTACGTGACCGCAACGCGCACACTCCAATGGCCACGGATCGTCTGCTCCGGTGTACGGAGCGAGCGGGATCAAGTCATTGGCCCGGGCAAACTCTGCGGCTTCTTCGGCGTCGGCACGGTTACTGTCACCGATGCGGTCTCGTTTGCACTGTTTATCGCAGAGTCCCACGCCCTTACGCATGGCATTCGAGTACGCCGGGTAGATCAAGGCGCCACACCTCAAGCAGATGCACTCGATCCCCTCTCGGTTGTTCTTATAGTCGCCGACGACAATGGCGCCACGGCCTTCAAGGGCACGCACTACCTCAGAGAGAGGCAGCCGCAGGGCCTCAGCAGCCAGATCTTGTCCGCAGGGCGCGCAGACACCTTGGCGTTTCGCGTTGCTCAGCGTTGGGCTTGCAGGCTGCTTACACGCCAGACAGATACCTGGCCACGGGGCGTCGACGCACCCTGGATACGGCACAGTCGGTTCCATGCCGTAGCTGATCATCCGCTTCCGCGCGATCTCCGGGTCGAGCTTCCGTACCACCGGGCCCCCTCTGCCGTTGTCCGCGCTGACGGTATCGGGCACCACCGACAAATGTGCCCGCCGTCCAGGGTCGGCCAGGGTGAGCAGCAAAGGTGGGTTGGCCGGAGGGTTGCCGGCAGGGTGTTGATCGTTCGTGCGGCACAAGACGGCGTCCGGGCAGGGGACCAAGCCGAGTTCGGTGGGGATCGCTTCGCTGCCTTGCAGGCGGATGGGTGCATCGGCGATGGCGAGCCAGCGGTTGGCTTCGTGGGCGAGGAGGGGACCGAAGCGGAAGGACTTCGACAGGGCCAGGGCGGTGCCGTCGAAGCCGGTCATGACGTCTTTGGCGCCGCGCCATTGGTAGATGGCCTGGGCGGAGTCGCCGACCATGACGAGCTGGGCGTGGCTGCGCTGGTTGTTGAGAATCTGCTCGACGACGGGGTTGGTGTCCTGCGCTTCGTCGAGGAGCAGGAAGTCTGCGGCGATCTTCGCGTTCATGAGGGACCAGATCTTGAGGTAGTGGTCGTGGTCGAAGCGGACCTTGCCCTCGTCCGGGTGTTGGAGGTCGGCCCAGGCAGGGTCTACACCGCCATCGGCGGTGAACCGCACGCCCTCGACAACATCCGGGAGCTCTGGCCGAAGCTCTGGCCCTACGTCTCCGAGGACACCCGCTTCTGGTGCGGCACCCGCCTCGCGCGCTTCCTGGCCAACGCCGACCAGGCACAGGCAGCCCTAGCTCGTCAGCTCATCGACCTTGTGCAGGGCGGCAGTTACCTGCCCCAGGAGATCAAGGTCACGGAGTTGGCCGAGGCGATCGAAGACCTGCTGAACGTGCATCTCGCCTGGGACAACTTCTACAACGAGCCCCGAGTGGCCCGCCGGCTCGCCGAGCTCGTCGGACAGCACGGGTCCGTTCCGGGAAACCTCGTCCGCCAGTACGTCAAGACCCTGGTCACGGTGTTCCTCACCAACGGCCACGGCGAGGCGGACGTCGCCAACCCGATCTACCTCGACTTGATCGGCCGATTCGACCCGGAGCAGGCTTCACTCGCTCTCCGGGCCTTCGCCAACGCCGAGATCTCAAGCCAGCTGCAGCGTTCGTTGTCCCAGAAGAAGTGGGACGAGCTCCTGAACGTGATCGACGTCAAGATCACCGGACCGCCCGAACGTGAACTTCTGGAGGCGGTCCGCGAGTTCCCGGGCACCCCGGACAAGCTCCGACTCGACTCTGGCGTCAAGCGCTACCTCGCCGCACTGCCGAACTGAGCTCAGAGCGCCATGAAGAACGGCCACGAACTCGCTGAAGTCTGCCGGTCGGAACGGACTTCCTGCGGCGGGTTCGTGGCCGTTCTACTGCCAGAATCCGGGAACCCGTCGGTTTCAACTGGCTTCAGGTGTGATGTCGGCCAGCGGGTTGACGAGTTCGTCGAAGAGGGTATTGCCCTTCCTGTCCGTGACGCCGATCTGGACGGGCCAGGCCGTGTGGAGCCCGGGAGTCTGGATGTCGAGGGCGAGCAGTTCCGCGCGATCGCCACCCGCCTCGACAAACTTGCCCACCGCTACCGGGCCGGAGTCCACCTGGCCTCACTCCTCCTCTGGCTCCGAGAACCCACCCAAGATCCTTTGTCAGACAGTGCCTAGGAGCACGCCGGACCGGAGCCTCCGGAGAACGCGTGAAGAGCCGGGGCGAAGCAATGCGGAGCGCAAGGCGGAGGGACGTCCGGATACTGAGCGTATCCGGACGTCCCGGCAACGCCGCAAGGTCCCGTAGCTGTCGTCGTGCGCCCGCCAGGGATTACGCGTCAGCCCTCAACGCCCCGCGGAAAACGGGTCTGTCAGATCCCGCTTGTGTCCCTGATCCATTGCCTGAGCGTCATGGTCCCGCCCTTGCCGTCGGTCTGCCAGAGGGAGCCGCCACCCGTCCAACGGCTGGTCGGGGGGCCGCCTCCGCCTGAAATGATGCCGATGAGCGCCAGTTGACCATTGCTGTCCTTGCGGAGGATGGGCCCTCCTGAGTCGCCCGGTTCGGCGTATCCGGTGAGTGCACCCGCCGCTTGGGCGGTCGCTTCCATATTCTGGATGGTGTTGCTCTTGCTGACCTTTGCTTCGCCCGCTTTCAGGGTGCCGCCGGCGTAGCCCATGAGGGTTACTGCGGTGTCATGTGCGGGAATTGAGGCATCGCCGTCCAGCGGGATGTATCCATTCGAGCCCTTGTCGCCGCCCAAGATGTTTGCTCCCGCCGCTTCAGTCGAAAGGTGAAGCAACGCCATGTCGCTGAACGGAGCCAGGTATGTCTTATCGACCGTGATTGCTACTGGTTCGGGTTCGTTCCGATGAACGGCGAAATTCGCCGTGTCCGGCACTACACAGTGCCGAGCCGTCAGCACCCACTGCGCAGCTATCAAGGCTCCCGAACAACGGTTGGGTCCGACGTAGACGACAGAGCTCGGACTGGTCTTCGCCTCCGCCCCGCCTCCGATCGCGTGGGCCGTGCCACTGGACGCGACCGCCAGGGCCGCGGCGGCTCCGACCGCTGCCAACGTAGCCCTTCTCACTGCTCGCCTCGTTCTCAAGGACAACTCCCTTCTCAGACGCCTTCCGCTCGAAGAGCCGAGCGGAACGTGCAACCTGCTACGCTGCGACCTTACCTAAACCGATTCGGTTTAGGTAAGCCCCATCTCGGCACCCTCAGCCTCTGGCTAGCGATCGTGTGCATGCCAGATGCAGGAGCCGCCTGTACGGGCTCTTCCGAGCGACGACAAGCAAAGGACAAACCGATGACGGCGGAAGGCAGTCGAGCCCGCGTCGCGATCGTGACCGGGGCGGGAAACCCTGATGGCATTGGATTTGCCTGCGCGCTGCGACTGGGGACTCAGGGAAATCGAGTAGTGCTGACCGCGACGACGGAGCGGATCCGTCAGCGTGTCGCCGAGCTGGCAGAGCAAGGGGTTGAGGCTGTCGCCGTAGTGGCCGACTTGACTGAGCCCGCTGCTGCTGAGTCTTTGGTGCAGATAGCCCTGGAACGTTTCGGCGGGCTTGATGTCCTGGTCAACAACGCGGGGATGACCTCGGTGAGTGATCCCGAGCAGTCGGCACCATTCAGCCAGCTGTCGAACGCTCAGTGGCACTCTGCGCTACGGCGGAATCTGGACACCGCGTTCCACGTCACTCGAGCCGCCGTGCGACCCATGGTCGAGGCCGGCTACGGGCGGATCGTGAATATCGCCTCGGTCTCGGGCCCGGTTATGGCCTATGCGGGGGATGCTGCTTACCACGCCGCCAAGGCGGGACTCGTGGGCCTGACCCGGGCCGTGGCTGTGGAGACTGCCGCGCACCACGTCACCGTGAACGCCGTGGCGCCGGGCTGGATCGCTACCGGATCCAGCACCGAACGCGAGCGGAGGATGGGTACAGCTACTTTGGCGGGCCGTTCGGGCACACCCGACGAGGTTGCCGCGCTTGTCGCGTTCCTGGCCTCCCCGGACTCGAGCTACATCATCGGGCAGGTGCTCACCGTGGACGGCGGCAACGGCATCCAGGAGGAGCGCGGCTAGGCCCGTCCTCCGCCTTCGGATCCACACCCACCACTTCCTGCGGGACGTCGATTGCGTACGCCTGCCTGACGTCACGGGCGAGACAACGGTGTGGTCAGGAACTTCTCCGGTTGCTGATGTGCAGCCCTTCGCTGGTGGCGGGCCACCGTCCCCACGGCCAGCCGGCGCGATCCCTTGCCGGCCTTCCCCCACACCTCCCTCTCCCCTCCCCCTCACCGAAAAGCTGAGGAACCCGGCATGACGTACGACCAGTCCCCCACCGTCGACTTCTTCACCCAACAGGCGCTGCCCGCCCCGCGGCTGACGACCGACCAGGCCCGCCGGATCGCCGCTGAGCACTTCGGTCTCACGGTCCGAGCCGAGTCGCTGGGCAGCCAGCAGGACGCCAACTTCCTGATGACCGACGACGACGGCGCGCCTGCGGCCGTCCTCAAGATCGCGAACCCGGCGTTCACCGCGACCGAGATCGACGCCCAGGACACCGCCGCCGACCTGATCGCCGAAGCACAGCCCCGCCTACGTCTGGCAACCGTGCTGCGCGACGCCGACGGCAACCGTCGCACCGCCCTCGTGCACACCGGCGGCGGCCCGGTCACTGCCCGCCTGCTGCGGCACCTGCCCGGCGGAACACTGTCGGGCCCGCGCCACCTGTCGCCCGGGACGGTCGCGGCCATGGGCCGCATCGCCGGCCAGGTCAGCACCGCCCTCCAGCCCTTCGAACACCCGGGGCTGGAGCGCGTCCTGCAATGGGATCCCCGCCACGCCGACCGCGTGGTCGCCCGACTGCTGGATCACCTACCGCAGGCGGAGCGCCGGTCCGCCGTGCTCGCCGCGACCACGGATGCCTGGGCCGCTGTGCTGAAGGTCGCCGAGCGACTCCCGCGCCAGGCCGTGCACCTGGACCTGACCGACGACAACCTGGTCCGCTCACCCGACAGCCCGCTGCCGCGGCCCGAAGGGATCATCGACTTCGGCGACCTCACGGACACCTGGGCGGTGTGCGAGCTGGCCATGCCGTTGTCCTCGATGCTCCACCACGACGGCATGGAACCGCACGACGTCCTGCCCGCCGTCCGCGCCTTCCACGAGATCCGCCCGCTCTCCGCCGACGAGGCGGCGGCCCTGTGGCCGCTGGTCGTCCTCCGCGCAGCCACCCTGGTCGTCAGCGGACAGCACCAGGCCGCCATCGACGGCGACAACGCCTACGCCCATGCCGCCCTCGACCGCGAGTGGCGCATCTTCGAGCAGGCCACCGCAGTACCGACCGCGGTCATGACCCACCTGATCACCGAAACGCTCGGCCTGGCCTGCCACCGAGCCACCGTCCCTGCACCCGCGCAGCCGCTGGTGGCGGGACTGGACCTCGGCCAGATCTCCGTGCTCGACCTCTCCGTCGAGGCCGACGCCATGGACCACGGCGCCTGGCTGGACGAAGCAGCCGAAGACCGCCTCGCGTCGGCCCTCCTCGCCCACGAAGCCGTGGCTGCCGCCACCCGCTACGGGCAGGCTCGGCTCACTGCGACCCCGGCCCTGTCCGCCACCTCGCCCGCCACCATCGCCACCGGTATCGATGTGTGGCTCGATGAGCCCGCGGTTCTACAGGCGCCCGGCGACGGTGAGGTGCTGCGGGCGGCGCCCGGCCACACGGCCGTCACCTGCGGTCCCCACGCGCTGCATCTGACTTTCCCCGACACCGTCCACCCCACCTTGCCCGCCGCCACACGCGTCCGCGCGGGTGACCACCTGGTCGCCCTGCCCGCAGGCACCCGCGTCCACGTCGCTCTTCAGCAGCTCGACGCACCCGTCGTCCCACCGCTGGTGCGACCCGAGTACGCCCCCGGCTGGCTCGCGCTCACCGCCGACCCCGCCCCGCTGCTCGGCCTGCCGGCCGCCGGGACCGCTCCGCAGCCGGATTTGCTCGCGCGACGCGACGCCACCTTCGCCACCGTTCAGGAGCACTACTACGACAACCCGCCCCGCATGGAACGCGGCTGGCGCCACTACATGGTCTCCGCCGAGGGCCGCTCCTACCTCGACATGGTCAACAACGTCACCCCGCTCGGCCACGCCCACCCCCGCGTCGAACAGGCGATCTCGCGGCAACTGCGCAGACTCAACACCAACTCCCGCTTCCACTACGCCGCCGTCGTGGAGTTCACCGAACGCCTCACCGCGCTGCTGCCCGACCCGCTGGACACCGTCTTCCTGGTCAACTCCGGCTCCGAGGCGGCCGATCTCGCGATCCGGCTCGCCATCGGCGCGACCGGACAGCAAGACCTCGTCGCCCTGCGAGAGGCGTACCACGGCTGGACCTACGCCTCCGACGCCGTCTCCACCTCGCTCCAGGACAACCCCAACGCCCTCGCCAGTCGCCCGAATTGGGTCCACACCGTCGACTCACCCAACCCGTACCGCGGCTTGCACCGCGGCGAGCAGGCTGCCCGGTACGCCCCCGAGGCGGTCCGCATCATCGACGACCTGGCCGCCTCCGGCCGCCCGGCGGGCGCCTTCCTCAGCGAGTCCTACTACGGCAACGCAGGCGGCGTCGCCCTCCCCGACGGCTACCTCGCCCAGGTGTACGCGGCGGTGCGCAGGCACGGCGGACTGGCCATCGCCGACGAGATCCAGGTCGGCTACGGGCGCCTGGGCACCTGGTTCTGGGGCTTCGAGCAACAGCAGGTCGTGCCCGACATCGTGTGCGTCGCCAAGGCCATGGGCAACGGCCACCCCCTCGGCGCCGTGATCACCACCCGGGCCATCGCCGACCGATACCGCGACCAGGGCTACTTCTTCTCCTCCACCGGCGGCAGCCCCGTCTCCAGCGTCGCCGGCCTCACCGTCCTCGACACCCTCCGGGACGAGGACCTCCAGGGCAACGCCATCCGCACCGGAGTCCGTCTCAAGGCCGGGCTTCAAGCCCTCGCAGCCCGCCACGGCATCATCGGCGCCGTCCACGGCACCGGCCTCTACCTCGGCCTCGAACTCGTCCGCGACCACACCACCGTGGAACCCGCCACCGAGGAGACCGCCGAACTCTGCGACCGCATGCTCGACCTCGGCGTCATCGTCCAGCCCACCGGAGACCACCTCAACATCCTCAAGATCAAGCCGCCGCTGTGCCTCGACCCCACCGCCGTCGACTTCTTCACCCACACCCTCGACCGGGCCCTCACCGAACTGGGGCACCGCAACACCAGCGTGCGCACCCAGTGAGCGACACCAGAGCCGCTGCCTCCGCGTTGTGCGCACCGTGTGGTCACCACCGTGCGCACAACGGCTCCGGTCGTCCGACGAACCGACGGTCCGTCCGTCGGCATGTGCCTCAGTGATCTCGATCCGCAGGAGAACGAACTCAGCGGCACGCTGCTCATACGTGCCCGGCCGGGATGAGGTGCGCGCGGAACGCCAGATACGCGCGCACCTCATCCCGGCCGGCCTGTCGCTGCTCTAGGTAGTTCCCCGCAGGTGCTCCTGGCCGCCGCCGTCAACCGGCTCGGTCATCCTCCTGCTCGATGACCTCCGCCCGCGCGCCGGTCTGCCCAGCACCGTGGCGAGATAGCCGAGGAGAAAGCCCACCGGTGCCGAGACCAGGGCAACGTTCTCCAGTGGAAACCAGTCAAGATGCCATGACGGGAACAGGGACGAGGGAACGCCACTGACGCGCGGCGAGAAGAGAAGAAGAACCAGGGTGGCTCCCATGCCGCCGTAAAGAGTCCACAGGAGTCCGCGGTGGGTGTACTGACGCCAGAACAGCGAGTACACCAGGGCAGGCAAGAGGCTGGAGGCGGCGACGGACAGTGCAATGGCGGTCAATTGCTGGATGTTCTCGTTCCGCGCGGCCACTGCCAGCGCGATAGCCGCTGTGCCCACAAGGGCCGCGGCCCATTGTGCCGCAGCGACCTCTGATCCTCCGGACTGCCTCCCGTGGGTGTGCGGGGAGATGTCGTGCGCGACCGCTGCGGCAGCAGCCAAGGTGACGCTCGCCGTCGCTGCCAGCACGGTCACCAACAGCGCGCACGCAACGAGGATGAACACGGCGGCCCCGCCGGCGCTGGAGGGACCACCGGCCAGGCTCGCGGACAGCAGCATCAGCGCGCCCGCTCCGCCCGTGTCAGCGGAAACTATGCGCTCGCTGCCGACGAGTGCGGCTGCTCCCAGGCCCATCACCACAGTTCCGGCCATGAAGGCTGCGACCACGTACATCACCCGGCAGACGACTGACGCCGCAGTGGCGTCGTCGGAGAGGGTATTGATGCGCATGACCACATGGGGCATGGCGGCCGCTCCAAGGATGATGGTCACCTGGAGGCCCACGAAGTCGGCTGTCCCGACGGCATCGGAGGCTCGGGGTACCGTGCTCATTCCCTGGCTCAGGAACGCCTCCGGGCGGTAGCTGTGGCTCCGCGCGGACTGAAGCAGGGCGCCTGGGTCGAAGCCGAAGTGTTGCAACACCAGGATGACGACGGCGGCGCATGCAGCGAACAGCACGATGCCTTTGACGATCTGCAGGGCAGTCGCGCCACGCATACCGCCGAACACGGTGGCTGAAACGATCAGGACACCGATCATGATGGTGAAGACCGACCGGGCGCCGCTGCCGGCGAACCCGAGAAGGAGCGCGGTGTTGATGCCGGCGCTGGCGAGTTCGAACATGAGCAGGGGCAGACAGACGGCAAGGGTGACGATGCCCGCTGCGACTCGTGGAGCCCGGCCCCGGGTGGGAGGTGCGCACACGTCGCCGATGGTGAAGCGTCCGCGGCGCCTCAGCGGCCTTGCGAGGATGAGCAGCAGTGCCAGCGCGAACAGCACGCTGAGGGCGATGAACATGCCGTCGTAGCCGAAGAGACTGATCGTGCCCGTCATCCCCAGGAGCGTGCTGGCCGGAACACACACGCCCACCATCGCCAACACGGCGCTGAAGAGAGTGCTTTGACGGCCTCGGTAGAAGACGTCGACGTGATCCTGCTCCGGACCCAGGAATAGACAGAAGAACAGGGCGCCAACGAGAAAGCCAAGAAACACCATGAGCAGGATCGTGCGCGTGTCGTTCGACATCGGCACGATCATGGCCAGCAGGCTGCCCGTCATTTCTCACCTCCATTTTCCGAGACGGGGGCCGACGCGTACCGTGAGGCGGTCCACAACAACAGCACGCCCTGCCCGATGAGCAGCAGGGAACCGACCGTGAGTTGGCCGACCGCGTCGCTCGCGAGCTGTGGCTTGGCGGCCGAGGCCAGCACCATGTGGAGCACCAGTAGGCCCACGTTGAGTCCTACGAACCGTCCCTCCGGGCTCCGCCGCCATCGGCATGCGGGCTTGCTTTCCTGTGCCGCAAGAGGTTGAGACATACCTGCCTTTCGCACACTTCTTCATAGGAGTGGGCGTGCGTCCGGACCGACGCGGGTGCGGTACGCATGCACGCAACGCCAGTTGAGGGTCGGGGCGACGGCTGCAGCTCTGTGCACCGCGCAGCAACCCTGAACCGATGGGAGTGGGTCAGCCGGCGAGGTCGGCGTCGGAAACGGTGATCTGGTTCCAGAGTGGCTGCGCCTGGAACCATCCGGCCAGTGGGGTGCCCACTTGTTCCCGGGCGAGCAGGGCCGTGTCCCGGTCGATGTGCTTGGGCGTGCCGGCCGCCATCGCCAGCAACTGGGCCTGACAAGAACGCTCCATGGTGACGAACCACCACACCGCCTCGGCCACGGACTGCCCGACCGTGAGCAGGCCGTGGTTCTGCAGAATGACGGCCTTGTGGGAACCGAGCGCTTTCCCGATGCGGCGGCCCTCTTCCAGATCGGTGACCACGCCGGTGTAGTCGCTGTACAGCCCGTGGTCTTCGAAGAAGGCGCAGGCATCCTGGGTGATCGGGTCGAGCGGGATGCCGAGGCTGGAGAACGCCTTGCCGTGCAGGGAGTGCGCGTGCGCGGCAGCCAGAGCGTCCGGGCGCGCCTTGTGAACCTGGGAATGGATGACGAACGCGGCACGGTTGACCGGCCGGTTGCCCTCGATCACGTTCCCGTCCTGGTCGACAAGGATGAGGTCGGATGCCTTGATCTGGCTGAAGCTCATGCCGAACGGGTTGACCCAGAAAAGCTCCGGATTCCCCGGGTCACGAACCGTGATGTGCCCTGCGACTCCTTCGGAGAATCCGAGCCTGCCGAAAATGCGGAATCCGGCTGCCAGCTCCCGCTTCCGGTGTGCCCTCTCTTCCTGCGCCGAAGTGAATGCCGGGGGCTGCGGGATGACCGCCCCGGCAGGCATGGGTCCCACTGCCGAACGCATCGTTTCGGGCACCGTGTTGGTCATGTGTTCCTCCTGATGTCGATTCACTCTCCATCACGCCACGGCTCCAGGGGTTCCCTGGTTCACGGCCTGGCCTGTACGCGGCCTGTTCTCCCGAACCGGCCGGACAACAGCCCTTCCTGTGTCGGTCACGTCCCGGAAAGCGGCTGAGTACGGCCTGCCGCGGCCCCAGTTCGTCGCGCCATGGCGGAACGGATTGGATGCGCGGTAAAGAGACGAACGGCCCATACCGGTCGACGATCCGCCGCTGCTCGCGGACCTCCTGCGGTGCCGGCTTTCCGGTACAGGAGGCCGGCCGTGCGCACAGGTGAGGAATGGCGAACTCAAGAACCTTCCGGTACGGCCAAACCGGTTCAGCCGCGTCGCGATGCAGCATTCTCTCTTTTTGAACCAATGGTGTCAACGATGTTCACACGCGACGTGTGTCGCGCAGATGCCCGGCGTCCCGCCCGACGGAGCAGCAGGAATCCTGCACCGCGCAGGTCAGGTCAGGTCAGGCGGCGGAGGGAGTCGGGGCTGAGATCGGCGAGGGTGGGATAGCCGTCCACGGCCATGATCAGGTCAGCTTCGGCGAGCAGGGAACGCAGGACGTGGACGACGCCGGCTTCGCCGCCGTAGGCGAGCGCATACACATAGGGGCGGCCGACGCCGACGGCGGTGGCCCCCAGAGCGAGGGCCTTGATGACGTCGGCTCCCGTGCGGACACCGGAGTCGAACAGGACAGGCATGCCGTCGGCGGCCTGCACCACGCCGGGCAGGACGTCGAGGGCGGGCAGGCCGCCGTTGGCTTGGCGTCCACCGTGGTTGGAGCAGTAGAGAGCGTCCACGCCGCCGTCTTTGGCGCGGCGAACGTCGTCAGGGTGGCAGATGCCCTTGAGGATCAGCGGCAGGTCGGTGACCGAACGCAACCAGGACAGGTCGTCCCAGGTGAGAGGGTTACCGAAGATCCCCACCCACTCGGCGACCGCGGCCGCCGGGTCGTCCTCCGGACTGCGGGCGAGACGGGCGCGGAAGACGGGGTCGCTGGTGTAATTGGTCAGGCAATGTCCGCGCAACTGGGGGAAGTTGCTGACGGCAAGATCGCGGGGGCGCCAGCCGGTGATCCAGGTGTCCAGGGTGACCACAATGCCCTGGTACCCACCCTTCTCTGCACGGTGGATCAGACTCTCGGCCAGTTCCCGGTCAGTGGGTGTGTAGAGCTGGAAGAAGCCCGGGGTGTCGCCGAACTCGGCGGCGACCTCCTCCAGCGGATCGACGCTCAGCGTGGAGGCGACCATCGGGACGCCGGTGCGGGCGGCGGCGCGGGCCGTGGCCAGATCGCCGTGGCCGTCCTGTGCGCACAGGCCGATCACGCCGACCGGAGCCATGAACAGCGGTGAGGGCAAGCGGATCCCGAACAGGTCGACGGACAGATCCCGGTCCGCGGCTCCCACCATCATGCGCGGGATGAGACCCCAGTGTTCGAATGCGGTGACGTTGGCGCGCTGGGTGTGCTCGTCACCGGCTCCGGCCATGACGTAGGAGCGGATCGAGGCGGGCATCGCGGCCTGAGCGAGCGGCTCCAGGTCGTCGTAGGTCATCGGGAAGGGCGGCAGCACGCCGCGCAGCCCGTCCATGTAGATCTCGTTCTGATAATCGCCGTACGCCATGGTGCGACCTCCTTCACGCCCGCCGTGTGCGGGTCTGCGGTCCACAATGGGAATGTGATGCATGCAGGACGCGATACGCAGGATTCTGACTCAGTAGGCCGTGGTGCGCAGGATGACGCACCAGCGCTGCTGACGGAGGGCGATCTGGCGCTGATCAGTGCCCTGCAGCTAAGGCCACGGGCCTCATGGACCGAGCTGGGACGCGCCCTGGAGATCGACCCCGTAACCGTCGCCCGCCGATTCAGCCGGCTGTCCGGCCAAGGCGCCGCCTGGGTGGGAATCTCACCCGGCCCGCACCTGTTCGAGCAGATCTGTGTGGCCTTCGTCGTGATCGGCTGCGCTCCGAAGGCCACCGCCCAGGTCGCCCAGGCGCTGAGCGGCCACCCCCACATGCTCACGATCGAGCGCACAGCAGCCGGCCACGACATCCTCGCCACCGTCGCCACACGCGACCTCTCAGCCCTGTCCGGCTACACCCTCGACCTGCTCCCCCACCTTCCCGGCATCACCACCGTGCAGGCCCGGATCGTCACCCACATGTTCACCGAGGGCGGCCGATGGCGCATCGCCGCCCTGGCCCCCGGCCAACGTGCCCAGCTGACCGGGCCACCCCCGGCCGAATTCCCGGTCGCACCGGGCGAGATCACCTCCTGCGACCGCACCCTCATCACCCGGCTCTCCCAGGACGGACGCGCTCCCTACCAGCACTTGGCCGACGACCTCGGCCTCAGCCTCAACACCGTCAAACGCCGCATCGAACAGCTCATCCGCCGTGGTCTCCTGCGGTTCCGCTGCGACTTCGCACGCCCTCTCGGCGGCTGGCCCGTCGCTGTCACCCTCGGGGTCAGAGTCCCACCCAGCCATCTCCCCGAGATCGGCCACGCCCTCATCCGGCTACCCGAAATCCGCAATTGCGCCGCCGTCAGCGGACCGCACAACCTCATCCTCCAGGCCAGCCTGCACTCCGTCAGCGACATCCTGCGCCTGGAGACCCAGCTCGCCGCCGTGCACCCACGTCTCGACATCGTCGACCGCGTGATCACCTTGCGCCAGGACAAGCTGCTCGGGCGCCTCCTGGACCCCCATGGCCGGTCCGTCGGCATCGTTCCGCCCGACCTATGGGCAGAACCGGCGATGTGACGTGTACGGCCGCGGCCATGCACGGCATCGCCTCACCGATACCCGACAAATCGGGACGCTCTGAGGTCTTCCTACCCGAGGGCACACGTGTTAGTTTGCATTTATCTAAATCGAAACGGTTTAGATAAACCGCGCCCGACCCGGACGCCCACCCCCTCTGGACCTGCAATGGAAGCCACCAGGGCCCCGGCACTGCCGCCGCACGACACGAGGTCACCCCAGCCCACGTTCCCGGCCGCCCCCCACACCGGTGACCGGCACACCTCCTGGCCCGTGCACTGCGACCCGGCCGAAGTCGGCCGCATCCGCCACCAGACCACCGCGCAGTTGCACGACTGGGGCCTGCAAGACCTCAGCGACACCACAGAGCTCCTGGTCAGCGAGCTGATCACCAACGCCCTGCGCTACGCCCCCGGCCCCATCCGCCTCACCATTCGAATCCTCTGGACCTCCCTGCGATGCGAGATCGAGGACACCAACCCCACCAGCCCGCAGCGCCGCACCGCCACCCCGGACACCGAAAGCGGCCGCGGCACCGAACTCCTCGACGCACTCACCGAAGCCTGGGCAAGCACCCGCACCCCCACCGGCAAAACCACCTGGTTCACGCTGCCCCTCCCGCACCCCCAGGAGAGCAGTCCCCACCTCGCCGACTGAACCCAGGGAAAACCCCGGCCGACACAGCCCGCAACAACCGCCACCCCGCACCGCCACGCCGGCAACGCCCGCCGCCACACGCCGAAGCCAACGGCCCCCTCCCGGCAACTACGCGCCCGGCGGCTCCAGGACATGGACATCGGGGCCGGCTCTGCCAGGACGGTTCAACGGGAAGGGAGGCTTTCGGTGAAGCCTGCGAGCAGGGCGGCCAGGCCGGCCTCGAAGGCTCGGTCGGCGCGTTCGGCGCGTTCGGCGTCACGAGGCACCGCTTCCAGGGCCTTGGCCAGTTCTGGGGCCTCGGCCGCCTCGGGGATCTCCCACATGACGGGGGGTGCAGCCAGGTCCAGCGCGGAACCGATGATGAAGTTCTCAAGCGCGGTCACCATGGCCAGGGAGTCCCGCTCAGGGAAGCCCGCCTCGTGCAGCATGGCGATCACCCGCTCGTACGCGCTGATGACGAGAGGTGCGCGGACGGTGGTGGTGGCGAGGATGGGCACGATGTGCGGATGGGCGGCGAACGCCTCGCGGTAGGACCGGGCGAAGCAGGCCAAGACCTCCTGCCAAGGACGCTGGTCAATCCGATGCAGTTGGTCGTAGTCCATCGCGTCGACGACCTTCTCGCGCAGCAGTTCTATAACGCCCGCACGTCCGTCGACGTGGTGATACAGGGAAGAAGTCTGCACGTTCAGCGCTCGGGCGATCGCGGGCACGGTGAAGTCCCCGGTCTCGTCAACGATCGCCAGGGCAGCATTGGCGATGCGTTCCCGGTCCAGCAGTGCTACGCGCGGCCTGGCCATCTCGGCAGCCTCCGTCATGACGATCTCTTGGGGACCCTGCAGGTCCGCCCTGCCCGGTGCCCTACATGTTAGCGCCCAGTTACCTAAATCGAAACAGTTTAGTTAACCGTCCCGGCGCCCTCGGATCCGGAGCGCCGAACCGGCGACAACCCGTGGCCCGCAACAGCGGCGATCCCGTACCGCCACGCCGACACGGCGCAACCCCCGGCCCCGTCAGCGATTGCCCCAGCGGTGCCGGCGATGGCGTTCGCCATCCAGCAGCGCTACGCGAGACCTGGCCATCGAAGCCCGGCCGCCCCGTGACGCTTTCGAGACACTCCGGCCTCTTCCTCTGCACCGCCGCACCGGTTACCTTCCAGCCATCTAAACCGAAACGGTTTAGATAACGGTGAGTGTCCTCGACCGGACCCGCCTTATCCTTGACCCCGCGATGGGAGCCACCATGACAGATTCCCCGCACACCACCGCTGTTCCGCCCCAGGCACTGCACGGCAACCTCGGCACGGGCGACATTGCCTTCTTCGTGGTCTCGGCGGCGGCTCCCCTGACCGTCATGGCCGGGATCGCTCCGTTCGCGATCATGTCCGGAGGCATTGGCGCACCCGCCGCCTACCTGTTCGCCGGCATCGCACTGGCCATCTTCTCCATCGGCTTCACCACGATGGCCCGTCACGTCGACGCAGGCGGGGCGTTCTACGCGTACATCACCCGAGGCATGGGTGCCCGGACCGGCATCGCGGCTGCATGTCTGGCTCTGTTCGCCTACAACGCCTTGCAGATCGGCCTGTACGGACTGTTCGCGAGCGCCACCCAGGCCACTGTCCACGCCCTTGTCGGTGTCAACATCCCGTGGTCCGTCTATGCCTTCGCTGCGATCATCCTGGTCGCCCTCGCCGGCCACCGCAACATCGACTTCGGCGCAAAGCTGCTCGGTGTCCTGCTCTTCGCCGAGACCGGCATACTCGCCCTCACCGACGTCGCTGTCGTCGTGCAGGGCGGAGCGCACGGCCTGGAGCTGTCGTCGTTCGCTCCCACGCACGCGATCAGCCCCGGCACCGGGATCCTCCTCGCGTTCGCCTTCGGCGCCTTCATCGGCTTCGAGTCCACCGCGATCTACCGCGGCGAAGCCCGCGACCCCAAGCGCACCGTCCCCCGCGCCACCTACATTGCCGTCGGATTCCTCGCCGTCTTCTACGCCTTCACCTGCTGGACCATCATCGAAGCGGTCGGCGTCCATCAGGCGGTGCAGATCATCACCAAGGACCCGACGTCCGTGGTGTTCCACGTGACCGACCAGTACGTGGGCAGCTGGGCCGCGGACGCCATGTACGTGCTGATCATCAGCAGCGTCTTCGCCGCGCTGCTGGCCTTCCATAACGCGATCAACCGCTACACCTTCAGCCTTGCTCAGGAAGGCATCCTGCCCGCCCGCCTCGGCCGCACGCACCCCAAGCACGGCTCCCCGCACACCGCCGGCGTCCTGCAGACCGCACTCGCCGTCGTGGTCGTCGCCGCGTTCGCGATCGCCCACGCCGACCCCTACCGCCAGCTGCTGATCTGGGTGAACACCCCCGGGGTCATCGGAATCGTGCTGCTACAGGCCCTCACGGCACTCGCCGTCCTGCTGTATTTCCAGCGCACCGCCCACAACGAAGGCGTGCTGCGCACCGTGGTGGCGCCGGCCGTTTCCGCGGTGCTCATGGCAGGCGCGCTCTACCTCATGATCAGCAAAATGGTCCTCCTCACCGGCGCGTCGGCCACCGTGAACAACGTCCTGATGGGTTGCGTACCCGTCGTCCTCGTCGCCGGGTACGCCGTCGCCGCCGTGGTCCGTTCGAAGCGCCGCGAGACCTACGACGGCCTGGCCCAGCCGCACGAGGTTCCCGCAGCAAGCTGAACCGGAGCCCAGGACTCATGCGTTCCGGGCCGCCCGACTCCTCCCCCGCCGCAGTCTCGCCACCCTGCCCTCCTCGATGCCAGGAGCCAGTCCATGCCGCAGGCCGACACGATCGTCCTCGCCCGCCGCATCCACACCCTCAACCCCGACGAGCCCGGCGCAACCGCCGTCGCCGTCACCGACGGCCTGATCGCCGCCGTCGGAGACCACCACGACATCCGCGACTGGCGCGGCCCGGACACCGAGATCATCGACGTCGAGCACTGCTACCTCACCCCGGGCTTGGTCGACGGCCACACCCACCCCGTCCTGGGCCTCGACCTGGCCAGCGGTATCGACCTCTCCGCCGTCGCCACCCTCGACCAACTGCGCGACGTCCTCGCGAACGCCGCCCGGTCCACCCCCCGCGGCGGTTGGGTCACCGGCTTCGGCCTCGAACACAGCGCCTTCGACGGCATCCCCCTCACCGCAGCCGCCATCGACCACGTGCTCGGCGACGTCCCCGCGCTGCTGGGCCTGTACGACGGGCACTCCGCACTCGCCTCCACCAGAGCCCTGCACCTGGCCGGCGTGACCGGCCCCCGTCTCTTCCCACAGCGCTCCACCGTCGTCTGCGACCCGGACGGCCGACCCACCGGGCACCTTCTGGAAGCTGCTGCCATGGCCCTCGTCCAGCGCATCGTCCCGCGCCCTGACCGGGCCCGGCGCCGCGCCGGACTGCGCGCTCTCCTCGATGAGATGGCAGCCGTGGGCCTGACCGGCGGGCACGTCATGGACTGCGAAGGCGACGCCCTCGACCTGGTCGCCTCACTCGACGACGAGGGCGAGCTGCCGCTGCGGCTGCGGCTGGCGCCGTGGTGCATGCCCGGGGTCACCGACGACGAGCTCGACAGCCTGATCCGCGACCACGGCCGGCACGGCCGGTACTGGCAGCTCGGTGCCGTGAAGTTCTTCATCGACGGAACCGTCGAGGGCGGCACCGCATGGCTGGAACACGCCGACTGCCACGGCGAGGGCACCAAATCCTTCTGGCGCGACCCCTCCGCGTACGCGCGCGCCGTGCACCGTCTCGCGGCCGCGGGCATCCAGACCGCTACCCACGCGGTCGGCGACGCCGGCGTCCAGCACGTCCTCGACACCCTTGAAAGCGTCCGCACCCGCTCCGTCATGCATCGCATCGAGCACATCGAGTCCCTGCCCTTGGAACACACCGGGCGCTTCGCGAAGCTGGGCGTCGCCGCCTCGATGCAGCCGACCCACGCCGCCTACACCCGGGCCGAACACACTGATGAGTGGTCCCGCCGGCTCGGGCACGAGCGCGCGCATCGCGCCTGGTGCACCGGCGACATCCACGCCACCGGTGCCACCCTCGTCCTCGGCTCCGACTGGCCCATCGCCCACTACGACCCGCGGGAAGTCCTCGCGACCGCACGCCTGCGCCGCCTGCCCAGCCGTCCCGACGCCGCTCCGGTCGCACCCGGGCAGGCACTCGATGCGCTCGCCGCGCTCCATGGCATGACCACGAACCCCGCGAAGGTCGCCGGCGAGCAAGGGTCGGCAGGGCGTATCGCGCCCGGCTACCGCGCCGACCTCACCGTGTTCGGCGCAGACCCCGTGCACGCCCCCGCGGACGAACTCGCCGACGCGCCCATCGCGCTGACCATGCTCGGCGGCACCGTCACCCACCGCGCCTGACACCGACAGGAGTATCGGACCGGCGGCCTCGCGCAAGCCGGCTACCGGCCTGCGCGTGCGCGGAGTTCGACGGCGTCGAGGAGCAGTCCGAGCGTCGTCCCGAACTGGTCGTCCTCGTCGGCCTCGGCAAGGAACGGGGCCACCGCCGCCAGGTCCGGGTACCGGGCCGGGGAGACGGCCAGGTACTCGCGACGCCAGGCCATCCGGTCCCCTTCCAGGGACGCACTGTCGAGCGCGGTGACAGCCGCCTCGTAGGACGCCAGCGCCATGGCGGTGTCCACCAGCGACCGGTAGTAGCGGGCGGCGTCGCGGTCCTCGAAGCCGGCCTGGCGCAGCGCGCCGATCACCACGTCCGCCCCGCGGAACTCCGCCGCGCGCCGGGAGACGCGGGTGGCGACGAGCACCGCGACCTGAGGGTGCGCCAAACACGCCGCGCGCACCCGGCTCGCCATCGACTCCAGCGTCTGCCGCCAGCCCGCGGACGGCACGAAGCCGTCCATCGCTTCCTCGATCAGCCGCTCGGCGAGCCCCAGCAGGATCTCGTCCTTGCCCGCGAAGTGCCTCAGTACCGCTGTGTGGTTGGCTCCCAGTTCGGTGCCCAGGCGACGCAGCGTCAACGCGTCGGCCCCCTCGCGCTCGATGATGGCGAGCGCGGTGTCCAGGATCAGTCCCTGGTTCAGCGACGTGGAAGGCGGACGGCCCCGTCGGGGCTTCGCCTCAGGCGCGGCCTTGGTCCCGGATTCCGTCATGGCGACCATCCTATCCATCCGCTGTCACCGCGGATTCCGGGACCACGAGCGACTGCTCAGCCGCTCGCCTCCAGGTGCGAGACGAGGCCGGTCAGCGCCCGTACCGTCTCGGCGTCCCGGTCGAAGTCATCCGCCGTGGGCCAGGCACTGGTCTTGACCACCACCACGTCGGCCTCCGGATCGACCCAGAGGAACTGCCCGTGGATGCCCACTCCGGTGAAGGCCCGGCGTGCGCCGCCCAGCGTCCACCACTGGTTGGCGTACCCGTAGTGCGGCGGGATGTCCGGCCCGAGCGCTCCGACCTCCAGATGCGCCAGGCCCGCGCCGCGACTGCGCTCGACCCACGCCTGGGGCACGATCTGCTGACCGTCCAGCACTCCGCCGCGCGCCATCAGCAGGCCCAGCCGCGCCATGTCCCGTACCCCCGCGTTGAACGAGCCCCCGCCCAGCGCCGTGCGCGGATGCCTCCGGGTGAGGAAGTAATGTGCGTCGAGCTCCGCGCCGATGGGTTTCCACAACCGCTCCCCCGCGTACCGCGCCAGCGACATCCCCGTCGCCGCCTCCAGCACCCAGCCCAGCACCTGGGAGTCCATCGTGGAGTAGTTGAACACCGTCCCCGGCTTGGCGACGCTTGGCACCGTGCGGAGCACCTCCAGGAGCGACCCGTCGCCCAAGACCGCGTGCTCGAAGCGCGAGATCGTTGCGTCCGGGTCGGTGTATTTCTCCACGAAAGCTGCGCCGCTGCTCATGTGCAGCAGATGCTCGATCGAGCGGTTGTCGTAGGCGGTGCCCGCCAGCTCCGGAAGGTAGGAGACCGCCGTCCGGTCCAGCGAGGCGATGGCTCCTTCCTCCAGCGCGATGCCGACGAGCATCGAGGTGACCGACTTGGTCAGGGAGAAAAGCTGGAAGCGGGCCTGCGGCGAGGCAAACCACCCCGGGTAGGACTCGTGCACCAGCAGTCCGCGGTGCAGGACCGCGAACCCGGTGGTGAATGTGCGCTTGTGCAGGTCTGCCAGCGTGCGCCGCTCGCCGGCGTACTCGTAGGTCCACCCGTCGAGGGCTATAGGCGCGTAGCGCAGCGATCGCGGCTCCACTGAACGCGGCACGGTCTCGGTCGGCATCAGGGCCGAGGTGTGCGTGAAGGTCCACTCGTTGAACGGCCGCGAGGTCGCGACCTCACCCTGATGTCGCCACAGCCACCTCGCCCCGGCCGCGAGGCCCACGGCTGCCGCACCTGCCGTCAGCGCTCGGCCCGGTCCTCCCATGCCATCCACCACTTCGAACCTCCAGTGATCAGACGATTTTGAACCTATGGTGACACCATTGGTCATCGAGTGCAAACATCATCGGCGTTCTGCGTCGGCACACTGCGGAACTCAAGATCCCGTCAACGATGACGACCTGGCCGGCGAATGCACCCGGATCATCAACCGATTCCACGTAGCGCTGCGGTACCTACTGCCGGACGGCGCCCCACACACCTGTCCGCTTGCTACGAAAGGTCTTGGCAGCGCTGGGCGGGCCCAGACAGGTCAAGGTCAAGACCAACAAGGGCGAGACATCAACGGCGTGCCGTTCTCATCCAGCCCCAGCGCGTCGACCCGGCCCCGACGCCACGGACCTGGAGGCGCCCGGCCGGACGTGGGCTTGCCCCACCTGGCGCGATCCGTGTCAGGCAGCCGCGCAAGTCACGTACCCGGCCACCGCGCACCCGCCCGCCTACTGCTTGGGTGTGCTGTCCCAGCAAGCACGGTCGACGGAGGTCACGCCGGGAACCTGGCGATCATCCAGTCCGGAGCCCTGCGGAGCAGACTGGCAGCGAGCGCCCAGGGGAAACGCGGCACGGCTGCGGTGTGAGCACCGGATTCGGCCCGGTCCATGATCTTCCTGGCCCCGAGACGGGCGTCGATGAGGAACGGTCGCCTGCCTCCCAAGACCTCGTTGATCGCAGTGTCGATATAGCCCGGCAGGATGGTGGTGACGGTGATCGCACTCGTCCATGTCTCGGTGCGCAGCGACTGCATGTAAGTCGACAGTCCGGCTTTCGAGGCACAGTACGGTGCACCACCGCGCAGACCGGCGGAGGCTGCCACCGAGGAGATGCCAACGATCTGGCCGCCGCCCTGCTTGCGGAGGAGGGCGGTCGCAGCGTCGATGGTGGCCATCGCGCCGATGAGGTTGACCTCAACGACGGCGCGGTGGTCTGCAAAGTGACCGGAGCCCACGTCGCCCTCGGTGTCCGCCCCGGCGTTGGCAAGGACAACGCCAAGCCCGCCCAATACTGATGCCGCGTCATCGAGTGCTTTGACCACGGCGGCATGGTCCGTGACGTCGAGTCCGGCGAGTTCCACCTTACGCCGAGGGTACTTGCCCATGAGATCAGCACGAAGCTCCTCCAGCGCGGCAGTCCTTCGCGCGGTGAGGAACACGTCGTACCCGCGGGCGCACAACTCGGCAGCGAGGGCGCGACCGATTCCGGAGCTCGCGCCGGTGACGAATGCCGTCCTGGCCAGCAAAGGGGCGCGGCCGGGATCGACCCAGGGCAGGCGGCCAAGCAGGCGGCGGGCAGTCGTCCTGGGTGCTGTCTTCATGGGCTCCGGTCCTCGGCTCGGTTGCACGAAAGGGGCATCCCCCACAGCATGTCGGCCCGCACCACGAATGTAAACGTTGGTGACACCGATGCTTACTAATTCTGCGACCGGGTCCGCCACTCAGGGGCGGCCCGGGCGGGTACGTTCAACGCGGCCCGCAATGTTTCCGCCACCAGTGCGAGCCAGGAGGAGGCGGCAGTGAAGGTGACGGCTCTGTCCGGCCCGATGCCCACCACAGTGAGCAGCCGTGGGACGTGGCGTTCCACGAGGCGGGCCAGGCGCCGTCCGGCTCGCGTTGGATCCCTGACTGCCGGGCGCTTCTGCCGCAACTCACCACGTGCCTACGGTGCTTGAGACCGCAGAGCGCGGTCGAAGGGAGATGCGCATGCCTACGCAGACCAGCCGTGCATCGCACCACCTTCCTCGCTTCGAAGACGTAGAACCGCTCGGCCCGCAAGACGCGGAGTTCGCCAGGGACCTCAAGGCCGTGCTGGAGAAGCACGGAACCCTGGACCGATTCGGTCTGGTCGTTATACGACCGATTGTGCGCAGTTCGCACCGCGGTCGGATTTGACCTCAGGCCGATCAGAAACAGTCGCCGCCTAGGACTCCAGCTTCATGCCTGAGCGGCTTGTTGCCGGCAGTGGCTGGTCTGGGTTCGGGCCTGGTGGCGGTGTCGCCGATGGGACCAGAGGAGCCGGTGGGTCGTGTCGTGGACGAGCCGGACGACAAGCGCGTTGAACAGGCCCTGAATCTCGTTGCAGGTGAGCGGCATCAGCTCGTCCGGCCAGGGATGGCGACCGCGTTCGTCGGCGCGGACGACGGCGAGGAAGGCATATTTCGTCGCCGACTACCCAGGACGCGGGGACGCCAGCGTCCAGGGCGCGGCCGATCATGCGAGCGGCGGGTGCGGGCTTCGTGACAAAGCTGACGGTGTCGGGTATCCCGGCGATCTGGCAGCGGGCCGTACCCTCGGTCCAGGAACGGGGGACATGCAGTTCCCGGTCGATCGCCGGGTGTCCGCGCCGGGTGGAGTAGGCGAGATATCCGGCATCCGCTCAGGGCGCGATGGCGCAGGACGGCAAGATCGCGATCTACAGCTGGAGTATCAGGCGGTGGGCATTTTCTGCGATGCAGAGCTCGCGAACACCGATCCCGGCTGCCTCGGATGTGCGAGGCAGCCGGGATCAATCAGCTCGCCGGGTCAAAGACCGTGTGTCCGTCAGGCGCAACCAGTCTGTTCAGCCGGCCTTCAGTTCACAGTCGTACGGATGGGCCAGGAGCCTCCGCGGCGTTCGCCGGTGGCAGATGGCTGTGCCCGCTTCGCACGGGCGACTCGCTCCAGCTGACTACACCCCACTGGGCTTGGAGGAAGTGCACCCGGCGTCCGTGGAGTCCGTGGTGCATTTCGCGATGACGCTGTGCACATTGTCGATGCCCTCCACCGGCATGGTGACGGTCATGTGGTGCGTCCACGTCGACCCGACATCGTTGCTGAATGTCCAGTCGCCGGTGGTCGTCTTGAGCGCCAGGGCTCGCGCCACCCACGCTGTCTGGCCGGGCGGAACATCGATGCTGACGCTGGAGCCCGATGACTCAGTGGTGGTCTGGCTCTCGGTCCAGGTGTGTTGGTATCCCACCTGGACGTCGGTCTTCAGTGGACTCTTGGCCTCCGAGCCCGGTCCGATGGTGAGATTGACGCCGACTTGATCCGTTTCGGTGACTATGTCCGCGGTGGACTGCGACCAGTTCATGGAGCAGGTGAAGCTGCCGCCGGAAGGCCCGCTGGCGTTCTTGCAGACGGGGTTGGAGCCCTGCTCTTCGCTGGATGTGGAAACGAGTTGGTAGGGCCCGAGGTAGGCGGGCCGGGAGTCGTCGGTGATGGTGTACGAACTCGCCGTGATGACGCCGGATCCGTTGTTGTGCTGGGTCAGCGCGTACTGCGTCGCCAGATCATCGACGGTCGGGCCGCTTGCCCCGTCACCGGGGGCCGCGGTCGCGGTCCACTGCTCAATGGTGGCTCCCCCGCTGGCGCCCACTCCGTCGGTGCAGCCAATGGACTTCATCTGGAGGGCGGCACCGCCGGCGAACGGGGAAGCGTACTGGTCATAGTGCGACGTGACGCATTCGTCGTTGTCGACGCGCCGGATCAGGTAGGTGTTGGCCGGGGCGTTGGTGACCGGCTGGGCGTAGAACAGCTGTTTCTGGTTTGTGGCATCGCAGGTGACGTCCATGGTGAGGTAGCCATTTTCGTCGATTTCGGCGCAGCCGCTCTTGCTGGGGATGTTGTTGGCGATCTGGAAGCTGCCGTCGTTGTTGGGGTTGGGCTTGAAGCTCCACTGGTCGCTCGGCACCGTGCCCTTGTCCGTGGGCCGCAGGACGACGTCGTTGCTGTCCGAGGAGCCGTCATTGAGCAGATCAACGGCGCCATTCGGGTTCATGGTTTCCGACAGCCCGGAGTCATCGTGCTGCACGGCGGCGATGGTCATGCAGCCGGTGTGGGAACTCTTGTCACACGAGGGGTCTTCTGCATGAGCCGGCGTGGTAGCCAGCAGTGACAGCGGTATGGTGAGTGCGACGGCCAGGAACGTCGGAATTCTTCGCTTCGCATTTCGTGGGACTTGTTCAGTGGGCATGAGCCTTTTCCCTTTCGTCTTTTCTTCGCGTTTCCGGCACTGCGACCACCTGACGCTGAGGTGACCGCGCAGCAGGTGGATGCGCATCCGGTGAAACTCGGCCTGCTGCTTGCTGCACGATTCCCAGCGCCGCAACCGGGACCGCCGGCACCGCGACGGTCGTTGGCTGCCCCGGCCTGTGGGGGCCTCAGTGGTCTTGGTTCTTGGTCCTCGTTCCGGTGAGCTGTGCTCTTCGGGACGGCCAGGTGCCCCGAGCGGCACCGGTCCACCCCGTGCGCCCAGACCACCGTGGCACCGCCAATGTATGGGCGGACAAGTGGAGGAACATCCTTCACTTGGTGGATATAGTTCTCGATTTCCGGGCGCCGGGCCGTGGTGACCTGCGGTCAGTCCTGCCGAGGTGCCACCCCGGACTTCTGCCGCCGGGTCACCTCCGCGGCGATTTCGACCCGTGAGGTCATTCCCAGCTTTCTGAGGATGCTGGACACATGGGTGCTGACGGTGCTTCGGGCGATGGACAGCCGGGATGCGATCTCGGGATTGGAACACCCCTCGGCCACGTACTCCGCAACCAGGTGCTCGGTGTGGGTGAGTGCTTCCCAGCCGTCGCGAGAACCGGTTCGGGGCCTGTGTGAGCCCCGGCGAACGGCGACTGCACGCAGCCGGGACGTCGCCTGGGCCACGTCCCAGACCGCGCCCATCTGCGTAAATGTGTCCAGCGCCTGATCGAGCAGGACGCGGGCCTCGGTCAGCTGTCCGCTACGGGCCAGCAGTTCCGCCGCATCGGTAAGGGCGTGTGCCGCACTGAGCGGCCGCGGAGCGCTGCGGTAGCAGCGGACCGCTTCCATGAGCAGATCCGGATCACCGCTCAGCATGCCTTGACAACGGTAGGCATCGCCGAGCTGGTTGGGGCCGCCGCTGTGGTTGGCGCGCTGTTGCGCGACGGCGGCGTATCGCTGCGCGTTCGCAAGGTCCCCCTGTGCCAGAGCCAGGCGGACCAGATCGGGTGTCAGGAAGCTGAGGTACCGCTGACCTGGGCGGCCGCTTCCGAACGCCTCGGCGAGTCGGGAGTAGGCGCGCTGGATGTCGCCCTGCGCTTCGTCCAGAAGGACGCCGGCGCGCAACGGCAGATACTCGTAGAACGGCGCGACCGCCAGGCTGCCCTCCTCGGGCACCGGAGCGGTCAGATATGCCTCGGCGAGGGGACGCGTACCTCTGTGCACGGCGATCAACGCCGCCACCGCCCGCAGCGTCCGGCTCAGCACGTCCTGGCCTCCCCAGGCGAGACCTGAGGCGACCTCCGCCAGCGCATCGTCCCAGCGCCCCGTGTGAAACGCGAGGAGCGCGCAGGCCAGGTGGTACCAGGGCAGAAATATCCCTCCGGTGCGCTCCGCCGGGATGCGTATGACGGCGAGGGTCCGCCGGGCATCGTGCCCGAGGTCAAGGGCGATGTAGCAGTTCACCAGCGCGAGTTGCATCCCCATCCACTGCGCCGGGTGCACCGTGTCGGGCCTGATGCGGACCGCCTGCCGCGCAAGTTCAACCGCCTCGGCGTCAGGTGCCTCAAGGAAGCGCTTGGCTGCCAGCACGCTCAAGGCATCGGCCAGGGCCTGATTGTCCCCGGCTTTGTAGGCTGTGTTCCGGGCACGTGAGGCGACCGTGCCGGCTTCGGTGAGGTCGCCCATCGCGAAGAGGCATACGGCGCTGAACGCCTGAAGCCGGACCGCCTCGATCGCCGGCACCTCCGGGCTCCGGCATCCGGCCCGCGCCTCCGCCAGCGCCAGGTCAGGCCGGCCACGGGCGAACGCGGCCTGGATGACGATCCAGCGCATCAGGTATCCCCACCCGGGGTCAGGAGCCTTGGCCAGGGCGCAGCGGGCACTCTCCTCCGCCTCGGCAAGGAGACCACAGGAAAGCTGCGCAAGGGCACGGTGGAGACGGAGGTTGGCGTACCCGGCATCCGTGGGGTCGCCGAGTTCCAGCGCCGTGGTGAGCAGCCGCAGAGCCATGGCGGGTGCCCGCGTGGTGAGCCGTGCCGCGGATTCTTGCAGCCACGTGATCAGGAAGTCCGGGCTCGGCAACCCGTTGAGGAGGTGCTCGGCGACGCGTTCGGGAGCTGACCCTGCCTTGGCCAGACACTGCGCTGCTCTCATGTGCAGCATGGCCCGGACCGACCCCGGCACGGCGTCGTACAAGGCGTGCCGGATGAGCTCATGTCGCAAGCGCAGCTGTCGGCCGGTGTCCAGCAGCACCCCGGCTGCCTCGGCCTCCGCCATGACGGCCAGCAGATCGTGGAGCGGAAGGTCCACCACAGCTGCGAGTTCGGCGGTGGTGCAACTGGCGCCCAATACAGAGGCAACGCGCAGCACCTGCAACACGTCATCACGCAGATGGCGAAGCCGGTGCGTCACCAGCGCAGGCAACGGCGGCAGCGAGCAGCCGGCGGCGACGTCCACCATGGACTCACCGGTCTCGATGACGTGCTCGTGCCTCAGCGCGGCGACCAACTCGGTGATGTACAGCGGGTTTCCTGCCGCCCCCTCGGCCATGCGGCGCAGCCGCGGACCGGCCGGCCGGCCGCAGAGGTCTGCCAGCAGAGCCGCCACGGCTTCCGTATCGAGGGATGCCAGCTCCAGCAGGGTGCGATTTCCGGCGGTCGGGCTCCCCGACAGATGGCTGACCTCCCCGGCTCCGGACACGGGTCGGTGCGCTCCCACCACCAGAAGCGGCAATTGATGCACCGAACGCACCAGCTCGTGCAGCACGGCCACGCTTGCCGAGTCCGCCCACTGGAGGTCGTCGAGGAACAGCGCCAGCGGGCCCTGGGCGCACAGGTCCTCGACCACTCCGATCAGCGCTTCGCTCGCCGCGGCATACGCCCCAGCCGCCTCGGTCCTGGCACCCGGCGCCCCGTACCGGGCATCGCCACCCAGCACCTCGGCGACGCGGGCCCGCCGGGCACCCAGGGGAGACTCCTCCAGCCCCAAGCAGCTTGAAATGAAGGCGAACGGCCATGCCTCTGACCGCTCCTGGGCGTTCCCCTTCAGCACGCGCAGGCCCCTGCGCTCTGCGGCGGCCGCGGCTTGCTCGAGCACCGTGGTCTTCCCGAGACCGGCCTCACCCACGACGAACGCGGCGTGCCCCACGCCTGCCAGCGTGGCCTCCGCCAACCTGGACAGCTCCGCCAACTCAGCTGCACGACCCACAAGCTGACCTTCGAATGCAGTCATCGATTCGCTCCAAGTCATGTAATGCCAGGTTTTTCATAACACATGTCTTGGATCTGCGTAGTCTGCGTGCTCTGGTAGAGCCATTCGCAGCTGTCCAGGTTCCGTCGCCCCGGACGCCTGCCCCCTAGGGCTTGTTGCGAAAGCGCGGGGGACGGCCACTGATCTGGCTGGTCTGATTACATGGGGCCTTGGAGAAGTTCGGGCTAAGGGCGGAGAGTTTGGAACGTTGCCGTAGCTCGTCCGAGCGGCCTCGTGGACCGGCCCGTCCGCCGGGACGGTGGACGGGCCACGACGGCTCACGCATCGGCCCGCTTCTCCAACGGCACATCGACGACGCCCGCCAGTCGGTGGTCGTCCTGCGGCTCTGCCTCGAGAAGGACGTCGACCTCCTCTTCGGCTGACCGTCCGGTGTTTTCGGCTCACCGTGACCAGCAGTCATGGGGAGGCGCAGTCCGATCACGTCCTGCCGTCGGTTTCGCCTGAAGCGGCAGCCTCCGCCTGGTTCCAGCAGCGTGGGCAGCGGGCCGAGCGCACGGCCATTTCGCCGTCTCTGCTTTGACCAACACCCCGCCATCATCCCCTTGGATCCGAGCAGCGTGGATGTTGCCCCTGCTGGTGAGCCAGCTCGCCAGCGAGCTGGCCGCGATAGCCGTCGCACCAGTGAGGCCAGCGATGAACAGCGAGTTGTCAGGCACGCCCAGAAGTCTCTCCACCAAAGCCCCACAGCAGCTACTGCTTCGCTAGCAGTGCTGTGTGATCTCTTCGTGGTGGCTACGTCCGTGCGAACAGCCCCCTGCGCCGTACGCGAGGACGAGCGGGACGGCTACGCGCAGCGCCTGGAGGAGCTGCTGCGCGCGTACGGGCCGGGTAGTAAGCCCGCCTCGCACGGCCGGTACATGCTGGTCGGTCAGCCCGAGAACCTGATCGTCTGCGAACGGATGGAGAGCGCTCCGTCCCTCCTGCGCGGCCGAGGGGGACGGCCCTGCACGGCCACCAGACTCTCGTCAACTGCCGGTCCGTACGCCAATGTCTGGCAGCCGGGTCACCCGGGAAGCCGCACCCGCCGCTCGCGCAGCACGCAGGTGACCGCCAAGCTGGCCAGGCAGGAGTCCCGCACGCTCCCCGCCGCCGGACGGGACGCCCCGGCGACGGAGGGGAGCGAGGGGTGTGTGGGCCGTCAGTCCGAGGACCAGGCCAAACCCAGCACAGGTCCCGCCACCTGCCACAACGCCTGTTGCTGACCGGCAAGAACGGCCGCAGCCGCTCGACTGTCTGTCTAAGGGCTCATGGGAATACGGGGCCCATCTGCGCATGCCAATGCGGGTGTGGCCATCCTGGCGATGTGCCGGGAACAGCAAGCCGTGGCTACGGCGGACGAGCAGGCAGCGCGCTGTCCTACCCCTCCCGCGCCTACGCCCCTGCATCTCGGCACCGCGCCCACCGGGGGCAAGTTCCGCCTCCGTCGGCGCGGGCGTCACCCGCCGGTCCTCGCCGGACGACGGAGCAGGGCTCAGGCAACGGGGGCTCGGTCAGTGTGTAAGCCCCCAGTACGCCCTGCACGTGTACGCCGATCCGGCATGGATGTTGGCGTTGGAGATTTTCTTGGCAGGCTTGACGTCCACATCCGTTCCGCCAGCGAATTTCACCGTTGAGGTATGTTTTCACCAGGGCGCAATGTCATCGGCTACGCCATCCGCACGGTCCCGGTGATCGGCACCGCCACCAACATCACCTCTGTGCTCGGCTTCTTCGGCCTCGGCGAGACGGATCTGAGGCGCAGCGGCCAGCCGTCGTCGACGACGCACCGGGCCAGACGCAGCCTGCCGGTCGGCGTCAGCGGGGCGTTACGGTGGATCACGAGGGCCTCCTGAGCTTCGGCGGTAGATGTCGCAATCCCACCGAGCCAGAAGGCTCTCACCTCGTTCAAGCACCCTCATAGGCATGTCGCCTGTCACCAACGTGCCGGGACAGCACACCTAGTGCAGCGCCGCATTGATCTTGCGAGGGTCATGCGGCTTTGAGTGGGGTGCCGTCGTAGGTCCAGCGGTACGGGTGGGCCTCGTCGTCGTAGGCGAGGGTGAAGTCGCGGATCTGGCCGATGAGGTCCTGGCGCGAGGTGAACTCACCGCGTCGCAGCAGTCGGCGGGCCAGGATCGAAAAGAAGATCTCGATCTGGTTGAGCCACGAGGCGTGTTTGGGCGTGTGGTGGACGGTGAATCGTGGGTGCGCCGCCAGCCAGGCTCGGGTCGCCTTCGAGGCATGGGACGACCCGTTGTCGAGGACCAGGTGGATGGTTAGGGCCGGGCCGATGCTGCGATCCAGCAGACGCAGGAAGCGGATGAAGGCGGCCGAGTCGTTGCGGGTGATGTCCTCGACCAGGAGCTGCCCGGTGTGCACGTCCAGGGCCGCGACGATGGAGGCGGTGCCGTGCCTGCGGTACTCGAACTCGCGCCGCTCGATTCGGCCGGGGCCGGCCGGGTCGGATGGCGTCGGGAGCGGGCCTGCATCGCGGTCTTCTCGTCCACGCTGAGCACCACCGAGTGGGGCGGGCGGTGCAGGTAGAGCGCGCACACCTCGGCGGCCTTGGCATAGAAGCCGGGATCCTCTGGTCGGGTGAGCCAGCCCCGCACCAGGTGCGGTTTGAGGTCGAGGTCGGCCAGGATCCGGCCGGCCTGGGACGCTGAGATGCCGGTAAAGGCCAAGTGATGGGCTATGGACCGATGGGTCCACCGGCTGTCGGTGGCGGGCCGGTCGGAGGTGACGGTGGCGATGATGGCCAGGTGCACGTCGGGGCCGTAGCGGCGTGAGCGGCCCGGCCGGGGCCGGTCCTCCAGCGCGGCCAGGCCCTCGGCGGCTAACCGCTTGCGCCAGCGCCGCACGGTGTCCAGATGCGCGCCAAGGGCGCGGGCAACAGCCGCGTTCGTGTCACCGTCCGCACGGGCCAGTGCGGCCCGGGCCCGCTGCACCCGGCGCAACGGTGCGGTCCGCGATCGCGTCAACTCCTCCAGTATCGTGCGCTGTTCACTGTCCCAGGCGACCTGGAACGGACTTTCCACCGGCACACGCCCCCACTTCCCCAGCTCCGGAATCGCGTTGATCATTGTCGTCGGCAGGGGCCACGCGTCCCGTCGGCACACGGCAGGCACGATGGCAGGAGGGCCGCTATGGCGAACAGCAGGAGTGCGAAGGCGACCTCGCGGACGGCACCGAGCCCGAGCCGGACACCGCCTACCCCCGATGCCTCACCGGCCGCCGAGCCTGCCCGCCCGAGGACTGCGGCGGCATGTGGGGATACGACTACCTCATCGAGATCCTTGCCGATCCCCACCACGAAGAACACGAAGACCGCCTGGAATGGCTGGGCCTTGACTCGGCCGACCAGTTCGACCCCGCAGCCTTCGACCCAGCACAGGTCAACGCCGCGCTATCCGCCCGCGCGACCGTGCCCGTCAAGAACTGACACGTCACTGCCCCGCTGTCAGCAACCCGCGTCTCTTGCTGACAGCGGAACAACGACCCCCACGAGATCAATGCGGCGCTGCACCAGGCCGTGTCTCGAAAGTGGATCTCGGGCAGTGAATGATCACGGTTCATGGGTCGGGGAGATCAAACGGACAAGCAGTGGGCGGTGTTGGAACCGTTGTTGCCGAAGGGGACGAGGGTGGGGCGGCCGCCTGTCTGGCCTCGGAGGTAGCTGATCGACGGCATACGATCCCGGGTCCGGACCGGTGTGCCGCGGCGGGACGTGCCCATCGAGTACGGGCCGAGGAGGCGGATCTACGACCTCCGCCAATGGCAGCGGGACGGCACCTGGCACCGGATCCTCACCCGGCTCCAACCCCTGGCCGACGGCAAGGGCCACGCGCTACGACAAGCTCCCCGTCCGCTACGAGGCGACCGTGCTGGCCGCAGCCGTGAACGAGTGGCTGTGACCAGCACCATCGCAACGGCCCTCAGACGACGTCGAACTCGTTGCCCTCAGGATCCTGCATTGCTGCGGCGTAGAGCCCCATGTCCGGCTCGTCCTTGATCCTCAGCACAGTGGCACCGGCTTCGACCAGCTGGTCCACAGTGGCCCTGACCCGCCGCGCGCGGATGTCCAGCGGGACATCACGGCCACCACCGACCTTCAGGTCGAAGTGCCACCGGTTCTTGGCGGTCTTCGGCTCCGGAACCTGCTGGAACCACACGCGCGGGCCGCGACCCGCCGGATCGACGATCGACTCCGGTATGTCGCCGGCCCCGGTCGGCAGCTCTTCCGCAGGCACCCCCATCGCCTCCCAGTAGGCGCGCCACGTGGCGTGCCCGTCCGGCGCGGGCTCGGGCACATAGCCCAGGGCCCGGGCCCAGAACGCCACCATTCTCTGCGGATCGGAGCAGTCGATCGTCAGCTGCAATGTCATCTCCATGCCCGGAGCCTCTCAGACAGGTCTGACAGACGAACCACTCTTGAAATTTGACATACGCCCCAGGGTCCGTCTTCAAACAGATCTTGCCCGGAGCAGGAGAGACGCAAGAGGTTCGGCCGCGCCGGCTTCCCGCTCCTTCGCAATCGCGTTCTCCTCACGTGACTCCAGTGGCGCCGTCATGGACCTCGTGTCAGACCCCGGACGCGGTGGCGTACCTACGGCCCGCCCGGCAGGCGTTGCGGAGTTTGACTCGGCGTCAGAGCATCGCGATTCGGTCGTTGCCCGGACCGGCAGATTCGCTCTCTTTCCCGATCTCCCATGCTTCAGCAGGATGAGCTGCGCGGGCCACCGCGCGCCAGCTTCACTCACACTTTCAACGAAAGGGAAATGAAGGACCAGCTGCCCAGGGCCGTCGGTCGCTGAACCTCAGCCCCGCGTGTGGGGACGAACGCCGGACGCAGCTGGATGCCTGGAGAGAGGCAACAGGCTGCGTCCGGCTATTGACAGCTGAGGGCGCGCGGGCGGCCGCTTCTGGGGCCCTGAAACCATCTGCTGCCACGGCGAGCACGCAGTGCCGCCTTGGCCACGCCGGGCGGGCGGCTTCTCCGCCGCACTATTGCTGCCCATGTCGGGCGCCGGAAGCCGTCGTCGGCGCTACGCCGCAACCACCCCGGAGTCGGGAGGCGGCCACAGGGCCGGGGCGGTGAAAGACCGGCCGGGATGTCGCGGCACGCACCGTGCCCGCCGCGTTCATCCTGGCTCCGGGCAGAAGGTGCAGGCTCCACGCGGGTGCTCGGCAGACGGGGCAATGGGGTGACAGCAGTGAAAGCGAGTCCGCCACCGAATAAGATCGGGCCGAGGTAGTCCAGCGCCCGCTCACGCGGCTCGGACCTGCCAAAACGGTGCCCGCCAACGTCCACCCGGCAGTCGGCTGTTTCGGCTGCCGCTCGCCTAGCACCGAGTGAGGGGTGCGGGGCTTGGCTTCGGCGATCAGGTGTAGACGAAGGCCCCCGGCGCGGTGGTGGTGCCGCCTGTTGTCGTCACGGTGACGTTCGCGGGGCCGGGGGCGGCCGCGGGGGGAGTGACCGCGGAGATCCGGGTGTTGGAGATGACCCCGAAGTCGGCCGCGATGCCGCCGACCGTCACCGACTGGGTGGACGCGAGTTCGGTGCCCACGATCAGGACTGGGTCACCGCCTGCGGTTGAACCTGAGGACGGGGTCACGGAGGTGATGCCGGGTTGTCCCACATAGGTGAAGGTGGACCGCCCGTAGGAGTTGCTCCGCGTGACCACAGTGACCGGCACGCTGCCGGCTGTCTGCGCGGGCGGCACCGTCACGGTGATCCGGTCGTCCAGGACGGACGACGGAGTGACGGCCACGGTGCCGAAGCGCACCGATGTGGTGGTGATCAGGCCGTGGCCGGTAAGGGTAAGGGTGCCGCCCCCGCTCAGCGGGCCGGACGTCGGGCTGATGCTGCTCAGCACCGAGTCCGGGAGGTAGTAGAACCGGCCTACGGTTCGAGTGGTGTTCTGCCCGATGGTGGCATCGATCTTGACGTCCGTGACGAGGCGCGGCGAGACGGCCAGGAGCTCCTGGGCGTTGAGGACCGTGAAGGAGACGGCCGGTTGGCAGCCGAAGCGTACGGCGGTGGTGTTGCGCAGTCCTTCTCCGAAGATCTCGACCGTCGTCCCACCTGACATGGGCCCGACGTCGGGGTACACCGGACGGTGCGGTCAGCACCTTCACCGTCTCGTTGCCGTTGTTGACCACGTAGACGGTGAGGTCGTCCGGCGTGACCACCGGCCAGGACGGCGCGTGGAAGCCCGGCACCGTATCAGTGATCTCGTTGCTGATCAGGTCGATGGCGGAGACGCTGTCGTCGCCGTTGCGCGTGACGTACGCGAGCAGTCCGTCGTGGCTGACCGCCACGCCGAAGGGGATGGGCAGCCCGGTGACCGTGTCTACGATGGTGTGCGTGGCCGTGTCGATGACGTCCAGTTGGTTGCCGCCGTACTCCGTCACATAGACGCGCTGCCCGTCCGGAGAAACCACCACCCCCCGGGGAAAGAGGAACCCGGTGAGGGTCGCGATGACGGTGCGGGTGGCGGTGTCGATGACCGCCACACTGTTGGTTCCGAAGCAGGCCACATAGGCGCGCAGCCCGTCCGGGGCGACTGTGACCCCCCACGGCCCGCTGGTCACACCGATCGTGGTGATGACGCTGCGGGTGGTCGTGTCGATGACGCTGACGCTGCTGCTCCCGAAGTTCGTCACGTAGAGGTACCGGCTGTCCGGGGTGATCGAGGCCACGATGGGTGCGTGCCCCACTGGGATCTCGTCTGCCAACAGCGGCTCATTCGGCTCCATGACGTCCCCCCGGCTCGGGGACGCCGTCCCTGCGGACGACCGAGGCGCTGGTGACACCGGTGCTGCGGCCGGGGGACGAAGTACCTCTTGCTGAAGCGTATGGGCTGGTGCTGACGCTGATCACTACCGGAACCATGACGCTTTCCTTTTCCTGTTTTCCGGATCGATCGCCACCGCGGCCGACGGTTGGTCAGCCAGTGGCTCAGGACGGGTCGTAGACGTAGGGCAGGGCGTTACTGTTTCCGGCCGGGGTGTGCGCCACGACGTTCACCGTGCCGGGTGCTCCGCCCGGGCTGGTCGCGACGACCTGGGTGTCGGAGACCGCCGCGAACGAGGCCGGGGTGCCGCCGAAGGTCACCGCGTCGGTGTATGTGAGGTTGCTGCCGCTCAGCACGATCGCATCGCCTCCCAGGTCCGTGCCGTGGGAGGGGGTGAGGCTGCTCAGGACGGGCGCCCCCAGATACGTGTAGTACGGATTTCCGGTGGCCGCCGTACTGGTCCCGCCCGGCGTGGTGACGGTGACGACGACCGTGCCGGTCCCGGCCGGAGCGGTCACGCTCAGCTGGTTGTCGGAAACCACGGTGATGGCGGTGGCCGGGTTCCCCCCGAAGTTCACGGCGCTGGTGAGCGTGAGATTGCTGCCGAAGACGGTGACCGTGTTGCCTCCGGTGGCTGGGCCGAGGTGGGTGGACAGATCATTGACGACGGGCGCCGCGATGTAGAAGTAGGGCAGGGGATTGCTGGTGCCGCCGGCAGTGGTGACGGTGACGTTCACCGAGGACGGTGCCCCGGAGGGCGCAAGGGCGGTGATCTGGGTCGCGGTATTGGTGAGAATGACCGCCGAATTGCTCCCGAACTTCACCGAAGTGGCACCGGAGAGGTTGGTGCCGTTGAGAGTCACCGTGTTGCCACCCGAAGTAGGACCCGACGCGGGGCTGAGACTGCTGAGAACCGGAACCGGAGCAGCAACGTAGGTGTAGCTGAGAGCATTGCTGGTGCCGCCGGGCGTGGTGACGGTCACAGCGACGGTGCCGGTGTTCGCAGGCGCGATGACGGTGATCTGCGTGGCCGTGACGGTGAGGATCGTGGCGACGTTGGCACCGAACTTCACCGAAGTAGCACCCAAGAAATTGGTGCCAGTGAGGGTCACCGTGTTGCCACCCGAAGTAGGACCCGACGCGGGGCTGAGACTGCTGAGGGTGGGGACTGAGGTGTAGGTGAAGAGCACGTTCTGGTTGCTGGTGCCGGTCGGCGCGGTGACCGTGACCTGGACCGTTCCGGTCCCCGCGGGCGTCCTGGCCGTGATCAGCGTGTCGCTCACGATGACGAAGTTGGTGCCGTTGGGGCCGAATCGGACCAGGGTGGCACCGGTGAAGCCAGAGCCGATGATGACGACACTGGTGCCCCCCGCTGGGGCACCTTGGGCGGGGCTGACGCCGGTCACTACGGGGGCCATGATGCTCTTCTCCTTCTTGTACCGCCTGGAAGGCCGCACCTGGCCGGCGGTCGTGGCCAGGGGGTGGGGCGTCGCCGCCTGTCCGCGTCAGGCGCTGCGGGACAGGCGGCGACGTGGGGTCGGCCGTTGTGCCCGGCCGTCCCCGACGGTCAGGTGAGGGTGAAGGCTTGGGCGTTGGAGTTGCCGCCGCAGGTGTGGACCGTGATGGTTCCGGCGCCGGCGGCGAGTCCGCCGGGCACGGTGGCGACGAGCTGGGTGTCGCTCACGGGGGTGAAGACCGCTGTGGCAGTGGCGGCTGCGCTGTCGGTGAAGGTGACGGTGTCGACGCCGACGAAACCGGTTCCGTTGACAGTGATCTGGTCTCCCCCGGTACCCGAGGTGGGCAGCACGGAGGTGATGGCCGGCGCGAGGTAGTAGTCGATCTGGGTGGTGCCCGAGGAGCTGGTACCGCCGGCGGTGGTGATGGTCACCGGCTGGGTCGACACGGTGCCGACCTGGCCGGGGTTGGCCGGGGCGGTGAAGGTGACCTGGTTCGGCTGGGTAGGGGTCACCGCCACGTTGCCGACGGTGCCCACCCCAACCTGCGTCCCGGTGAGGAAGTTGGTGCCGAACAGCGTCACCGCGCCACCGGTAGCGGCCGACACGCAGGTGACGCTCGTCCCTGTCGTGGTCGGTGTGGCGATGACGAAGAACGGCAGCGCGTTGCTGGTGGCACCTGCGCTGCTGGTGACGCTGACCGAGACCTGGCCGGAGCACGGCGCCGAGTTGGGCACCACGAAGGTGACCTGGGTGGCGGTGACACTTGTCGGAGTGACTGCCGCCGTACCGAAGTTCACCCTCGTTGTGGTCGACAGAGACGAGCCGTTGATCTGGACGGTGTCCCCGGTCTTGCCCTGATTGGTCGCCGTTGTGGTGTCCACCAACGAGGTGATGGTTGCCATGATCTTCTCCTTCGAACGTGCCTGCCGCCGCGCTGCAAGTGAGCGAAGAGCAGGCGGATGGATGACGCGGCCCGCAGCCGCTTGGGGATGTCCCAGTGGGCGCAGTGGGGCGGGAGAACATGTGAAGGCGGTTGCCTCAGGGCGTCTCGGCGGTCGTCCTATGTGAAGCGACGCGGCGCCCCAACATGAGGCACCGTCAGCCTCGCTCAACTTCGCGATCGCAGCGCAGTACGGAGCAGGCGAGGGCGTGTTCGCCCAGCGCGCCGAGAACTTGTCGCGCAAGCTGGCAAGTTGAGTTCCCGGCTGGTGTCAGCAGGGGGCGGGCAAAGGGGCGGTGGCGGCGCAGTTGTTGGGGGCGTTGCCGGACACATTGCTGGCGAGTAGCGTGACGGAGCCCGCGTTCCGGTAGATGCCGCCGCCGTTGACGGTGGCGCCGTTACCGGTGACGCCGCTGGCGGTCATGGTCAGCGCGGTGTCCGTGTAGATGCCGCCGCCGTATGAGGCGTGGCTGCCCCGGACACCGCCCGCGGTCATGGTCACCGACCCGCCGAGGTTGGCGATGCCGCCGCCCACGCCGAGGCCGGCGTCACCGTTGCTGATCGTGACCGTGGCCAAGGTGAGCTGCCCGTGGGCATCCGGGAATTGCGAGGGACCGTCTACCTCGATGATGCGGAAGGAGGGCGTGTTCGACGCGCGAGTGATCTCGGTGGCCAGCCCGGTCATGGTGATCGGCGTGGTGATGTTCGGTAAGCCCGCCGGTCCCCCGCTGCCACCCGTGCTGTGTGCGCCGGTCAGGGCGTAGGTACAGAATGGCGCGAGGATCAGGTCACCGCCCCCGGCGGCGTTGGCCGCGTCGACGGCACTGACCAATGCCGTCTCGCTGCACGGCACGACCACCACTTGCGCCGAGCCTACGGCAGCCGCGTGGGCCGCCGGGGCGGTGAGCAGGAGCCCACCGGTCGCGCCGATCCCAGCCAGTAATCGAAAAAGGTTGATGGCTCGCACAACGTCCCCTTCAACGTACATATGAGCCACCCTCATCAGCCGATGCAGCGTAAGAGCGCGTCGGCCGACGGCTTCCTCCGATGGGCGCCCTCGCACACCTGTGCCAGTATGCGCAGGCAGATGCCACTGAGCCGCATTCCCCAGCGGAGGGATGGGCAGCCCACCTGGTCGATATCACCAGTAAGCCATCTGGCCTCCCCGCCGACAAGAAATTCGATGGCTCGCCACCCATTCGGCGCAGCGCACCACCCCGAGGGCGCAACTGGGCTGAACTCCTTGCCTCACGCGCCGACATCGAAGAATCACCTCAGCCGGCGCTCCACCGGCAGGGCCCGGCACTGCTCGGGGGTGGGTCCTCTCCGCGGAAGCGGAGGTGAACCGAGGATGCCGAGGCCGACCACCCCCATCGCAAGCAGTACGCCGTCGGCGCACCGACCCTCGCCACCACCCTGGCCAACAAACTGGACCCTCCCTGCTCGGCATCGGCCTGGGCGCGGTCGACTTGCCCCGGGCGGTGCTCCGGCGCCGGGAGAGAGGCCAGGACCCTGACCGATGTCGTAAGCATCGAGAGTCGATCGCGAGTGCTGATGCGGACGGCGTCCAGCCGAGGGGCACGCCTTGAGTTTGCCGGTGATGGCGGGCGAGGTGGTTGCGCAGGCGCCCGGTGCAAGGTGAAGTGCGGCGGCGCCACCGGTGGGCGCCTGGTCTGCTGTGAGACGAGGTGGAGACTTTCGCCCAGCCGCCCGAGGATCGGCTCAACCGTCGGACGTCTTCCCCCGGCGGGGTGCCTGTGGCGACTTCGCAGCCGCGGCCTCGGCCTCCGCCTTGGCGTCGCTCACAGCAGCGGCAGCCTGCTTCACGGCCTCGTCCGCAGCCGTGGCAGCGTCGAGCGAAGCCGTCGAGCCTGCCTCGAGCACCCAGGTCCGGCCTTCATCAGACGTGTCGTCAGCGTCGGCGGCGACTGCTTCTTCAGGTTGCGCAGGTTTGGCAGGAGCCACCGTCGACTGGTCACCGAACGCACTGGTGACGGTCCGAACTGCTTCGGTCAGCTCCCCTGGGATCACCCAGAACGTGTTGTTGTCGCTCTTCGCCAAGTGCGGGAGCGTCTCGAGGTACTTGTAGGCCAAGACCTTCGGGTCGGCGTTGTTGCGATGGACGGCCTGGAAGACACGCTCCACCGCCTTTGCCTCGCCGTCCGCTCGCAAGATCATGGCTTGTTGCGTGCCCTGTGCCTCCAGGATGTCCTTCTGCTTCGTGCCTTCTGCGGTAAGGATCTTGGCTTGCCGGTCCCCTTCCGCGTGCAGGATGGCCGCGCGCTTGTCACGCTCGGCCCGCATCTGCTTCTCCATCGCTTCCTTGATGGTGTTCGGTGGATCGATGGCCTTGATCTCGACGCGGTTGACTCGGATGCCCCACTTGCCGGTGGCATCGTCGAGGACGGTGCGGAGCCGGGCGTTGATCTCCTCACGCGAGGTGAGCGTCTCCTCCAGGTCCATGCTGCCGATGACGTTCCGCAACGTGGTCACGGTCAGCTGATCAATCGCATGCAGGTAATCAGCGACCTCATAGGCCGCCGCCCTGGGGTCAGTTATCTGGTAGTAGAGCACGGTGTCGATGTTCACCACGAGGTTGTCCTCGGTGATCACCGGCTTGGGGTCGGACGAATAGACCTGCTCGCGCACGTCGAGTTTGGTGTTGATGCGGTCCGCCACCGGCACGACCAAGTTCAGGCCGGGTTGCAGCGTCCGGCGATATCGGCCGAACCGCTCGATGTTGTAGCGGCGCGCCTGCGGGACGATCCGCACAGTGGAGGCCACGAGGAAGACGACAGCAATGGCCGCCACAAGAATGAGGATGACAACTGGATCCACGGTGCCTCCGTTCCCCGGTGTTCAGGCGTTCATGGAAGGAGTTGGCGGGGGTAGACGATGGCCGTGGCGCCTTCGATCTCCATGACATCCACCAGCGCTCCCACCGGGATCACAAGGCTCTCGTCGAGGGCGCGGGCGGACCACTCTTCGCCGGAGAGTTTGATCAGGCCGCGGGTCGCGGTGACCTCTTGCATGACCTCGGCCCGCTTGCCGATCAGCGCATCGCTGCCCTCGCGTGGGAGGGGTTGCTGTGCCATATGCCGCAACGCGATAGGACGGATGATGACGAGACCTGCTGCCACTGCTGCTCCGAGGGCCACGAGCTGGCCGAGTATCCCGATGCCCACACCAGCAACTACGGCGGCAACCAACGCGGCGCCCGCCAGCAACCCGAAGACGAGTGTCAGGGTGAAGAACTCCGCGGCACCCAGTGCCGCGGCGGCGAGCAGCCATACGAACCACGGCATCGAATCGCCCTCCTTCAAGGGCCTTCTCCACCAAGCTACCTCCCGGAACGCCGGGCAGCACTGACACGGCAGCTGGGGTCCGTGATCGTGATGGTTTGCCCTGACCGGCGGGAAACCGCCCCCTGCCCGCCGATGAACCGTCCGCCCCAGCAGGACGGCCGGTCCGGTCGGGCTCGCCCCGCACCACCATGGCCGGGCAGCGGCCATGCGCAGCCAGGCGTGCACCGCCGTCGAGCCCGGAGAAGACCCGCGAACCCGCCGGTCTCCATCACCGTCAGCGCCTCATCCGCCGCTGGTTCATGTCATGCACATTTCTCCATGCAAGCGCCCGAAGAGTCGTGTGACATCAAGGGTCAGACGGGCTGCCCCCGGGCACCAGCGACACCCACGGCTCTGACCTCGACGCGAGAGGTAGCCGCACGACCGAGATACCCATCTGGCCCTGACAGGGCCGCGGCGGATAGTGTCTAAAGAACGCGTCAAAAGATGCGGGGTGTGCCGGGAAGTCTGGTCGGCGATTGAAGGGGCCGTGTGCCCACATGCCGATGCCCCGGAGGTCTCGGATGCGTGCTGCCCGCCGTGAGCGTTCCGTCTTCCTTGGTCTGCTGCCCTGGCCGGAGCGGGTGCAGGTGGCCCGGGCCCTGCGCACGGAGACGGTCGGCGGGCTGGTGCTGCTGGCGGCTGCCGTGGTGGCGCTGGTGTGGGCGAACACCCCCTTCAGCGGCACCTACGAGCAGATACGCGACTTCCACTTCGGGATATCGTCGCTCGGGCTGGACCTGTCGGTGGGGCACTGGACCGCGGACGGGCTGCTGGCCGTCTTCTTCCTGGTCGCCGGGATCGAGCTGAAACGCGAGCTGGTGGTCGGAGAGCTGCGGACCCCGGCCACCGCGGCCCTGCCGGTGGTCGCCGCCGTGTGCGGCATGGCGGTGCCGACCGCCTTCTACCTGGCGACCGCCGGAATCGGCGGAGGCAGCGGGGCGGGGTGGGCGGTGCCGATGGCCACCGACATCGCCTTCGCGCTCGCGGTTCTCGCGGTGCTCTCCACCCACCTGCCTTCCGCCCTACGGGCCTTCCTGCTGACCTTGGCCGTGGTCGATGACTTGGGCGCCATCCTGGTGATCGCGATCTTCTTCACCGCCGACCTCAACCCGGCCGCGCTCGCCGGCGCCTTCACCGGGCTGGTTGCCTTCTACCTGCTCCAGCGGCACCGGGTGCGCGGCTGGTGGTGGTACGTGCCGCTCGGGGTGACGGTCTGGGCGCTGATGTACATCGGCGGGGTGCACGCCACCGTGGCCGGGGTGGCGATGGGACTGATCCTTCGCACCACCCGCGATGCGGGTGAGCAGGCGTCGCCCGGGGAGCGCACGGAGCATCTGCTGCGACCTGTCTCGGCCGGCGTGTGCGTGCCGCTGTTCGCCCTGTTCGCCGCCGGCGTGAGCGTCTCGGGCGGCGCGCTCGGTGAGGTGTTCACCCGCCCGGAGCCGCTGGGTGTGGTTCTCGGACTGGTCGTGGGTAAGACGGTGGGGATCTTCGCCGGCACCTATCTGGCGGCCAGGTTCACCCGCGCCCGGCTGAATCCGGATCTGGCGTGGGCGGATGTGCTCGCGCTGGCGGTGCTGACGGGGATCGGCTTCACCGTCTCCCTGCTGATCGGCGAGCTCGCCTTCCCCGACCCGGCTGACGCGAGGCACATCAAGGCCGCCGTCCTGCTCGGCTCGCTCATCGCCGCAGGTCTGGCCGCCCTTCTGGTCAAGCGGCGCAACGGGATCTACCGCCGCTTGTGCGAGGCCGAGGACCAGGATGAGGACGCCGATGGCGTGCCCGACATCTACCAGCAGGCCAGCCCCGGGCACGGTCGTGCCGGGGGCGGAATGTGAGAGAGGCCGTCATGCGTGCACAGGATCTTGCCGAGCCCTTCCCCTTCGTGACCACGGACGACAACGCGATCGACGCGGCCCGGTTGCTGGCCGGGCAGTCGCTGGCGGCCCTGCTGGTCCTTGATGCCGACAACCAGCCTTACGCGATCGTGCCCGGATCCCAGCTGATCCGGCAGCTCATCCCCGCCTATATCGCCGAGGACCCCGCGCTGGCCGGCGTCGTGACCGATCAGCACGACGGCGAGCTCGCCGAGCGACTCGCCGGGCTCACCGTGGCCGAGTGGGCGCCGCGGCGCCTGTATGCGCCGCCGGTCTCGTACAGGGCCGAAGGCCCTGGTCGCGGGAGCTGAAGTAGGCGGTCAGCACCACGCTCCAGCCGCAGTGCGTGGCCGGGGCGATGACGTCGGCCTCGTAGGCGACGCCCGCCCCTCGTCCTCCGTGTGCTGTCACGGTCAGGAGAAGGGTTTGTCGGCAGACCTCGGACGTCTGCGCCGGACCCGGGTGACGCGAGGCGGCATTAAAGACGCGTAAAGGTTGCCGGAAACCGGCAATGTTTCAGCTCGGTTGTGCGTGCGACGATCCTTCCTGGTTCAGGCGATTCAAGAGAACGAGGGGGCATGTCCAGGTGGCCTGGTTTCTTGGCCTCGGCATAGCGGGCATCGTGCTGCTCGTACTCGCCTTGGTCTTTGACGGTGTCCTCGAAGGGGTCTTCGGCGGCGTCCTCGACGGGTTCTTCGACGGTCTGCTGTCGCTCCCGGTGGTCGCGGGCTTCCTGTCGATGTTCGGGTTCACCGGCGCGATCGTGCTGGGCGGTACCGTCCTGGGTGCCGGTGCCGCCACGGGAGTTGGCGTCGCGGCCGGAGTCGCCGCGGGCTGGCTCGCATGGAAGTTCAGCCGTGCGCTGATGCGCGATCAGACCGACGCCACTCCGCGTCAAGAGGACCTGGTCGGCACCGCGGGATCGGTGGTGACTGCCATTCCCGCCGACGGCTGCGGCGAAGTGCTGGTACGGCTCGCGGGACATCCCGTGAAGCTGGCGGCCAGGAGCGCGGTACCCGTGGCACGCGGTACCGAGATCTGGGTGGAGGCGTCACTCTCGTCCACCTCGGTCGCCGTACGGCCCGTCGAGCGCTGACCAGCACACCTCTCAGCCCACCCGCCCGAGCTGTCCACCCACGTCAGCAAAGACCGGAACTCACCGGTCAGACACAGACCACCACTCGATCTGCCGACCCCTGGGAAGGCAGGGGGGATCCGATATGAGTCCAGTCATTGTCGCCGTCGTAGGAGTCGTCGTACTCCTCGTCCTGCTCGCCCTCGTCGTCATCACCCGCTACAAGGTCGCGGGGCCCAACGAAGCGTTCATCATCACCGGACGGCGAGGCCAGAAGTCCATCGACCCGGAGACCGGCCAGGTCAGCATCGACAACAGCGGCCAGAAAGTCGTGGTCGGTGGCGGTGTCTTCGTCGTCCCGTTCGTCCAGCAGCGGTTCTCCCTGGACCTGTCCAGCCGGCACATCCCGGTCGCTGTCCGGGGCGCCGTCACCCTGCGCGGTGTGAAGGCCAACCTCGAAGGCGTCGCGATCGTGAAGGTCGGCGGCAACGAGGATGCGATCCGGGCCGCGGCCCAGCGCTTCCTCCAGCAACAGGACGGCATCGTCGGCTTCACCCAGGAAGTGCTCTCGGGCGCGCTGCGGGCCATCGTCGGGCGGATGTCGGTCGAGGACATCATCCGCGACCGCGCCGCCTTCGCCGGACAGGTCGCGGAGGAAGCCGAAACCAGCCTGTCCGGGCAGGGCCTGATTCTGGACGCCTTCCAGATCCAGGACATCACCACCGAGGGCTCCTACCTGGAGGACCTGGGCCGGCCGGAGGCCGCCCGCGCCCGCCAGGAGGCCGACATCGCCGAGGCGAACGCCAAGCGCGCCTCGGAGCAGGCCCGGCTCAAGGCGGCCGAGGAGATCGCCATCGCCGAGCGGACGTTCAATCTGAAGCAGGCCGAGATCCGCGTCGAGACCGAGGCCGCGGCCGCCCGGGCCAATGCGGCGGGCCCCCTCGCCGAGGCCGCGCGTCAGCAGGAGGTCCTCTCCGAGCAGGAGAAGGTCGCCGAGCGGCAGGCCGCGCTCACCGATCGGGAACTGGACACCAAGGTCCGCAAGCCGGCCGATGCCGCCCGCTACCAGGCCGAGCAGGAGGCCGAGGCCCGGCGGATCGCCCAGGTCAAGGAAGCCGAAGCGGCGGCCGAGAGGGCCCGGCTGACCGGTGAGGGCGAGAAGCTGCACCGTGCGGCGCTCGCCGAGGCGGTGCGGATCGAGGGCGAGGCCGATGCGGCGGCGATCGCCGCGAAGGGCACGGCTGAGGCCGAAGCGATGCAGAAGAAGGCCGACGCCTTCGCGCAGTACGGCGATGCGGCCATGCTCCAGATGCTGGTCGAGGCGCTGCCGCAGGTCGTCGCCAAGGCGTCCGAACCGCTCAGCGCCGTGGACAAGATGACCGTGATCTCGACGGACGGCGCGAGCCAGCTGTCCCGTACGGTCGCCGACAACGTCGCTCAGGGCATGGAACTGCTCAGCTCCACCACGGGGGTCGACCTCGCCGAGATGCTCAAGGGCATCACCCGGCGCGGCGGCGCGGCCTCGAAGACGGAGGCGGCTGTCCCTGAGCGGGCCGCCGCCAATGGGCAGGTCCCGATCACTGACTAACCATCCAACAGGGGAGGGCAGGAGCCCGTCGGCAGCTGGCTGCCGGCGGGCTCCTGCCTGTCCGGTAGCGGCCTTCGGATCTCCACGGAGCGTCCCGACCTCCGTGTGTTAAGAAGGCACAAGTAATAACCAAGGGGTGGGGACGAGTGGCAAGGCGGGACATACCCGAGGAGTTCCTGCTCGGATACGACAAGATCCTTGACGAAGTGGCCCAGACCGGGCGCCGCTTGAACCGTGACGAACTCGCGTCGCGGCGCACGGTGGGAGAACAGGCGGCCGAGGCAGGCCACAGCCTGCGCGCCCTGATCAACAGTCATCTCGCCGTTACGCGGACCGCCTGGCCACGCCATGCCTCGGCTCCCGCCGACAGTGCCCTCGCCGCCGTCGCGCAGGCGGTCGATGCCCTCGCCGAGGGTTACGAACGCGCCCAGCACCTCGCCGTACGCCAAGAAGAGGCCGAACGCCGCGAATTCATCGACGATCTGCTCCACGGTGGCGCCGATCTGGGGCGTCTGGCCGAACGCGCGGAGCGCTTCGGCCTGCGTTTCTCCCACGCCCACGCCGTCGCGGTGGCCGCAGGCACCGCTGCCTACTCCGAGGCCGATCCGGTCGCACGCCGCGTGGACCTCGCCCTCGTGGGGCGCTTCGGCGACCGGCAGATACTGCTCACCACCAAGGACGGCCGCCTGATCTGCATTGCCCCCGGGGACCAGACGGACGTCCTGACCTACTTCGCCAAGCAGGCTTACGCAGCCACGGACGGAGGCCGGGTCGCGGTGGGTCGCACGCACCCCGGCGCCGGCGGAGTCGTCCAGTCCTACCAAGAGGCCCTCAACGCCCTCGACCTGGCAGAGCGCATGAACCTGGAAGACCCCGTTCTGCACGCTGCCGACCTCCTCGTCTACCCCGTCCTCACCCGGGACCGCGAGGCCATGGCCGACCTCGTCCGCAGCGCGCTCGGCTCCCTCCGCCAGGCCCGTGGCGGCGCCGAACCGCTGCTGGAGACCCTGACGGCGTACTTCGACTCGGGATGCGTAGCCGCGGAAGCCGCCCGGCGCCTGTCCTTGAGCGTCCGGGCGTTGACCTACCGCTTGGAGCGCATCCGTCAACTCACCGGCTCCAACCCCGCCGACCCCGTGCACCGCTACACCCTCCACACCGCCGTCATCGGCGCCCGTCTGCTCGACTGGCCGGCGAAGGAGCTGTAACGACCTGGGAGCCTGCGTCACAACTTGCCCAACCCTTAAGGCTCTTCGCATGGCATGGCTCAGGACGAGGCGCGATACTCGACCCGTGGCATCGATCTACCGCAGTACGACGGGCAGAGAACTCATCCGACGCTGGTGCCTCGACCAGCTCGCCGCATGGCCGGTGCCGCACGAACGCAGGACGGTGACCGCCAAGGGCGCACCGACCCACGTGGTCCTCGCCGGATCGGGCGCAACGACCGTCGTGTTCGTCCCCGGCACCAACTTCAACGCTGCCACGTCCTTACCACTGGCCACCGCCCTGGTCGCCGCCGGCCACCGGGTCCTGCTGGTGGACGTCCCGGGCCAGCCCGGTCTCAGTTCCGGCGAACGCAGCCTTTCCGGCGGCCGGCTGTCCTGGTACGGGGCGTGGCTGAGCGAGGTGATCGCGAAGATCTCGTCCGAGCCGGTAACGGTGATGGGCCACTCCTTCGGTGCTGCTATTGCCCTGTCCAGCGACTGTCCACGGACTGACCGGCTCATCCTGGTTTCCCCTGCCGGACTGTCCAGGCTGAGGCTGACCCCCACGGTGCTGGCAGCCTCGGCCGCCTGGTTCCTGCGGCCGGCACCGACACACAGCACACGGCTCCTGCGTGCCATGCTCGCGCCTGGCCGTCCACCGCGCGAGGAACTGGTGCACTGGATGACTCTGGTAGCCCGGCACTCACGCTCCAGCGGGGCGCCCGGCGCAGCCACCCCGCCCGCGCGATCGATACGCCGCCTGGTCGTCACCGGCGAGCACGATGCCTTCCTCCCACCACGGCGGCTCAGCCCGGCAGTGCGCGCCACCCTCGGCACTGAGCTGGGTGTGATTCCCGAGGCCGGACACCTCGTGGTCGAAGAGCGCCCCGACCTCCTCTCCACATTGCCGGAGGTTCCGGGCCAGCCCACCTCCGATGCTCCGGTGGAGTAGCCCGGCCTCCGAGCGTCGGGCCTACCGGCCGCGCAGGACGGGCCCAGACAGCGTGTCACTCCAACCGTTTCCTGAGTCGTAACCGAGACGGCCGCCACGTAGAAACGCACGGGTTCTGTTTCTGCCCCGCGACTGCAACAGCGAACAGAGCAGCGGCGGCGAGGTAAGACCTCGACTGGCCGGTACGGCGTGCAGTGCTCCTCGGGTCAAGGACGGCGACACGAGCCCAGGATCAGCGAGAGCACCAACTGACGCATTCACCTGCCGATACGCAGGTAAGCGGGGTCCGTATACGCAAGGCGCGAGCGCATACGGACCCCGCTTGAGGAGCCGGGCCGCGGGGGCGGTCAGACGGTGGTCTTCACCGGCTCCTGGTCTTCGTCGGCCCCGTCGGTTTCACCGGCGTTGCGGGCGCGGACGTACTCCAGGAAGGAGTTCAGTTCGCGCTTGACGACCGGGGCGAGGAGGTAGAGGCCGATGATGTTGATGACGGCCAGCATGAAGAGCACGGCGTCGGCCATGTCGATGAGCGTCTGCAGGGTCAGCAGCGAGCCCGCCACGGCGAACAGGGTGTAGACGACCTTGTAGGTGAGCTCGCTGGCCTTGCTGCGGCCGAAGAGGTACGACCATGCCTTGAGGCCGTAGTAGCCCCAGGTCAGCACCGTCGAGATGGCGAACAGCAGCACCGCGACGGTCAGGATGTACGGGAACCAGGGCATGACGGTCGCGAAGGCGTCGGAGGTGATGGTGACGCCCTGGGCGTCGCCGTTGCCGACCTTCCAGCTGTCCGGGCTCGCGATGACGATGGTCAGCGCGGTCATGGTGCAGATGACGACGGTGTCGATGAACGGTTCCAGCAGGGCGACCAGGCCCTCGCTGGCGGGGTGCTTGGTCTTGACCGCGGAGTGCGCGATCGGGGCGGAGCCCAGACCGGCCTCGTTGGAGAACGCGGCGCGCTTGAAGCCGATGATCAGGGCGCCGAGCACACCACCGGCCACACCTTCGGGGTTGAAGGCGCCTTCGATGATGGTGCCGACGGCGGAGGGCAGGGCCGTGACGTTCGTGAGGATCACGGTCAGGCAGGCCACGATGTAGATGGCGGCCATGGCGGGGACGAGCTTGCTGGTGACGGAGGCGATGGAGCGGATGCCGCCGAGCAGCACGATGCCGACGAGCGCCGCGACGAGGACGCCGAAGAACAGCGCGCCGGCGGAGGAGCCCAGGACGCCGCTCTCGCCGCCGGTGACGGAGACGAGCTGGGCGTAACTCTGGTTGACCTGGAAGAGGTTGCCGCCGAAGAGGCCGAAGAACAGGACCATGGCGGAGGCCAGGGTGGCGAGGACCTTGCCGAGGGTCTTGCCGCGGCTGCCGAAGCGGTCGACGAGCCCCTGGGGCAGGTAGTGCATCGGGCCACCGGAGACGCTTCCGTCGGCGTGCAACTCGCGGTACTTCACGCCGAGGGTGACCTCCACGAACTTGGTGGCCATGCCGAGCAGGCCGCAGAGGATCATCCAGAAGGTGGCTCCGGCACCGCCGATGGAGACGGCGACGGCGACACCGGCGATGTTGCCGAGACCGACGGTGCCGGAGACCGCGGCGGTCAGCGCCTGGAAGTGGTTGACCTCGCCGGCCGACCCCTTCTCGTCATACTTGCCGCGCACCACGTCGACGGCGAGGCGGAACTTGCGGATCTGCACGAAACCGAACCAGCCGGTGAAGACGAGACCGGCGACCACGAGCCAGGCGACGATGAGGGGCAGTTCCGTCCCACCGACGGGAACGGAGTAGAAGACGACTTCGCCGAGCCAGGCAGCTATGGGTTCGAAGAACGAGCTGACTGCGGTGTCGACAGAGCTGGTGAATGCATCGAGAGACACGATGACTACCTCGGTGGCGCAGGGACCAGCGCACGGGAGGTTGCGCCGGTAGGTGTGCAGTCTTGGGCGAACGCCGTGTCCGGTCGGCGACCCGCGGGGGACACGGTCCGCGGACTCGGACCGTGCACCCTGGTCGTGCTGCCGGTGCGTGCCGGCACTCCGCGCAGCGACGAGGGGTGGGCCGCCTGCGGTGTTGCGCAGTTTTAGCACGCCCTTTACCAATCCATTAGTGAGGCAGGTCACATAACGGCGGGTAGCTTTCGAAGTCGCAGCAAGCGAGACCGCTCCGTTACGCGGAACCGGGGCCTGAAGGTCGAAAGCCCTGCTTTCCCTGCCGGGCTCCGGCAACAAGGGCGGGCCACGGATGCGCGCTAGAGACCTGTCAAAATCGCGTAAAGAGCAGGTATGGTTCCCCGCGGTGTGCCGGGAAGTCTGGTCGGCGAGTTGGAGAGAGCTCTCTTTGCCGATCGGGGATATCCATGGTGCTCGTTGCCGTCTTCGGAGTCGCGCTGCTCATCGCGGTGCTGCTCTCCGGGCTCGCCGCCCGTACAGTCCTGTCCACTTCGCTGCTCTTCCTCGTCAGCGGGGCGCTGGTCAGCGACGGCTTCCTCGGCCTGATCCACATCACACCGGACAGCGAGATCGTCTCGGTCACGGCGGATCTCGCCCTGTTCGCGGTGCTGTTCACCGACGGGATGCACGTCTCCTTCCCGAAACTGCGCGAGAACTGGAAGAACCCGGCCCGCGCGCTGGGTCTGGGCATGCCGCTCGCCTTCGTCGGAATGGCCCTGGTCACGCATTACTTGGTGGGCCTGGACTGGACAACGTCATTCCTGGTCGGAGCGGTGTTGGCGCCCACCGACCCGGTGTTCGCCTCGGCGATCGTCGGGCGCAAGGAAGTCCCCGCCAGGCTCCGGCAGTTGCTGAACGTGGAGAGCGGCATCAATGACGGCCTCGCCCTGCCCCTCGTCCTCATCCTGATCGCCGCGGCCGGACCCACGGCCGGCCACACGGACGCATCGCTCGGGAAGATCGGGCTGGAGCTGGGCCTCGGGCTGACCCTCGGCATCCTGCTGCCTCTCCTCGTCAACGGGCTCGTGCGCTTCCGGCTGCTCGGCTCCGAGCCGAAGTTGCAGCCGCTGCTGCCGCTGGCCATCGGGATCATCCTGTACGGGCTGTGCCACCTCACCCACGCCAACCCCTACCTCGCCGCCTTCTCCGCCGGTGCCGTGCTCACCGCTGCGTCTCCTGAGGCGAAGTCGGCGTTCGAGCCGCTCGGCGAGGCACTGGCCGAACTGGCCAAGTTCGCCGCACTGCTGGTCTTCGGCGCCCTGCTCACCCCACAGCTCTTCGGCGACCTGTCCCTCGGCGGATACGCCGCCGTTATCTTGGCGATCGTCCTCATCCGGCCGGCCTCGCTGCTGCTGTCGCTCATCGGAACGCGATTCGACCGCCGGGAGAAACTGGTCGCCGCCTGGTTCGGACCGAAGGGCTTCGCGTCCGTCGTCTACGGCCTGTTGGTGCTGCAATCCGGCATCCCGCAAGGGCAGGAGGCGTACACCCTCATCGCGGTCTGCATCGCGACCTCGATCATCGCGCACAGCAGCACGGACGTCCCGATCGCCCGCCTCTTCCACGTCGAGGACCTCACCGGCATCCCCGCCGACCGCGACCGCGACGAAACGGCAACACTCCTCAGCAAGGAGACCGGCCATGTGCGCGCGTGACCTCACAGAGCCCAGCGCCCAGGGGCCGTGGCCGACCTCCGTCATCGAACCCCACGCGGACCAGGCCAGGCTGGTGGGGGCGATCAAAGCCGCCCGCCTGATGGAACGATTCATCGGAGAACAATGAACGACTGGCACAGCTGGGCCGCGATCGTCGTCTTCATCGGCGCGTACGCCCTGATCATCACCGAGAAGATCCATCGGGTGGCCGCCGCCCTCGGCGGCGCCGGCCTGATGCTGGCGATCGGGGCGACCGACGACAAGTCGGCCTTCCACTCCGAGCACAGCGGCATCGACTGGAACGTCATCTTCCTGCTGATGGGCATGATGATGATCGTCGGCGTGCTGAAGAAGACCGGCCTGTTCGAGTACCTGGCCATCTGGTCAGTGAAGAGAGCAAAAGCCAAGCCCTTCCGCGTGATGGTCATGCTGATAGTGATCACAGCGGTGGCCTCGGCGCTGCTCGACAACGTCACCACGGTGCTGCTCATCGCCCCCGTCACCCTGCTGGTCTGCGAGCGCCTGGCACTCCCGGTCGCACCGTTCCTGATCGCCGAGGTCCTCGCCTCCAACATCGGTGGCACCGCCACCCTCGTCGGCGACCCGCCGAACATCATCATCGCCAGCCGGGCCGGACTGACCTTCAACGACTTCCTCGTCCACCTCGCTCCCCTGTCCGCCCTGTTGATACTGGTGCTCATCGCGCTGTGCCGCGTCCTGTTCCGCTCGTCCTTTCAGTACGACGAGGCCCGGGGCGCCGAGGTGATGGAGCTGGAGGAGCGCGAGGCGATCCGTGACCCCCGGCTCCTCGTCCAGGGCTTGATCGTGCTCGCCCTGGTCGTCGCCGGCTTCGTCCTGCATCCCGTGCTGCACTACGAGCCCAGCATCGTCGCCCTCCTCGGCGCCGGCCTGCTGGTCGCCGTCTCCACCGCGGAGACCAGCGACGTGCTCAGCGAGGTCGAGTGGCCCACGCTGGCCTTCTTCGCAGGGCTGTTCATCATGATCGGCGGACTCATCGAGACCGGCGTGATCGGCGAGGTGTCCAAGGCCCTCGCGCAGGTGGTCGGCGACGACGAACTGGGCGGGTCCATGCTCCTGCTCGGCGCCTCGACCGTGCTGTCCGGCATCGTCGACAACATCCCCTACGTCGCCACCATGGCACCCATCACCAGTGACCTCGTCACTGCCATGGGCGGCTCCGGCGACCACGTCATGTGGTGGGCCCTGGCCCTCGGGGCAGACCTCGGAGGCAACGCCACCGCCATCGGCGCCAGCGCCAACGTCGTCGTCCTCGGCATCGCCGAACGCAACCGCACCCCCATCTCCTTCTGGCAGTTCACCAAGTACGGCCTCGTCGTCACCGCGGTCACGGTGGCGGTCTCGGCGGGGTACGTGTGGCTGCGCTACTTCGCCCTGGCCTGACCGATGACCACAAGGACCCAGGCCGCACTCGGATGCGGTGCCGTCGTGGCAGCACTCGTGGTCCGCACCGCACTCGAGGAGATAGGCCGACCAGGCACAGTCCGACGGCGATGGCGCTTCCTGACGAACAGAACAGCGGCCGACGGCAGGCGCTGCCTCCGCGGCCGCCCTCGGCGGCGCGCTCGCATCCGGCGGAAGCGACCCGGGCCATGGCGGCCCTCCTCGGCGGGGTGCTGACCGCGTACATCGTGGACGGCTCGTGAGCCAGGACAGGAACGAACGGAAATGAAGCTGAAGACCACGGCGAGTAGGCGTGACGGGCTCGCGCTGGCGCACGCCGGGGCAGCGCTGACTGCCCGGTGGGCAAACGGAGGATCGGAGCAGGCCCCGCCGGGGCCCAGCATGCGGCGTATGTGTCGCATCAACGTCATCACCGGGAGGCCCATCGTGGGCGACGCTGGGACCAGGGACACCCCGAACAGACAAGGAGCCGACCGTGCGCGCACGAGATCTGGCCGTTGACTACGAATCGGTGAGCGTCGACAGCGACGCCCTGGCAGCGGCGCGGCTGATGGCCGAGCACAGACTCCCCGGGCTCCTGGTGCTCGACGAGCGCGGCGAGCCCAGGGCGATCCTCCCGGCCTCCCAGATGGTCAAGGTCCTGGTGCCGGAGTATGTGATCGAGGACCCGACCCTCGCCGCGGTCGTCGACGAGAAGCACGCCGACCAGCTCTGCCGGGCCCTGGCCGGACGCAGCGTCGGCGATTGCCTGCCCACCAACGCACCGCCGCCCCCCATCGCGGACCCTGATGACACCGCGCTGGAAGTGGCGGCCCTCATGGCCCGCGTACGCAGCCCACTGATCGCCGTCGCCGAGCAGGCCGAGGACGGCACGCACCTGCTCGGTGTGATCACCGCCGCCCACCTGCTGCACGCACTCCTCGAAGCATCCAGTGGTTAGTACTGCAACGGTGTTTGCCCTGACGGTTGGCCGGGCTGGTCGTTGGTGACACCGGCTTCCTCAAGAAAGGCGTGCGCTCGGCAGGTGTCCAGCGTCAGTACTCCGGAACCGCGGGACGGACGGAGAATTGCCAGGTCGGCGACTTCCTCGCCTATGCAGCCGGCGGTGGCCGGACGCTGATCGACCGCAGGCTCTATCTGCCCACTCCGCCGCTACCCGGGCCGGCACCCGCTACGAACGCAATGCCGGCCGGCCCGGCTGCGAGTTCTTCCTTGGCGTACGGACGTTGCTGGTAGTGCTGCTGGAGTACGTCGAGGTGGTGGGGACCGCAGCGGTCAGGCGTCGCATACCGCCCCCTCGCCCGATGGCTCGACGCCGGGCGAAGCCGCCACCTGCACGAGCCCACCGTAGGGCGCCGAAAAAAACAGGCAATTCAGCGTGCTGACGGACCGGGAATCGCTGCCTCAGCACCTCGTGGATCGCGAGGGACCAGCTGCGTGCCTGTTCCTACCGCTGGCGCCGTGGTTCGTCCGGGCCCTGGTCGGCAGCGGCTGGGCTCTGCTGTGCGACGGTATCCAGTTGAAAGGGGACGCTGGTGACCATCACGCCTGGAGTGAACAGCAATCGAGCCTTGAGGCGCAATGAGCTCTGATTGTGGAGGAGTTGGCCCCACCAGTGGCCCAGGACGTATTCGGGGAGGAAGACGGTGACCACATCGCGGGGGCTTTCCCGGTGGCGGGTGCGGATGTATTCGAGTGCCGGGCGGGTCATCTCGCGGTAGGGGGAGTCGAGGACCACGAGCGGAACGTCGAACTGGTGGGCGTCCCAGGCGGCGCGCAGGGCGTCGGTCTCCTCGGGGTCGACGGAGATGGTCAGGGCCTCGATGGTGTCGGGGTGGATGGAGCGGGCGTAGCCGATGGCACGCAGGGTGGGTGCGTGGATCTTGGAGACCAGGACGATGGCGTGGTTGCGTGACGGGTGTTCGGCGCGGGCGTCTGCGGGGACGGAGAGTTCGGCGGCCACATGCTCGTAGTGGCGCCGGATGCCCTTCATCACGAAGAAGAGCAGTGGCATGGCGATGGTAACGATCCATGCGCCGTGCAGGAACTTGGTGATGAGGACGATCACCAGGACGATGCCGGTGAAGGTGGCACCGACGGCGTTGATCACTCGGGATCGGTGCATGTGCCGGCGTGCCGAAGGGGCGCTGGTTTGGGCGAGTTCCTTGTTCCAGTGCTTGACCATGCCGGCCTGGGAGAGGGTGAAGGAGACGAAGACGCCGATGATGTAGAGCTGGATGATGGATGAGACGTCGGCCTTGAAGGCGATGATCAGGCCGATGGCGGCGAGCGCCAGCAGGATGATGCCGTTGGAGAACACCAGGCGGTCGCCGCGGGTGTGGAGCTGGCGCGGCAGGTAGCGGTCCTTGGCCAGCAGGGAGGCCAGCAGCGGGAAGCCGTTGAAGGCGGTGTTGGCGGCGAGGATGAGGATCCCGGCGGTGAACGCCTGGACGTAGTAGAAGAGGACGGTGGCGTCGCCGAAGCTCGCCTTGGCGATCTGGGCCAGTGCGGTGGGCTCGGAGGCGTCCGCGGGCAGCCCCAGCTCCGTGGGGTTACTGGCGACGTGTACGTGGTAGTCGAGCGCGAGCACCGTGATGCCGACGAACATGGAGATCGAGAAGGCGCCCATGATCGTCAGGGTGACGGCGGCGTTGTGGCTCTTGGGTTTCTTGAAGGCGGGTACGCCGTTGCTGATCGCTTCGACACCGGTGAGTGCGGTGCAGCCGGAGGCGAAGGCGCGCATGGCCAGCAGAACCAGCGCGATACCGGCGTAGCTTCCAGCGGCGTGGACGGGCAGGTCGGCGGATTCGGCGCGGATGGTGTGGCCGGAAGCCAGGCGTACGGCGGCGAAGGCGAACATCAGGTAGATGCCCAGCACGAAGCCGTAGGTGGGGACGGCGAAGGCCCGGCCCGATTCCTTGACTCCGCGCAGGTTCATGAGCATGAGCAGGAGCACGAAGCCGGTCGAGATCGACACCGCATGGTTTGCCAGTGAGGGTGCGGCCGAGGTGATGGCGGCGACGCCGGCTACCACGGAGACGGCCACGGTCAGCACGTAGTCGACCAGGAGGGCACTGGCGGCGGTCAGGGCGGCTGTCTGGCCCAGGTTGTCGGTACTGACGGCGTAGGCGCCGCCGCCGTTCGGGTAGGCGTAACACGTCTGGCGGTAGGAGGCGATCACGACCACCAGCAGCGCGACGATGACGGCCGCGACGTACCAGGCCAGGTGCAGCAGCGCCGATCCACCGAGGGCGAGGATCAGCAGGATTTCCTCGGTGGCGTAGGCGACCGAGGACAGCGGGTCGCTGCAGAACACCGGTAGCGCCAGCCGCTTGGGAAGCAGCGTCTCACCCATCTGGCGAGTGCTCAGCGGGCGGCCGACGAGGAACTTCTTGGAGAAGGAAAGCCTCACAAGGGGCGATATTAGATGTAAGTGGCGCCGGCCGCTCCGACTGCGCGAGCGACCGTGAAGGTCAACAGGATGCCCTCAGTGCCGACGAGGTGGCTGATCACGTTCGGCGCCATCGCCGTTTTCGCCGCTGCCCACCTCTCCGCTCACCCCCTCGTCGCACTGGTCCTCCTCTCGGTCTTGGCGTGCGCCGCCGGCCTGCGGGGCGGAATGCTGCCCGCGCTCCTTGCCGGGCCGATCTGCTGGATGCTGCTGAACGGCTTCATCGTCCACCGCTACGGCGAACTGCACTGGGACGGCACCGCCGATACGCTGCGCTTCGCCGTACTCGCTGCGGCTGCCCTAGCCGGAGGAGGAGTGGCTGGTCTCGCACCTCGCGCACGGTGGGTGAGAGCCCGCGGCAGGGCCGTGCGACGCCGCCTTGAGCCGTTCGCCCCCCACCCGGGCGCCAAGGACACCTGGTTCTGGAACTGAGTGCCGCTACCGGCGGGACGAGCGTCGCAGGCCCCGCAAGCAACAGCCCGTAGGCCGCCAGACCGGTGGGAACCGTGTGCCGTTCGGCCCTGTCCCCCTATGTGTGTCCACACTTCCTCATCAGGCCCAACACAGCACTCTGGCCGGTCACATGGTCATCTGCGGCGACGACGCTCTCGCCCCACGGCTGGCCACCGAGCTGCGGGGCATCTACGGCCGGTCTGTGGTGCTCGTCGTGCCGCCTGCGCAGTACTCCGACCGGGCACAGGCTCCCATGACGGAACGCCGCGCCGGACGTGCCACGGCACTACGTGACCGGGTGACGGTCGCTATGACCTGGGCCACCGGCTCCCAGCCGAGGGTACCCGCCGTCCAACAGCGCGCCCTCATCGCAACGTTGGAGTCATCAGCAGTGGACGACGCAGTGCTGTCCGAGGCCGGGATCGAGCGCGCCGCAGCGCTCGCCCTCGTCTATGACGACGACGAGACCAACATCCGGGCCGCGTTGATCGCCCGTCGCCGCAACCCCCGCCTGCGGCTGGTGATCCGGCTCTACAACCGCAAACTCGGGCAGCACCTGGAGGAACTGCTCGACCAGACCGCCATCCTTGCCGCGCCCCATATGGATGCGGCAGAGCTGGAGGCTTCTACGACCGTGCTCTCCGACGCGGACACCGCCGCCCCCGCTCTCGCCGCCACTGCCATAGCCGGCAGCAGCAAGGTCGTCCAGGCCGATGAACTCCTGCTACGGGCAGCAGAACGCACCCCGCCCGGCCGTGGCGAGATCGCCGACCCTGGCCTGTGCACCCTCGCCCTCCTCTCGGCCACCGCCAACGACCCCGCCGGCACCGAAGGGTCGGACAGCAGCGGGGACGAGGCACCGCTGCTTCTTCCCGATGACCGAAGCGTGGCCGCCGCCACCGGACGCGGCACCGTGGTCCTGGAAGCCATCAGTTACCAAGGCCCGGCGACCCGCACCGGCCTGCTGGCAGGCCGGTCGGCCCCGCTGGGTTCGCTGTTCTCGCGCCGACTGCGGTGGTCGCTCGCCGGGGCCGCAGCAGCCGTCCTCGCGCTGGCCATCACTTCCTGGATCGTGACGGGCGACGACCCCCGCCACGCCGCCTACATGACCGTGCTGGACCTTTTCGCCATCAACGACCCCGCTATCGGCGAACGCACCGGCCGACAGGTCCTCCAGCTCCTCGCCGGAGTCCTCGGACTGCTGCTCCTGCCGGTCATGGTCGCGGCCGTTTTGGAAGCCCTGGGCACCTTCCGCACCGCCTCCCAGCTGCGGCACCCGCCCCGTGGACTGTCCGGGCATGTCATCCTCCTCGGACTGGGAAAGATCGGCACCCGCGTCCTGGCGCGGCTGCGCGAACTCGACATTCCCGTCGTCTGCGTCGAAGAGGACCCCGGGGCCCGCGGCATCGCGCTCGCCCGACGCCTGCGCGTACCCACCGTCATCGGCGATGTCACCGAAGAAAACATTCTGGAAGCCGCCAAGATCCACCGTGCGCATGCCCTGCTCGCTCTCACCAGCTCCGACACCACCAACCTCGAAGCCGCCCTCTATGCCCGTTCCCTGAAGGCCGACTTGCGGGTGGCGCTGCGCCTGTACGACGACGACTTCGCCACCGCCGTCTACCGCACCCTGCGCACCGCCCACCCCGACGCCCTCACCCGGAGCCGCAGCGTCTCCACCCTCGCCGCTCCCGCCTTCGCCGGCGCCATGATGGGACGCCAGATCCTCGGTGCCATCCCCGTCGAACGCCGCGTCCTGCTCATCGCCGCCCTCACCGTCGCCGGCCACCCGCAGCTCGATGGCCGCACCGTGGCCGAAGCCTTCCGCCCTGGCGCCTGGCGTGTCCTGGCCCTGGACGCCGCCACACCCGACGACCGACGCCCCGACCTCGCCTCCCCCCGCCCCCGCGACACCGAAGAGCACCGCTCTGGCCTCGTCTGGGACCTCCATCCCGGCTACGTCCTCAAACCCGACGACCGCGTCGTCTTGGCCACCACCCGCCACGGGCTGGCCGAACTCCTCGGGCACACGGCGCCGCACGGGAGTGGCCGCAGCGGGTCGTAGCTCCCCGGATGCAGCGCGCCGCCCGGCTGGCGCCGCACTCATTCGCCGTCGGCGCAAGGCGGCGCTGAAGAGGCGGCCACATCTCTTGGCCGCCATGCCGACGATGATGGCCACAGCGGCGGATGGGGGGACGGATGGCTCGTCGTGCTGGGATCGCACCGCCCCCAACCACAGCTCACCGAAAGCGTTGGCCACAGCAATCCTGTAGGTGTTAGAGAGCCGTCAAGGTTGCGCTAACGGCCGTAAGGGCCCCGTCAACGAGGGCGAAAACGAGCCATCCCCGCGGTTCGCTCTCCTTGTCCGTTCAACCGCACCTCTCCTCAGGAGTTCACGATGGCCGATGTGGCCTTCGTGGTCACCACGATCGCGGTCTTCGCGCTGGTGGCCCTCGTCGCCAAGGGGGTGACGAAGCTGTGACTGCCGAAAACCTCGTCGGCCTGATCGTGGCCGTCGCCCTGTTGGGCTATCTCGTCCTCGCCCTTGTATTCCCGGAGAGGTTCTGAGCCCCGGATATGAGCCCCGTTCTTGCTGATGTGCTCCAGGTCACCGCGCTCATCGGGGCGCTCGCCCTGGTGCACCGCCCGCTCGGCGACTACATGGCCGCCGTCTACTCCTCCAAGAAGCACCTGCGAGTAGAGAAGTGGATCTACCGCAGCGTCGGCGCCAACCCCGACGCGGAGATGCGCTGGCCCGCGTACCTGCGCGGCATTCTCATATTCTCCGCCGTCAGCGTCCTCTTCCTGTACGCGCTGCAGCGTGTGCAGGACAAGTTGCCGCTGTCGCTCGGCTTCAAGCCGATCAGCCCGGACCAGGCGTTCAACACGGCCGCGTCTTTCGTCTCCAACACCAACTGGCAGTCGTACTCGGGTGAGGTGGCCATGAGCCACGTCACCCAGACCGCCGGTCTGGCCGTGCAGAACTTCGTCTCCGCCGCCGTCGGCATGGCCGTCGCCATAGCGCTGGTACGCGGCTTCGCCCGCTCCCGCACCGGCGACCTGGGCAACTTCTGGGCCGACCTGGTGCGCGGCACCATCCGCATCCTGGTCCCGATCGCAGTGATCGCCGCGATCATCCTGGTGGCGTGCGGTGCGATCCAGAACTTTGGCGACATCCACCACATCACCACCCTCACCGGTGACAAGCAGGCCCTCAGCCCCGGCGCGGTGGCCTCCCAGGAAGCCATCAAGGACTTGGGCACCAACGGTGGCGGGTACTTCAACGCCAACTCCGCGCACCCCTTCGAGAACCCCAACGGCCTCTCGAACCTGCTGGAGATCTTCCTGCTGCTGGTGATCCCGTTCTCGATGCCCCGCGTCTTCGGCAAGATGGTCGCCTCGCTCAAGCAGGGCTACGCGATCGTCGCGGCCATGGGCATCATCTGGTTCACCGCCGTCCTCGCGGTGACCTGGCTGGAGTACGCCCACCCGGGCACCGCCTCGCACCTTGCCGGCGGCGCGATGGAGGGCAAGGAACAGCGGTTCGGCGAGGGCGCCTCGTCGCTGTTCTCCGTCTCCACGACGATGACGTCGACCGGGTCGGTCAACTCCTTCCACGACTCCTTCAGCGGTCTGTCGGGTGGCGTCCTGCTGCTGGGCATGATGCTCGGCGAACTCGCACCCGGCGGTGTGGGGTCGGGCCTCTACGGCATGCTGATCATGGCGATCATCGCGGTGTTCATCGCGGGCCTGATGGTGGGCCGCACGCCGGAGTACCTGGGCAAGAAGATCGGCACCCGCGAGATCAAACTCGCGGCCTGTTACATCCTGATCACTCCGGCGCTCGTGCTGATCGGCACGGCGGTGGCCATCGCCCTGCCGGACGGCAAGGAAGCCATGACCAACATCGGGGCACACGGCTTCTCCGAGGTGCTGTACGCCTACACGTCGGGATCGAACAACAACGGTTCCGCCTTCGCCGGCTTCGGCGCCAACACACCGTTCTTCAACACCACGATCGGCCTGTGCATGCTGCTCGGCCGATTCCTGCCGATGGTGTTCGTGCTTGCCCTGGCGGGCTCACTGGCCGAGCAGAAGCCGGTCCCGGAGACCGCCGGCACCCTGCGTACCGAGAAGCCGCTCTTCACGGGGCTGCTCGTCGGCACGATCATGATCATCACCGGTCTGACCTTCTTCCCGGCGCTGGCCCTTGGCCCGCTTGCTGAAGGGCTGTCGTCATGACCATCGAGACACAGAAGCACGAGAACGACATGTCCATGGTTACCCCCACGCGGGCCCCGCACAGCGATGTGCCGACCGGCCACAAGGAGGAGGGCCGGGTCGGCGCGGGGCTCTTCGAGCCCAAGCAGCTGCTGAAGTCGCTGCCGGACGCCTTCCGCAAACTCGACCCGCGGGTGATGGTGAAGTCCCCCGTGATGTTCGTGGTTCTGATCGGTTCGGTGGTCTCCACCGCGCTGGCGGTCAAGGATCCCGGCAACTGGTTCGGCTGGGCGATCGCCGCCTGGCTGTGGCTGACCACGGTCTTCGCCAACCTGGCGGAAGCGGTCGCCGAGGGGCGCGGAAAGGCGCAGGCCGACACCCTGCGCAAGGCCAAGACCGACACCGTGGCCCGCCGCCTCACCGGGGACACCGAGGAGGAGGTACCCGGTACGGAACTGCGCATCGGCGACCTGGTCGTCTGCGAGGCCGGCGACATCATCCCCGGTGACGGCGACGTCGTCGAAGGCGTCGCCTCGGTCGACGAGTCGGCGATCACCGGTGAGTCCGCTCCGGTCATCCGCGAGTCCGGCGGTGACCGCTCGGCTGTCACCGGCGGGACGAAGGTGCTCTCCGACCGCATCGTCATCAAGATCACCACCAAACCCGGTGAGACCTTCATCGACCGGATGATCAACCTCGTCGAGGGGGCCGCACGGCAGAAGACCCCCAACGAGATCGCACTGAACATCCTGCTCGCCTCGCTCACCATCGTCTTCCTGCTGGCCGTCGTCACCCTGAAGCCCTTCGCCATCTACGCGGGCGCCGACGGGCAGACCTCGATGATCGTGCTGACCGCATTGCTGGTCTGCCTGATCCCCACCACCATCGGTGCGCTGCTGTCGGCGATCGGCATCGCGGGCATGGACCGGCTGGTCCAGCGCAATGTCCTGGCGATGTCCGGACGGGCCGTCGAGGCCGCGGGCGATGTCTCGACGCTGCTGCTCGACAAGACCGGCACCATCACCCTCGGCAACCGCCAGGCCGCGGAGTTCGTCCCGGTCAAGGGCACGACCGAGGCCGAGGTGGCGAACGCCGCGCAGCTCTCCTCGCTCGCGGACGAGACCCCCGAGGGCCGCTCGATCGTCATCCTCGCCAAGGAAAAGTACGGGCTGCGCGAGCGCCACCAGGGCGAGCTGGTCGACGCCGAGTGGGTGCCGTTCACGGCGCAGACTCGGATGAGCGGTGTCGACCTCGTCGAAGACGGGGTCGACCGCAAGGTCCGCAAGGGCGCGACCGCCTCGGTGATCGCGTGGGTCACCGAGCAGGGCGGTCGGGTGGCCGACGACACCGACCAGCTCGCCAACCAGATCTCCGAGGCCGGCGGAACGCCGCTGCTGGTGGCCGTCGAGGACGACAAGGGCGCCCGCGTCCTGGGTGTCATCCACCTCAAGGACGTCGTCAAGGAGGGCATGCGCGAACGCTTCGTCGAGCTGCGCCGGATGGGCATCAAGACCGTCATGATCACGGGCGACAACCCGCTGACGGCCAAGGCCATCGCCGACGAGGCGGGCGTGGACGACTTCCTCGCCGAGGCCACGCCCGAGGACAAGATGGCGCTCATCAAGCGCGAACAGGCCGGCGGCAAGCTCGTCGCCATGACCGGCGACGGCACCAACGACGCCCCGGCACTGGCCCAGGCGGACGTCGGCGTGGCGATGAACACCGGTACGTCGGCCGCCAAGGAGGCCGGCAACATGGTCGACCTCGACTCCAACCCGACCAAGCTCATCGAGATCGTCGAGATCGGCAAGCAGCTGCTGATCACCCGGGGCGCGCTGACCACCTTCTCGATCGCCAACGACGTCGCCAAGTACTTCGCGATCATCCCGGCGATGTTCTCGATCGCCTATCCCGGCCTGGACAAGCTCAACATCATGGGCCTGGCCTCGCCCGAGTCCGCGATCCTGTCCGCCGTAATCTTCAACGCGCTGATCATCATCGCGCTGGTGCCACTGGCCCTGAAGGGGGTGCAGTACCGGCCGATGAGCGCCGACAAGATGCTCCGCCGCAACCTCGGCATCTACGGCCTGGGCGGACTGATCGCACCGTTCATCGGCATCAAGATCATCGACCTGCTCATCTCCCTCATCCCCGGAATCGGTTGATCGCCATGAACAACTCCGTAGCAAGCACCCTCCGGCTGGCCTGGGCATCGCTGCGCATCCTGCTGGTCCTGACTGTCGTCTGCGGCGTCATCTACCCGCTGGCCGTCACCGGCATCGCGCAGGGGCTCTTCCACGACAAGGCCAACGGCTCCGAGGTGAAGGCCGACGGCAAGGTCGTCGGCTCCGAGCTCATCGGCCAGAGCTGGAACATCAAGGGGACGGCCAAGCCCGACCCCAAGTGGTTCCAGGGCCGCCCGTCCAACAGCAACTACGATCCGATGGCCACCGGCTCCAGCCAGCTGGGCGCCAGCGACCCCACGCTGGTCAAGAACGTCAAGGCGGCGAAGGAGCAGGTCGCCGAGTTCAACGGCGTGCCGCAGTCCGAGGTCCCCAAGGACGCGGTCACCGGCTCGGCCTCCGCCATCGACCCCGGCATCTCCCCCGACTACGCCGAGATCCAGATCAAGCGGGTGGCCCGGCACAACGGGCTGAGCGTGGCACAGGTCGAGAAGCTGGTGAAGGACAACACCGACGGCCGAACGGCCGGCTTTCTGGGCGAGCCCTCGGTGAACGTGCTGAAGCTCAACATCGCGGTCAAGGAACTCGTCAAGAAGTGAGTGACCGTGTCGTGGGGGGGGGGGGGCGGGGCGGCCCCCCCCCACGCCTGCGCCCACCGCAATCCCGCCTCCCCCACGGCATACGCCCCACCCCCCGCCCCCGCCGCGCCCGCCCCCCCCACCCCCCCCCCCCCACGACCCACGGTCATCGCGCACAACGGAAAGGTGACACCGATGACCCGGGTGCTGGTGGTCGAGGACGAACCACCGCTCGTACGGGCTCTTGAGATCAATCTCAAGGCGCGCGGCTACGACGTGGACACCGCACCCGACGGCGCACACGCCCTGCGGCTTGCCGCCACGCACCCACCGGACGTCGTCCTGCTCGACCTGGGTCTGCCGGACATGGAGGGCATCGACGTGATCAAAGCGCTGCGAGGGTGGAGCCGGGCCTCGATCCTGGTGGTCTCCGCCCGCCGAACCTCCGATGAGAAGGTCGCCGCTCTCGACGCGGGGGCCGACGACTACATCACCAAGCCGTTCAGCATGGACGAACTGCTGGCCCGGCTGCGCGCCGCGGCCCGCAGGACCGAGACGGCCAGTCCGTCCGCTGATTCCGCGGTCATCGAGACCAAGGACTTCACGCTCGATCTGCTCGCCAAGAAGGCCCGGCGCCAGGGGCGTGATGTCAGGCTCACCCCCACCGAGTGGCATCTGGTGGAGGTACTCGTACACAACAGCGGACGAGTCGTCGGGCGACAGCAGCTGCTCCAAGAAGTGTGGGGCCCCTCCTACGACACGCAGACCAACTACCTCCGTGTCTACATGGCTCAGCTGAGACGCAAACTGGAAGCCGACCCGGCGCATCCCCGGCATTTCTTCACCGCCCCGGGAATGGGCTATCGCTTCGAAGCGTGATTGTTTGACGCTCAGCTCCCTGGCCAGCAGACACCAAGATCGGAACCACGTGGCGCGCGGCAAACTTCGGATATATCTCGGCGCTGCACCGGGCGTCGGCAAGACATACGCCATGCTGTCCGAGGCGCACCGGCGCATGGAGCGTGGCACGGACTGTGTGGTCGCCTTCGTGGAGCACCACGGCCGGCCCCGGACCGAAGTGATGCTGCACGGCCTGGAGCAGATTCAGCGCCGGGAGCTGCGGTACCGCGGCTCGGTCTTCACCGAGATGGACGTGGACGCGGTCCTGGAGCGCAAGCCGGCCGTGGCGATCGTGGACGAGCTGGCGCACACCAACATCCCCGGCTCCCGCAACGCCAAGCGCTGGCAGGACATCGAGGAACTGCTGGAAGCCGGGATCCATGTGATCTCCACGGTGAATATCCAGCACCTTGAGTCGCTCGGGGATGTCGTCGAGTCGATAACCGGTGTGCGGCAGAAGGAGACCGTTCCCGACGAGGTGGTGCGCCGTGCCGACCAGATCGAGCTGGTCGACATGTCTCCGCACGCGCTGCGGCGCCGGATGGCGCACGGCAACATCTACCAGCCCGACAAGGTCGATGCGGCGCTGTCGAACTACTTCCGGCCGGGCAATCTGACCGCACTGCGTGAGCTGGCGTTGCTGTGGGTGGCCGACCGGGTCGACGAATACCTCCAGGAGTACCGGAGCGAACACCAGGTCTCGAAGATCTGGGGATCGCGGGAGCGGATCGTCGTCGGCCTGACGGGCGGCAGCGAGGGCCGTACGCTCATCCGGCGCGCCGCCCGCCTCGCCGAGAAGGGCGCCGGCGGCGAGGTGCTCGCCGTCTACATCGCCCGCAGCGACGGGCTGGCCGCCGGCTCCCCCAAGGAACTCGCCGTCCAGCGCACGCTGGTTGAGGACTTGGGTGGCACCTTCCACCACGTGTTGGGCGAGGACGTCCCCTCTGCCCTCCTCGAATTCGCCCGGGGAGTGAACGCAACCCAGATCGTGCTGGGCTCCTCCCGCCGCAAGGCGTGGCAGTACATCTTCGGCCCCGGCGTCGGCGCGACCGTCGCCCGCGACTCCGGGCCGGACCTCGATGTCCACATCGTCACGCACGAGGAGGTCGCCAAGGGCCGTGGGCTGCCCGTCGCCCGGGGCACGCGGCTGGGACGATCCCGGACCATTTGGGGCTGGCTGGCCGGCGTTGTGGGACCGGCGCTGCTGACACTGCTGCTGACGAATGTCCATGCGAACCTCGGTCTCGCCAACGACATGCTGCTGTTCCTGACGCTGACCGTGGCGGCGGCACTGCTCGGTGGATTCCTTCCCGCGCTGGCGTCAGCCGCGTTCGGCTCCCTGCTGCTGAACTGGTATTTCACGCCACCGGTGCACCGCATCACCATCGCGGACCCCAAGAACATCCTGGCCCTCGCCATCTTCGTCCTGGTGGCGGTCGCGGTCGCCTCCGTCGTCGACCTCGCGGCCCGGCGCACCCACCAAGCGGCCCGCCTACGCGCCGAGTCGGAAATCCTCTCTTTCCTGGCCGGAAGCGTGCTGCGCGGCGAGACCAGCCTGGATGCCCTCCTGGAAAGGATGCGCGAAACCTTCGCCATGGAGTCCGTGGCGCTTCTGGAGCGCGAGACTGATACAGCTCCCTGGACGTGCACCGACAGGGTGGGCGACGCCAGTCCCCCCGGACGCCCGGAGGACGCGGACGTCGACATGCCCGTCGGCGATCACATGGCACTGGCGCTGTCGGGCCGAGTCCTGCCCGCCGAGGACCGCCGCGTGCTGGCGGCCTTCGCGGCACAGGCAGCCGTCGTCCTGCACCATCAGCGCCTCCAGTTCCAGGCCGACCACGCCCGCAAACTGGCCGAAGGAGACCGCATTCGCACCGCCCTGCTCGCCGCCGTCAGCCACGACCTGCGCACTCCCCTGGCCGGCATCAAGGCGTCCGTCTCCTCCCTGCGCTCGGACGACATCGAATGGTCCGACGAGGACCAGGCCGAACTCCTCGCCGGCATCGAGGAAGGCGCCGACCGCCTCGACCACCTCGTCGGCAACCTCCTCGATATGTCCCGCGTCCAGACCGGCACCGTCACACCCCTGATCCGCGAGATCGACCTCGACGAAGTGGTCCCGATGGCGCTCGGCGGCGTCCCCGAAGACAGCGTCATCCTCGACATCCCCGAAGAACTGCCGATGGTCGCCGTCGACCCGGGCCTGCTGGAACGCTCGGTCGCCAACATCGTCGAGAACGCGGTGAAGTACAGCCCCGACGGCGAACCCGTACTGGTACATGCCAGCACACTGGGTGACCGCGTCGAGATACGTGTCGTCGACCGCGGCCCGGGCGTCCCTGACGACGCGAAGGACCGCATCTTCGCGCCCTTCCAACGCTACGGTGACGCGCCTCGTGGCACAGGCGTCGGCCTCGGCCTGGCAGTCGCCCGCGGCTTCGCCGAGGCCATCGGAGGCACCCTCGACGCCGAGGACACTCCCGGCGGCGGCATGACCATGGTCCTCACGGTCCCCACCGCATCCGGTCCCGCGCCGGCCCAGCCTGGTCTTCCCGCCGCGGCCACCTCGTGACCAGCCCGTCAGCTGCCGTGATCGCGGGCGTAGGCGGCCAGCACCTGCTGTCGCGGACCCCCCGTGTGCAGGAACCGCTGGTCGAGCACGGTGGCGAGATCGTCGAGGGCGGTGGCGAGCACGGCCGCGGCGCTCCGAGAACCCGGGTGGCCGGTTCGCAGCTCGGCGAGGTCGGCGGCGTAGCCGAGGGTGAGGGCCAGCGAAATGTCGCCGGGCCCGTCGTGGAAGTAGTAGGACTCGGGGTATTGGAGGAAGTCCACGCAGGTGCGTGCGATGTCGGCAGCGAGTTGACCGAGAACGGCCGCCCCCGCGTCAGCAACCGGTTGGCCGGCCGCCGGCTCGGCGCGACTCAGCTGCGAGATGCGCAGTGCCAGCGCCCGTCGCCGGGCCAGGGCCGGATAGATGCCAAGGATCCAGGAGACCGTGGCGGTCAACAGCGCGAAGCCGACCAGCGCCTCCAGCGGTGCGACGATGCGCAGCCAGTCGGCGGAGGGGGCGATGTCGCCAAGGCCGAGCGTGGCGACGGTCACCAGTGAGAGGTACAGGGCGTCCACCGGCCCGGAGTGCTCGGACGGCTCCAGCGCCCCGGAGAAGGAGAACGCTTCCGGCATGTGCGGCCAGTACACCAGGGCCCAGCCCACGGCCATGGCACAGGCCCACGTCGCCACCACGGTCACCATGCCGACAGGCCCGGCCAGCCCAGCGGTCCTACTGCTCTTGCGGCCCCGGGTGGACAGCCGCCACAAGAGCGTTATGACGACCCTGCTCAGCCCCCCGTGCCGGGTGGGGTGCCACAGGGTGTGAAAGACGTCCCGCAGGATGATCAGCACCATCGCCACGCCAATCAGCGTGATCAGCCATTTCAAGGAAACCTCCCGGCTCACCGCCTCACGCCCAGAATGGGGTATTCGCTCAACGAATACGATCACGCGCCACGCCCGGTCCAGCGCGCGCCGGCCGATCGGGCCGTCTCCGTCCTACCCGGCCGCCGAGCGGCGGATGCGGCCCCAGGGTGCGGCGGAGCGAGGACGGGACCATGCACGGGCATGAACGCTTACGTCCTGGCCTGTGCAGCCTCAGTCAGCGTGGCCAGGATCGCCGCGGCGGCCGGGATGGTGGCGAACCAGACGAACGCCTGGCCAAGTCCGTGTGCGCCGAGGAGCTGAGAGACACCTGTTCCCGAACTCACCGACATATCCAGGTCGCCGAACTGTGGCTCCAGCCTCGTTCTGGGGCTTCGAACCGACCCCGGGTGGGCCGCTGTCGGGGCAGATCGGTAGGCGGCGGTGACAGGCTGAGTGCCCAACGGGGCTCCCTCGCAGACAGTCGGATCTCGGTCGAACTTCCGTCCTGCCGGGAGCCCCGTCGGCGACAGAGTAGCCCCGAGGCCAGCGTCCGTTGGCCTGTGCTCACCCGGACATGCGTCGCTGGGAACGGCGGGGTGTGAAGCTCCGGCGAAAGGCCCTAGCTAGCATGCCTTCCACGAGGAGATCCTGTCGTTGGCTGTCGATCCGATGTTGGGGCGCGAATCGCCTGGACCCACCCTCGCCAGGAGGGATCCCTTGCCGTCCGAGTTCTGGTAGAAGCAGACGTGGGAACCGGTGCGGTTCCTGAGGGAGGTCGTCCGATCGTTCATGTATTCCCCGACATTGGGACGTTCAGTTCCGGGAACGAAGACGAAACGTCCTTCGTAATTGCTGTTGTCCCAGACGCATACATATCCTTTGGGGCAGTCGTTGGGATCGGCGCTGGCCGGCGTCGCTCCCAGGCCAACCGTCGTTACTGTCACACACGCTGCCGCGATGACACCTGCCACAAGAGTTTTCTTCATTTTCCGTCTTCCTCTCGTCGATCTGTGTGCCGCAGTTTGCGGTCATCAGGAATTCGAGCGGGTCGGGCGGGTAGTTGTTCCCCTCATCGTTCATGGGTGCGCGTCAGTTCCCGTCGCCGGTAGAGACGCCGCACCGTGATGCAGCACATCTCTGTCAGAACGTCCCGTCCGAGCCTGTCCGGGGCAGCTGTCCCGGACGCGTATTCATACTCGGCGCTGCCGCACTGCCGTCGCATCGGCGAACATCGCCTACACCTCTCGGGCGGGAGGCCGGTGGCGTAGGCGAACATCGCCTATACCTCTCGGGCGCACGGCGGCCCCGGGGGTCAGGGAAGCTGCATGTCCCTGAGCTGGCGGCGGGAGGTGAGGCCCAGCTTGCGGAAGATGTTGCGCAGGTGCGCGTCGATGGTGCGCGGGCTCAAGAACAGCTGTGCGCCGACCTCCTTGGAGGTGGCCCCGGTGGCCACCCGCCGCGCGATGTGCAGCTCTTGGGCGGTAAGCGCATCGGTCGGCCGGGCAGTTGGCTTGTGTGGCCGCTCGCCGGTGGCGCGCAGCTCACGGGCGGCGCGGGCGGCGAATGCCTCTGCGCCCATGCCGGACAGCAGTTCGTGGGCGGTGCGGAGTTGCTCGCGGGCGGCCTGACGCCGGCCTTCGCGGCGCAGCCATTCGCCGTAGACCAGGTGGGCGCGGGCGAGATGGGTCACCATCCGGCAGCATCCAAACCGCTCGATCGCCTCGCGATACAGCGCCTCGGCGGTCGGCCCGGTGCTGGTCAGCGCTCGCGAGCGTGCCTCAAGGCCGAGCGCCCACTGGGTGCCGCTGGCGCGGGTTCGCGAGCTGAGCAGCTCCAGCGCGGCGGCCGCTGGGGCTGGTTCACCGGCGCGGACGGCCGCCTCGATGAGCTCGGGCAGGGCCAGGTTGCTGTGCTCCAGCTCGTCGGAGTCGCTCGGGCCTGCCGCGGCGTCGAACGCGGCGCGGTAGTCGCCCAGGCCGTTGTGCAGCACGGCCAGCGTGTACTGGGCCACGGTGACCACCGCGCTCTCGCCGCGCCGGGTCGCGTCCTGGACCATGGCCGCGTACAGCTCGGAGGTCTCGGCCCGCCGGCCGCGCCAGGCGGCGAGCATGATCCTGGTGACGGTGAGGGTCGCCGGCTGGATCGCGGTGGCCTCGGCGACGAGCTCGGCGGCGTGGGCGAGCTCGCCGGTGTGTATGAGCACGACGGCGAAATAGTCCAGCGCGGCGGGCAGTTCGGACAGTGCGCCGGCTTCGCGGGTGAGCCGGACGCGGCGGCCGGCCAGCTCATGCACCGTCTCGTCGTCGAACAGCGCCACCGCGACGCGGCTGCCCAGCCACAGCCAGCGGCGGTTGTCGTCCGCTGCTGCGGTGCGGGGATCGCGATCGTGGTTGCCGAGCGCCCCCAGTGCCCGCCGCAGGCTGGGCACGCTCGCCTCGTATCCCTGCGTGGCCCTGGTCACCAGCCCGTCGATCAGTAGGTCCACCACCCCTGGCGGGTGTGGCGGTGGGGGCGCGGCGTGGGCGGCTTCGGCCACCTCCAGCACCCTGCGACCGCGGCCGAAGGAACCAGCGACTACGGCCGCTTCGAGTGCTTGCAGGTAGGTCTGGCGGGCCATCTCGACATCCAGCGGGACGAGTGTCTTGGCGGCGTCCAGCAGCATCCCGGGCACGCCGCTGCCCCGGGTGGTATCGAACGCGATCTGGGCGCGCAGCAGCTCCCCCCGGGCGCGTCCCAGCGGATCCAGCGGTACGGCCGCCGCAACCGTCAGCAGCTCCAAGGCGGCTTCGGACGCGCCGGCCTGGTGCGTGGCGTGTGCGGCGGCCAGCGCCCGGCGTGCACGGTCGGCGGGTTCGGGGGTCAGCACCACCGCCTGTTCCAAGAACGCGGCCGCGGCGGCCGGCCCACCGCGGGTCCATGCCCGGCCGGCCAAGCGCTCCAGCTCCACCGCGATCGTCTCGTCGGCCCCGAGCGTGGCCTGCGCACGGTGCCAGGCGCGGTGGTCGGGGTCGGCCTGCGGGTCGGTCGCCGCAGCCAGCGCGCGGTGCACGCGTCGCCGGTCAGACGGTGCGGCGGCACGGTAGACCGCCGAGCGCACCAGCGGATGCAGGAACCGCACCCGGGCGCCGATCTCCAGCAACTCCGCCGCCTTCGCCGGTGCAGCTGCCTCGGCGTCGATGCCCAGGTACTCGGCCGCACCCCGCAGCCGCGCCGTATCGCCGAGCGGCTCAGCCGCCGCGACCAGCAGCAACAACTGCGTCTCGGCCGGCAGGCTGCGTGACCGGCGCTGGAAGCTCTCCTCGATCCTGCGCGGCACGCTCAGTGCATCCGGCGGCCCAAATCCACCCGCCAGCTTCACCGGCTCTGCGCTTCGGGGCAGCTCCAGCAGCGCCAGCGGGTTCCCCCGCGCTTCGGCGATGATCCGGTCACGTATCCGCTCATCCAGCGGTGCCCTGACCCCTGTGGCGAGCACCGCCTGCGCATCCGCTTCACCGAGCCCGTCCAGGCCCAGCTCCAGCAGCCCAGCGAAGGGGTGCGCGTCGCTCGGGTCGGGGCTGTGGTCGCGCAGCGCGACCACCAGCGCCACTCGCTCGGCGTCGACCCGCCGCGCTACGAACGCAAGGGTCTCTGCGGATGCCGCATCCAGCCACTGCGCATCGTCCACCAAGCACAGCAGCGGCCGTTCCTCGGAGACCTCGGCCAGCAGACTCAAGCTGGCCAGCCCGACCAAGAACCGGTCCGGCGAATCCCCGGCACTCAGCCCGAACGCCACACCCAGGGCGGCCTGCTGCGGTCGGGCAGCGCACCCAGCCGGTCCAACAACGGTGCACATAACTGGTGCAAACCCGCGAACGCGAACTCCATCTCGGACTCCACACCAGCGGCACGCTCCACCCGGAATCCCGACGCGGCGCCACGGGCATACTCCAGTAACGCGGTCTTACCGATACCGGCCTCACCGCGCACCACCAGCACACCGCTGCGCCTCGACCGCGCGTCTGTGAGTAGCCGTTCGATCGCCTGACGCTCAGCGCGCCGTCCTAGAAGCATCGTTTGGCTCTCCTGTGGGCACCGGCTGACGCTCGGCCGGGCTGATACCCCGTCTGCGTCCCTCTCACGTCTGACCAACCGAAGCCTGGCGTTCTCCGTTCCTGAGGCAATCCGTCGCCCAGCGAAGGCATCTGCCGGACCGGGTCCGTCGGCGCTGGACGGTGGTGATGAGACCCTGCCCGGCTTCGGGGTCTTCATCAACCAGGAGATGACCGCTGCCAGCGGCCACGTGAAGGGCGATACCGAGTGTTCTGCGCACGGCCGGCCCCAGCCCGTCGCAGTCTGCCGTCACTCGGCCTCCCGTGGGACGACCACCAGAGGGCCGGGTGCCATGTGCGAGAGGGTACGGCTGGTCGAGCCGAGTATCAGGCCCCGGAAGCCGCCCACGCCGCGTGACCCCACCACCAGGCAGCGTGCTTCCGCGGCCGCCTCGGCCAGCTTGACCGGCGGGTTCCCTACGACTGCCTCCTGTCGCACCACGACCTGCGGATACTTCTCCGGCCAACCGGCAAGAGCCTCCGAGACATCGAGGAGGGACTCCTGAAGGTCCTGGGGCCAGTCACCGTGGCGTGGGCGCCGTACCTGTACCGCCAGCAGTTCCGCGCCCCAGGCAGCAGCCTCCTCAAAGGCGAACGCGACTGCCGGCACCGAAGCCGTGGAACCGTCCACCCCCACCATGACGGGACCGAACCGGGCATCCTCGCGTGTCGGCTCCAGCGCGAGTACCACCGGGCACGGAGGGTGCCCTACGAGGGCCGGGCCGACCCGGCCGAAAGTGACGGCCTCGCCCGGCCCCGACACCCGGTGGGCACCGACCACCAGCAGAGAAGCTTCTTCGGCAACCTCACGCAGCACGGCCGTCGGACGCCCGTCAAGCAGTCGAGTGGTGATCTGCAGCCCCGGCACCCGGATCGCTGCCGCCTCTCGGAGGTCGTCCAGCAGCGACTGCCCGGCAGCGCGGAAATGCGAAGCCCATACCTGGTCGGGCAAGTCGTGCCGGTCTTTCGGAGCCGCACCGGCGGGCCACTCTTGGGCATGCACCAAGCACAGCGATCGCCCTCGCCTTGTCGCGGCATCCGCAGCCCAGTCAACCGCTCTACGACTCTTCGCCGAGCGGGAAACCCCCACTACCACCGGGTCGTGCACGTCGTAGCTGCTCATGCTCCCTCTCCTTCCGGAGGCGGTTACTGGGACGTCGGGCCGGCTCCTGCTGCCTCTGCCACTGCGGGGCGGTGCCGTCGTGTACGTAGGTGAGCCGGTCAATCACCGGAGGTATCGGCCACGGGCAGCCACTTGCCCCTCTCCTCTTCCATCGTCCTGGCCGCCCGGACGACGCTCCACTCGGGGCGGGCCATCACAGCAGGGCTCGATATGAGCTCGATATGAGGGAGTCGGCGGTACTCGACCCGGCCTTCGTGGTCTTCCTGTGCAGCAGATCGGCCTCGGACACCACCCCTACGGGACGCTCGTCCTCATCGACGACGGGTACGGCGGTGATGTCGTACTCATCGAGCGGGTGCGCGATTCCCGAACCGGAGCCCCGGGCCGGACGGCGACGGCGTTGGGCGTCATCAGAGCTGCGACACTGCGATGCCTCACCTCTGGCCTGTCCCTTCGGAGTGCCGTGGCCGGCCCTGTTCGGTTGCCCGTGCGGGAGCTTTGTGCTCACGAGCCTGCCTCGCCCCGATGCTCCACAGGTAGGGCCAGGTGGCACCGAAGTGGGCCCAGTGAGGCGTTCGCCGGACGCCGAGCAGCACCGCCGGTGGACCAAGAGGCCGGCACTCGATGCGTTGTCGCTTCCCGTCCGGAAGTCGGCCCCGGCCACCCGGCCCCCTGCTCGGCAGCCACTTCGCGCGTAGCGTCAGTGACAGGTGCGAACCGCCGGAGCGGCCAATGAGGAGGCCGGAGTGGGCGTCGAGGAGTCCAGGAGCGCCGCCACCACCTCGGGGGGCCTGTCAGGGACGGAGGCTGCGCGGCGGCTGCGGGACGTCGGTCCCAATGCTCTGCCGGCACAGCCGCGTACTCCGGTATGGAGACGCGTGCTGCAACAGTTGCGAGACCCACTGATCGTGGTGCTCCTCGTGGCCGCCGCTCTGACGGTCGCCACCGGCGACTTCCGCGATACTGCCGTCATCCTGTTCGTGATCACCGTGAACACCGTGGTCGGTGTCGTCCAGGAAGTACGGGCGGAGGAGGCCGTGGCGGCGTTGTCGGCGATGAGTGCACCTGCCGCCAGGGTCATACGGGACGACGCGGAACGATCCGTGGCAGCGGCCGACGTGGTGCCGGGGGACCTGGTCCTGCTGGCCGAGGGCGACATCGCACCGGCGGACGGTGACGTACTGGATGCGGCAGCGCTTCTGCTGGACGAGTCGTCGTTGACCGGCGAGTCCGTGCCGGTGGAGAAAGCTCCTGGCAGCGAACTCTCGCGTGGCACGGTGTCGGCAGGCACGGTCGTCGTCCGGGGTCACGGCCGCGTCCGGGTCACCGCCACCGGCGCAGCGAGCACCCTGGGCCGCATCGCATCACTCCTGGGCACCGCGCCCGGACTGACGCCGCTGCAGCGCCGGCTGGTGGGGTTCGGTCGCACTCTGGCGGCCGTCACCGTTGCGCTGTGCGCCGTGGTCCTGGCCTTGGGGCTGATACGCGGGCAGCCGGTGGAGCTGATGATCGTCGCGGCGATCAGCCTCGCCGTTGCCGCGGTTCCGGAGTCGCTGCCCGCTGTCGTCACGCTCGCCCTGGCCCTCGGAGCACGGCGCATGGCGGAGCGACACGCCATCGTCCGCCGTCTGCCCGCCGTGGAGACGCTGGGGTCCGTCACCGTGATCGCCACCGACAAGACGGGCACACTGACCGAGGGGCGGATGGCCGCAGAGCGACTCTGGACACCACGCGGAGAAGCCACGGTCGTGGGGACGGGCTACGCACCGGAGGGTCGCGTTCTGCGCGCCGGCCAGGCGGTCATCGCGAGCGGCGCACCTGACCTCGCCGCACTGGTGAGTGCCGCGCTGCTCTGCAACGACGCCGCGCTGGAGCCCCCCTCGGACGGCAGCACGGAGTGGCAGGCACTGGGGGACCCCACGGAGGCTGCCCTGCTCGCGGCCGGGGCCAGGTTCGGGCTGGACCGGAGAGCGCTGGACCGCGAGCTGCCACGGGTGGACGAGGTCCCTTTCGAGCCGGGTCGCAAGCGGATGACGACGGTGCACCAACGGCCGGACAGTGGCCTACACCTCGTGTGCAAGGGCGCGCCGGAGTCCGTGCTCCGGCCCGACGTCCTGGCTGACGGGCCGGTCGTGCTCGCGAGGGCGGCCGCACACGCCGAGGAGCTGGCGCGCGGCGGCCACCGGGTGCTCGCCGTCGCCACGCGCGATCTTGCAGCACGGTCCGAACGTCCCGACACCTGGGAGACCCAACTCTCTCTGCTCGGTCTGATCGGCATCCTGGACCCACCCCGGAGCACTTCTGCCGCCACCATCGCCGCCTGTAAGCAAGCCGGTATCGCCCCCGTACTTATCACCGGCGACCACCCCCTCACCGCCCGGGCACTGGCCGAACGTCTCGGCATCGCTTCGGGAAGGGACACGGTCACGACCGGCGAGCAGATCCGGCAGGGCGCAGCGGGCGAGCTGACCTGCACGCGGGTCTTCGCCCGGACCACGCCCGAGCAGAAACTCGACATCATCGAGGCATGGCGCGAGACCGGACACGTGGTGGCGATGACCGGGGACGGGGTCAACGACGGGCCGGCTCTGCGCAGAGCCGACATCGGCGTTGCCATGGGGCAGCGCGGCACCGAAGTGGCACGCCAGGCAGCCGATCTCGTCCTCGCCGACGACAATCTGGCCACGGTCGTCTCCGCGGTCGAGGAGGGGCGCCGCGTCTACGCCAATGTGCGCCGGTTCCTGCTCTACGCCCTTGCCGGGGGTACCGCGGAGATCCTCGTCATGCTCCTCGGACCCTTCCTGGGGATGCCGCTGCCCCTGCTGCCCGCCCAGATCCTCTGGATCAACCTGCTCACCCACGGCCTGCCCGGTGTCGCCCTCGGGGCGGAACCCGTCGAGCCGGAGGTGATGCGCCACCCGCCACGTCCACCAGAGGAAAGCGTGCTGGGCGCCGGCCTGTGGCCACGCATCCTGGTCATGGGGGCCTTCGTCACCACAGTCACCCTGATGGCCGGGGTCTGGGCACGGGAGACCGGCCGTCCCTGGCAGACCATGGTCTTTTTGGTCCTCGGCGCGACCCAACTGGGTGTCGCCCTCGGCTCTCGTGCCCGGCCCGGCAGCCTTGCCAATCCCTTCCTGCTGGTCGCCGTGGGCGCAGCCCTCTGCCTACAGGCAGCAGGCGTCTATCTGCCACCGCTACAGGCCCTGCTGGGCACGGAGCCACTGCCGCTCACCGACCTCGCGATCGCAGCCGGACTCTCCGGGCTCGGTCATGTCGTGATGCGCCTGCAGAGATGGCTGTGCCCGGAGCATCCGCCTGGCGCCGCCCCGGGCGGCCGCACGGGTACGGTGCGCGCGCCGGTCCCGCGAGGCCGCTGGACAGGTGAGCCCTGAGCGGTGCTGCCGGCCGGGGGAAGTCGGCGAACTCATCGCCCCAAGGAGTCCGACCGCCGCAGGATCAGCCATGCCCCGGGCACATGCCGGTCCGTCCGGCCCGTGCCCGGGGACGGCCCAACCCGGCGCGACACTGCCGCTCCCAGCATGGAGACTCGAAACAGGGGCTGACCTTGAGGAGAGCTCGTGGCCGGATTCCGGGATTTCCTGATGCGGTTCCGCCCGGCCGGCTCACCCGGCCGGGCGGCGCCCGGGGGTGTGCCCGCAGACCGTTCCGCCGAACGCTCGGCCGAACTGGAGCCACCGCTCGCCTTGCTGGAGCGTGCCGAAGCAGAGGCACGGACCATCCGTGAGCAAGCCACGCACAGGGCCGCAGAGACCCGGCGCGGAGCCGAACGAGAGGCCGCGGAGATCGTCGCACGGGCACACGCTCGCGCCCCCGGCCTACGGGCGGAGAGCGCCGACCGGGCGCGCCGTGCCGCCGAGGCGGAGGCAGCGGAGCTACTCGCATCGGCGGAGCGCGAGGCGGCTGTGGTGCGCCGACGGGCCAACGCGCGTATGCCTCTCCTGCTCGACCGGGTGTCGGCACTCGTGGCCGAGGAACTCGAGGATACGGGGACGGGTGAGCGGAAGGCGCCCGATGTGCCCGGAGCTCCTGGGGAAGGGGGGACGCGATGGGCGGCGGGTGGGTAGCCGGTGTCACCCGGGCCAGGGCCATGCTGTCCCGGTGTCTTGGAGCCGGAGGTGCCCGGGAAGTAGCCGCGGGGCCCACGCTCGACGATGCCGTGCGCTACTTGGGAGCCACGGCCTACCGGCACGAACTCCGTCCCGAGATGTCCCTGTCCGACACTCAACGAGCAGTAAGTGAAGCCCTGTTGTGGCACCTGCGAGTGCTGGCGGGCTGGCAGCCCCGGAGCGGTGCAGAAGCCGTCCGTCTGCTCGCCGCCGGGTTCGAAATCGCCAACACGGAGCAGCACCTCCGCGCCATGGAGGGAACCGGGCTCCCCCGGCCCGCCCGGCCTTACCGGCTCGGCACCCTGGCGACCGCCTGGCCACGGATTTCCCGGACGACCTCACCTCCGGAGTTGCGGGCCGCGCTCGCCGCTTCCGTGTGGGGAGACCCAGGAGCCGAGTCGCCGGCGGCGGTGGCCACCGGAATGCGGGCCTCCGCCGCCGTGCGGACGGCGGCCGCCCTGCCCGAGGCCGCGCGCTGGGCAGCGGGCCGCATGGCACTGTTGGTCGGCCGCGAAGTGTTCGTTGTCGGCCGCCGCCTGGCAGAGCCGGCTGCTCGGCGTGCGGGACAGCTGCTCGGCGCGGCAGCGGTGCGTACGGCATCATTCGCCGACTTCCGGCAGCATCTGCCGGTCATCGCGCGCTGGGCGCTGGACGGGATCGACGAGCCGGCGGAGCTATGGCGGGCAGAGGCACGCTGGTGGGAGCGGCTGGAACAGGACGGGTCCGAGCTGTTGCGCGGATCCCACTGGGGCTCCGGGCCGGTGATCGGTGCCGTCGCCGTGCTGTCCGCGGACGCCTGGCGGGTGCGGGGTGCGCTGGAGCTGGCCGCGCGCGGCGGCAGACCGACGGAGGTGTTCGATGCTCCGGGCTGAGGCGACAATCCCCGTCCGCATGCAGCGGGTGGCGATCGTCGCCCCGCACGAGGCTCTGCGACAAACACTTGTCGAGATCGCCGAGGCGGGCTGCGTCGAGGTCGACCGGATCGACGACAGTGGGCCAGGAGCGCCGGGATCAGCCACCCGACGGATGCAGCGTTCTCGCACCGAGGCGGAGAACCCTGTTCTCAGCACCGTCCCGCCCGACCTCGACGCGCTGGAGCGCGCAGGGCGCACGGATCTGCTGGCGGGCGAGGCACAGCTGGAGGAGCGCCTCGCCGGCACGGTCCGGCACGGCGCCGTCGCGGCACTCGCCGGATGGTGCCCCGCCGCCGAAGTCCCCGCCACCGCCGAGCGCATCGCCGGAGCCGGCGGCGCACTGGTGCCGCTGCGTAGTCCCCGCGGAATCGACCCGCCCACCATGCTGCGCGGCACCGGTGCCATGCGACGTTCCTTCGCCCCCTTGGTCCGGACGTACGGGACCGTGCCGTACGCCGACCTCGATCCCACCCTGCCCGCCGGGATCGTCTACGTGCTGATGTTCGGCGTGATGTTCGGCGACGCCGGGCACGGCGCACTGCTGCTGGTCGCAGGGCTGCTGCTGCGTCGCGGTCGCCCCCGCCGTCTGGCGTCGCTCCGCGTCCTGTGGCCGTTCGTAGCCGGAGCCGGGTGCGCCAGCATGCTCGCGGGTGTTGCCTACGGCGAATTCTTCGGCCCGACCGGAGCACTGCCGGTCCTCTGGCTGAATCCCCTGGACGAGCCCGTACGCCTGCTCGCCACGGCGGTCGGTCTCGGTGCGGCGCTGCTCGTGCTCGCCTACGGGGCCGGAATCATCAACCGCTGGCGGGAACACGGCGCGGCGGGGGCTCTGTACGCGGCCTCCGGCATCGCGGGAACAGCACTCTTTCTCGGGCTCGCCCTGACCGCCGGCGCGCTCTATCTGGGCCGCACCGGCTTCGCGCTCACAGGGGCGGTGGTTGCGCTCATCGGCCTCCTCCTGGCCGGGTACGGCCTGTACGCAACGACCGCCGGGGGCGTGGGCGGCGCCGCCCAGACGGGTGTGCAGCTCTTCGACGTGGTGGTGCGGATGGGATCGAACGTCATCTCGTTCGCGCGGCTGGCGGCCTTCGGGCTCACCCATGCCGCGCTCGGCGCGATCGTGTGGGAAGGCACCACGGGGCTGGCGGGAATGGGTGGTGTGGCGCTGGTCGCGGCCGTCGTCGTCTTCGTCGTGGGCAACGCCCTCGCCTTCGCGTTGGAGGCCCTGATCGCCGGCGTTCAGGCGTTGCGCCTCGAATTCTACGAACTCTTCTCCCGCGTCTTCGAGAGCCAGGGCCGTCCCTTCCGTCCCTGGCATTTGCCCGTACAGCACACGGAGGTGGCACAGTGATCACCTGGCTCATCGCTCTCCCCGTCGTCGCGGTGGTCTTCGCCCTCACTCGGCTGGTGCTGCGCCGCTCCGGACGGACGGCCCTGCGCTGGGTGGTCGCCGCCGATGCGCTCCTGCTCGTGGGCGCGGCGGCGCTGCTGGTCCCGGCCCTCGGTGACGGGGCCGCGCAAGCCGCCACCACTGCGCCGGCCGCGCAGAACACCGGCTCCGGCTCCGCTGCGCTGATCGGTGCGGCGATCGCGGTGGCCGGTGCATCGATCGGGGCGTCGATCGCCGTCGCCTACACCGGAGCCGCGGCGCTGGCGGCGCTCAGCGAACGGCCCGAACTCTTCGGCCGGGCCATGGTCATCGTCGGACTCGCGGAGGGCATCGCCATTTACGGCCTGGTCGTCGCGATCATTCTCATCGGAAAGGCCTGACCATGGGATGCGTGGCCGCCATCGGCGAGCAGGTGCGGGTGGCGGGGCTGGCTCTGGCCGGAGTCACCGTCCTCGTCGCCGAGGAGCCGGACGTGGTTCGCGCGGCATGGCGGGACGTGCGTGCGGAGGCCGGCCTGGTGATTCTCACGCCCGCGGCGGCCGACGCCCTGGGACCGGCGGTGCTCCACCGCATCCCTCCGCTCACCGCGGTGCTGCCCCCATGAGGACGCCGGTCCCCGATGAGGCCGGTGCCGCGCTGGAACCCGTGCGTACCGAACTCCTCCGGGCTGCCAACTCCGAGGCCCGGTCCCTCCTCGCCCAGGCGGACCGCGAGGCGGCGGACCTGCTGGACGCCGCCCGGGCCGAAGGGGAGGCGATCCTGGACGCATCCCGTCGACAGGGCGAAGCGGAGGGTCAGGCCGCCGGGCGTGCGGTCCTCATACAAGCGCGTCGTACCGCCAGGGCCCGCGAGCTGGGCGTGCGCAGAAAGGCGTACGAGCAGCTTCGCCTGCGCGCCACCGAACGCGTCCGGGCGTTGCGGGACACAGCCGACTACGACGCCGTGCTCGACCGGCTGGCACGGTGCGCCCGCCTGCTCCTCGGACCGGACGCGGAGGTCACGGAGCACCCCGATGGCGGTGTGATCGCTCATGCCGCGGGGCGGCGCGTCGACTGCACACTGGATGCCCTCGCCGCGCATGCACTGGACCGGCTCGGTTCCGAGGTGGAGACGCTATGGGCACCGTAGGGGCCACATCCGGAACGGCTGTTGGGGCCCCGTCGCCCGAGGCGGCTCTGCGGGGCGAGCCGCCCGGGAACCCCTGCCGCATCCTGCGCGTCGCCGGTCCGCTGGTCGAGATGGAGTACGCCGACGGGACCGCGATGTACGACCTGGTCTCGCTCGGTGAGGCCGGGCTGCCCGGCGAAGTGGTGGCAATCAGCAGCGGCACCGTCACCGTCCAGGCATACGAGTACACGGGGGGACTTGCTCCTGGCGATACCGCGTTCCCGCACGGAAGCCCGCTCTCGGCCCGGCTCGGTCCTCAGTTGCTCGGCGGAATCTTCGACGGTTTGCTGCGCCCGCTGTCCGGCGCCGGGGAATGGCTCCTCCCGGGCGCCGCCCGGGCCGGGGCCGGGCAGCCCGCCTGGTCGTTCCTCCCGAAGGCAGGCGCGGGGACACGGCTCTCGGAGGGCGAAGTCCTGGGCGAACTCCGAGGGCCGGGACCGGTGCGGATACAGGTCCTGGTCCCACCGGGCTCCTGCGGGGTGGTGGAGCGGATCTCTGCGGAGGGCTCCGTTCCGCAGGACGCAGTGGTGGCTGTGGTGGGGGGCACCGAGGTGCGGACCAGCACCTCTTGGCCCGTCCGGCGGCCGCGACCGGTACGCGAGCGCGTCCGCGACCAGGAACCGCTGAACACCGGGCAGCGCGTGATCGACCTGCTCTTTCCGGTCGCCCGGGGCAGCACGGTCGCCGTGCCGGGCGGTTTCGGCACCGGGAAGACCGTGCTGTTGCAGCAGATCGCCAAGTGGTGCGACGCCGACGTGATCGTGTACGTCGGCTGCGGGGAACGGGGCAACGAGATGGCCGACGTCATCGCCGAACTCTCCGCCCTTGAGGATCCCCGCACCGGCGGACGGCTCGCGGACCGGACGGTGACCGTCGCCAATACCTCCAACATGCCGATGATGGCGCGCGAGGCCAGCATCTACACGGGCGCCACGGTCGCCGAGTACTTCCGGGACATGGGGCTGGACGTCGTCGTCATCGCCGACTCGACCTCGCGGTGGGCCGAGGCCCTGCGGGAGTTCGCCTCCCGCACCGGCGCGCTCCCCGCGGAGGAGGGATACCCCGCGGACCTCGCCTCGGCGATCGCCGCGTTCTACGAGAGGGCGGGAGCCGTGACCACGCTCGGCGGCGGCCGGGGCTCGGTCACCGTGATCGGCGCGGTGTCCCCGCCCGGTGGCGACCTGACCGAGCCGGTCACCGCGCAGACCGAGCGGTTTGTGCGCTGCCTGTGGTCACTGGACCGCGATCTCGCCTATGCCCGCCACTACCCGGCCGTCTCCTGGTCGGGATCCTTCTCCCGTGACGCGGTGGCGCTCGGCGCCAGGCAGGCAGCCACGGGGGATCCGGCCTGGCCCGCGCGGCGCGACCGTGTGGCCACGCTGCTGGCCGAGGCGGACCGGCTGTCCGATCTCGTCGACCTGATCGGCATCGCCGCGTTGCCTGCTCAGGAGCGCATCAGCATCCTCGCGGGGCGGCTGGTGCGCGAGGCGGTGCTCCAACAGAGCGCGCTGTCCCCCCTGGACGCGTACTGCGCCGCGGACAAGACCGCGGCCCTGGTCGACGCGGTGTTCGCGGTCGTCGACCACTGCCGGGAGCTGGTCGACGCAGGCGTGCCCGCGGGTGCTGTCGAAGAGGTGGACTTCGGACCGGTGGTGCGCGCACGCGAGGAGGTCGGCCCGGATGACGCCGCGGGAGTGGCAGCTCGGCGGGACATCGTGCTCGCCAGGCTCCGGGAGGTGCGGTGAACGGCCATGGTGCGCCGGACCGCCGGCGCCTTTCGGCGGTCGGCCGTGCGGGAGAAGACCGACGGTGACCGCCTGGGGCGAGGTCGAGTACACGGCGGTGCGCGAGCTGCGTGGTCCGCTCGCCGTGATCGAAGGAGTGTCAGGGGTCGGCTGGGACGAGTTCGTCCGGATCACCATGGAGTCGGGCGAGCGACGGCACGGCCTCGTGCTTGAAGTGGACCGGGGACTCGCCGTCGTGCAGGTTTTGGAGGAGACCACCGGAATGGACCCGGCCGGCCTCCGGGTGGCCTTCGCCGGAGCGCCACTGCGCATCCCGGTCGGGCCGGGGTGGCTGGGGCGGGTCTGCAACGGACGCGGTGAGCCCATCGACGACGGGCCGCCGGTATTCGGGGAGACCTACGCGGCGGTGAACGGCAGCCCGATCAATCCGGTGCGGCGCGAACCGCCGTCCGAACCGGTGCTCACCGGTGTCGGCGCCGTCGACGGGCTGACCACCTTGGTGAGGGGGCAGAAGCTGCCGGTGTTCTCCGTGGCCGGACTGCCTCACCTTGAACTCGCTGCTCAGATCGCCGCCCAGGCGACCGCAGGTGGTGAGGCGTTCAGCGTGGTCTTCGCCGGGATGGGCCTCACCCACCCCGATGCCGCCTTCGTACGTGACGCTCTGGAGGAGCGCTCGGCGGCGGGCGAACTGGTACTGCTCCTCAACACCGCCGACGACCCGGTCATCGAACGGATCCTCACCCCACGCGTCGCGCTGACCGTCGCCGAGCACCTCGCCTTCACCGGCGGGCGCCATGTGCTCGTGGTGATGAATGACATGACCAGCTACGCCGAGGCGCTGCGTGAGGTCTCCGCGGCCCGCGGCGAGATCCCGGCGCGCCGCGCCTATCCCGGTTACCTCTACAGCGACCTCGCTTCGCTCTATGAACGGTGCGGGAAGATCCATGGCCGTCCCGGTTCCGTCACCGTCATGCCTGTGCTGACCATGCCCGCCGGCGATATCACCCATCCGGTCCCGGACCTGACCGGCTACATCACCGAAGGCCAGATCGTGCTGTCGCGCGAGACGCACGCCCGGGGTGTGTACCCGCCCGTGGACGCCCTTTCCTCGCTGTCCCGCCTGATGCGCAAGGGCGCGGGCCCCGGGCGCACCCGCCTCGACCATCTGGACGTCGCGGCACAGATGCTTGCCGCCCTCGCCCGCGCACGGCAGGTACGAGAACTCGCCGACCTGGTGGGGCAGTCGGGGCTCAGTGCGACCGACCGCCGCTACCTCGACTTCGACGAGGCGTTCCTGCGGCACTTCATGAATCAGCGCAGCGACGAACTACGCACACTGGCCGAGACGTTGGAGGGCGCCTGGCAGGTGCTGCTCACGCTCCCTCGCAGCCAGCTGTCCATGCTGCCGGCCGGCCTGCTCGACGCGCACGGTGCGCAGGAGACAGTGGCGGGAAACGTCGAGGGAGGGACGGCAGGATGACCTCTGTGGTCCGTACCCCGCCGCCCTCGCGGGCCGGCCGTCTGCGTCTTCGGCGCAGCCTGGATGCCGCCCTGCGCGGAGCCGACCTCCTCGAACAGAAGCTGCACATCCTGCGGACGCGGCACCAGCTCCTCCTCGAAGCCGAGCGAACTTGCACCAAACGGTGGCACGACCAGACGAGGCAGGCGGAAACCTGGCTGCTGAGAGCAGTTGTCCTGGGCGGTGAGCACGCGCTGGCAGCAGCGGCAGCAGGCGTCGGCGCAGTGGACATCACCGTTCATGAGACGTCCACCATGGGAGTGCGGCATCCATCCACGGCCTCCTGCGCGGTCCCGGACCGGACTCCCACCTCGGCCGCACCGAGCAACACCGCTCTGGTGCAAGCCGAGGCGGCCTACCGTGAGGCGGTGCAGGCGGCCGCCGAGTACGCCGCCGCACAAGCTGCGGCCCGGATCGTCGGGGCAGAACTGCTGAACACCCGTCAGCGGGTCCGCGCCCTACGCCGCCACTGGATCCCCCGCCTGGAAAGTGCCCTCGCCCGGGTCGGACTCGCGCTGGAACAGAGTGAGCACGAGGATGCGGTACGACGCCGGTGGGCCGCACGGCAGGCCGGAGAGCGCGGAAACACGCCGGAGTGAGCAGCCACCCTGCCGGCCGGGGGCCGAGGAGGGCACACCTGGATCTCACGGGCGTGGTTGGTTGTCCGCTGTGCCGTCGTCCTTCAGCCGGCCTCGATTCACGGCTTGATCGTCAGCACCTGCTCAACTGGCCGACGCGGGGTGCGAGGTCCCCGCGGGCCGTAACCCAAGCGAAGGATCATGTGCACATGACCTGTCCCGGAGACCGGGTCGCGCAGGATCCAGCGCAGGTCCGGCCATTCGACGGCCTGAGTCGCGAAGGAGCTCGCAAGCCCCTGGAGCGTGGCCAGGAGCAGGACGCGTTCCAGTGCCTGGCCCGCGCGGAGCCAGTCGGCCGGACCGTCGCTCGTGGTGCTGAGTGACGCCAGCTGGGGACAGCGTTCGAAGTCCGCGTACGCGCGACCGGCCACCGTGCGTCGGCCGGCGAAATCCCGGGTGGGAGCCGATCCGCTGCGTTTCACGGGACCGAAAGCGTCCTCGGGGATGCCGGCGGTGATCTCCTCGGAAGAGGTGCCATGGGTCCAGCGGCGCTGTTCGTCCTCGCGGTCGGCGTCCATGCGGTTGTAGCCCTCGGCGTGCGTGATCAAGTCGAGCACGGTCTCGCGGTGCGGGGTGGTGAGAAAGGTCAACCGTGCTCCTTCTCCGGCTGCGGCCGCGGTCAGGGCCCCGCGGACGCTCTCCGGGATCTGGCGCTCCGAGAAGGGAAAACGGCTGGTGTGCCGGTCGTGGATGGCGGGATGGAGACCGGGGAGGGGCTCGTCTGCGGGCTCGCGGCAATCATCCAGCCGCATGACGGCCAGCAGCGCCGGAGCATGGGGGTCGGGCAGGAGGGTCGTCCTCGTCCGATGCCCGGCATGTGCAGCGGCGACGCGCAGGTTCAACAGTGCGGCTCCACAGCCCAAGTGCATGCCCCGGGTCGTGGGGTCGGCGTGCGGCAGGGCGCGCTCGAGGTCTACGGAGAGCGTGAAGGCGCGGCTGTGCCGCGCGTAGCTGAAGCACCAAGGCTGGGCATTGTGCATGGAGGGCGCGGCGACGGCGTCGGCGACCAGGCTCTTGACCAACGTGTCATCGAGGGTCTGGATGAACACCGGGAGCCTCCCGGACGGGCAGCAAGCGTATCGACGGACGCCTCCAGCTTGGTGGGAGCGCTGCTTCCTGGGTCAGGGGCCATAGGTCCCTGATGCGCAGCCTACCGGGCCCTCTCCGGGCCTGCCGGCCGTCCGGTGGGGCCGAGTGGCTCATGCCGGGACAGCCGCCGCTCCGATCACCCTTGAGGTGTGGGGCAAGGCGCCCGGCGCCCTGGCGAAAGGAGCCGGAGATGGAGCACCGCACGATAAGCGAGCTCATGACCAGGAAGGTCGCAAGCGTTCAACTCGATACACCGTTCAAGGACATCGCGCAGAAACTCGCCGACAGCGCCGTGAGCGCTGTGCCGGTACTCGACAGCCTCGGCAGACCGGCCGGGGTCGTCTCGGAGGCTGATCTGCTGCGGAAGGCAGCCGACCAGTCCGATCTCTCCGGCAGGACGCCGTTGCCGCACCTTGAGGCGTGGGAACGGGCACGAGCGGAGGGGCGCACCGCCTCCGAACTCATGTCGGCTCCTGCGGTCTGCGCCCATCCGGAGTGGACTGTTGTCGAGGCGGCACGCCTCATGGAGGTGCAACACCTGAAGCGCCTCCCGGTGGTCGATGAGACGGACGTCCTGCTGGGCATCGTCAGCCGGAGCGACCTGCTGCGCGTCTTCCTGCGCAAGGACAGGTCGATTCAGGAGGAGATCACCCGGGAGGTCATCGGGCGCACAGCCCGTCTCGGGGCTGCTGGTGTGACCGCTGAGGTCGAGCGGGGGCAGGTGGCGCTGCACGGTTCGGTGGAAAACACCCTCCTCATTCCGGTGCTGGTACGCATGTGCGCCAGTGTCGACGGTGTCGTCTCGGTCACCGAGGACCTGAAGCCGGCCATGGCTGCCGGCCCCGCCGCCTCAGCCGAAGGGGGCCGGGCCCGGTCATGAACGACGTCATCACCGTCGGTGTCCGGTCGTCCCACCCGGAGCTCCCCGTTGTGTCGGTCTCCGCAGCCGTCCACCATGCCGGGTGTCCGGTAGCCGTCGTCCCGCACGGCTGAAACCGGGCGAGCGGTGTCCGGGCAGATGGGGCCGGTGCACCTCGGGCAAGGGCCGACCGGCCCATGTGCCGGGCCTCGGCGCGGGCCGACCCTGGGCATGGAGTCACCTTGTCCATTTTGTGCGCTGCGACAGGCGCCTTGAACGCACGCGTCCACCACGGGCCCGGGCCCACCGCTCGGGACGAGGCTCCGGCCCCGGGCATCCGGGACGACAGAGGGATGTGTACACGATGACAAACCCCGAGACAGGCCCCGGCTCAGAGGTCTCCCGGACGCACAGTGACCTGGGGCGGCGGGCCATGCTGCGCAGGCAGCAGTTGGGCCTGACGCGCGAGGAGGTCGCAGCCCGGGCGGCTGCGTCACCGGGGTACCTCCAGTACGTGGAAGAAGGTGCGGCGGACCCGGGTATCGGATTCATGCTGAGCCTCGCCAGTGCCCTGGAGACGACGGTGGCTGAACTTGTGGGAGGGACGATGGAACTGCCTGCGGGCTTCGGCAAGGCCGCGGCGCATCCCGAGGTACTGGTTCTGAGCCAGGCGGAGTGCCGCGAGCGGCTCTCCACCCACGGCGTCGGCAGAATTGCAGTAACCATCGATGACGCACCGGCCATCTTCCCCGTGAACTACACCGTCGCGGACGAATTGATCGCCTACCGCACCGCACCGGAAGCCGGCCCGGCGGCAGCAGCCGGCCAGGATGTCGCTCTGGAGGTCGATCACGTCGATGACGCCTTCAGCCAGGGCTGGAGCGTCCTGGTCGCGGGGCACGCCCATGTGGTCACCAGCCCCTACGAGATCCGCCGGTTGGAGGAATGCGCCCACACCGGCCCATGGGTAGGAGATGGACGCCACCAGTGGATCGCGATCCATCCGCATCGGATCACCGGCCGCCGGATTCGTGTCATGGGCGCCCATGCGTCCTCGACGGCGACGTCGCGAGCATGAGCATTCGGTGTCCCGGCGCCGCGTCGCGCCGCGACTCGGTCTGCCGGAAGAGCAGAGAAGCCCCGGTCCCAGAGATCGCGCCGACCGGGGCGTTCCGGTACTGAGCCCTCACGCCGGTTGAGGCACGACCGCGACCGGGCACGCGGCGTGATGCAAAGCGGCATGAGCCACCCGGCCCAGCTGGAGGCCGAACTGGCTGTGTCTGCGTTGTGCTCCGATCACGAGCAGGTCCGCGGCGGCGGAGCGGTGCACCATTACCCTGTGGGCCGGCCCCTCGACCGTGGCACGGTGTACCCGCACCGCCGGGTGCTCCCCGACTTCCTCCGCGAGCCCCTCGTCCAGCAGGGCCGCTGCCCGGTCTTCGTGGTAACGCTCCGGCTCTCCGGCGAGCAGCGGATGGTCGGTGCTCTCGTGTGCGGGGCTGCGCCAGGCGCGCACGGCTTCGAGGGCGCAGCCGCGAGCCTCGGCCTCCCGGAAGGCGAACCGGACGGCTTCCGAGCCTTTGGCCGCATCACCGACACCAAGAAGGATGCGCTCGTGCGTCCCTTCCAGTCCCGCCTTGTCTCCGCGCACGACGATCACCGGACACTGGGCCCGGGCCGCTACGGCCAGCCCCACGGACCCCAGCAACAGGCCAGTGAATGCGCCTCGCCCATACGAGCCCACCACCACAGCGGATGCGTCGAGCCCCTCCCGCAGCAGCACGGCCTCCGGGTCGTCAGCCAGAACCTGCGTGGAGACGTCGAGGTCCGCGTGACGCAACGTCGCGCGTTCGGCCGCGCCACCGACGATGTTGTCGGCAAGAACCCGTTCGGCAGGACGGTCGATGCCCAGCGCGAGTTCCGTGCCCTCGTATCGCTCCCACCGGGAGGCGTAGACCAAGCGCAGTGGCAGTTCGTGGAGCATGGCCTCGTCCGCCGCCCAGTCGAGCGCACGGAAACTGGCGTCCGATCCGTCCACACCCACTACCAGGGGGCCCACCATCGTCCCCACCGCCTCTCTCACCTCGGCGAACTGCCCTTTCCGCCACCGTCGCACGGTCGGCCGCCAGGCAGCAGGGCCGGACGGAGACGAAGGGCGGGCCGCTCGGCTCTGATGAGGCGGCGGGGCGCACCCTCGCTCCCGCAGTTACGCGCCGTTTCACGGCGGGGCCGGCATGGTGCTCGCCCCAGGGCCATAGAGGTCGAGCAGACGATGCCGCGTGGCCTGAAGGCGGCGGGCGACGACGTCGAGGACGCGGCGGGTCACAGCCAGGTTGAGGACCGGGTCCGCTTCGCACAAAGCACGTACCGCCGTCGCGTCGAACTCATATGCCCGCACGGGGGTGAATGCCTCCGCACCCATCCGCCAGGCGTACGGCGGCAGGAGCCATGACCATCCCAGCAGATCGCCATGCCCCAGCGAGTCGACGACCGTCGGTCGTCGGCCTGCCACCTGAATATCGAGATTGACCGAACCTGTGCGGACGATCCAGAAGCGGTCGGCGGGTTTGCCTTCTTCGAAGATCCGCGTGCCTGCCGGGAAGGTCACCTCGTGAGCGAATTGCATCAGTCGTGCGCGTCCCTCCGGCGGCAGCACATGGAGCAATGGTGCGGTGGTCATGACGCTCTCCCGGTTCCAGGCCGACGATGTGCCGACATGCCTTGCCTTGCCGGTCACCAACAGAGTGCGCACGCGGCCGAGATACGGCGCAAGGGCTGTTCGTCGCGGTGCGGTGGGCCGATGGGCCCCACGGTGGGGTCATTCACCGGGGCGGCCACCACCCCGGAAGCCGCGCGAAGGAATCGGTGCGGCACGCGTGTCGCCAGGTCTTCCCAGGTCACCGACGCACGCCAGACGTTTCTCGCCGGCTGGCGGGCGTGACCAAGAGGCCGGCGGCAGCCGGGTTTCACCCGCCCGATCTCACTTGCCCCGTATGACGGCAACCGGGCAGGGGGCGTGCTGGGTGCAGTGCTGGCTGACCGATCCCAGGAGCGCCCGGCTGAAGCCGCCCAGTCCACGGCTGCCCACGACCAGGAGTGAGGCGCCGCGTGCCGCCTCCAGCAGCACGGTCGCGGCCGTTCCGTACGCCACAGTCGGCTCGACCCTCGCAGTGTCGCCCTTCTTCACGACCTCTTTGATGGCGTCGTCGAGGGTCTGTTCCGCCCACACCTTCATGTCCCTCGCCAGCGACTGCGGCGCATCGAGCCAGCCGATCGAACCATAAAGGGGCGGGTACTCCCACGCGATCACCGCATGGACGCTGTCGTGGGTCAGGCCCGCCTGCCGTACTGCCCAGCGCAATGCCTCCTTGGACGATGGCGATCCGTCGACCCCGACGACGATGCGGCCGCTTTCCTTCGGCTGGCTGCTCATGGCTACCTCCGCGATGCGACATCCGCCCGGCGCCTCCCGGCACCGCCGTGCACACTCGTGCTCTCCCACCAGCTTCCGATCCGCAGGGGCACCCCGCATGGGTACGTAGGGCCACCACACCTGCCCTCACGGTCCGAGGCCGAACGGGTCGCTGTTGGGCCATTGAGCCCCTGTTGCGCCGTTCACCCCGGCCACACAATGGCAGCTGACGGCGGGCCTACAGGCGCCCTTCCTCATCAGGCGGTGTCCCGCATGGAGCTTCCTCTGGTCGTAGGCATCGACGGCTCTGCTGACGCCCTGCGCGCGGTGGGCTGGGGCGCCGATGAGGCCGCCCTCCGTGGATGCCCGCTGCAGGCCGCGTCCCAGACGGAGCTGCTGGTGGTGGGGGCTCAACGGCGGAGAAACGTTCAGTAAAGCGCACGCGGGTACCTCGGAGGAGATCCATCCGGACTCCGCCAAGGGGCCGACCGGCCCTGATTTCAGCCCAGGCCATCATGCCTCCCCACTTCGGGCTCTTCGTCTCATACTCGCGTGCGCCACGCCGTGGCACTGTCGAAACACGGCACACGCATGTGCAAGGGAGTGAGAGCCGTGAAGGCACACATCGGCGATCAGCTCGTGGTCGAGAGTCCGACCACGGGCGGCATTCGGCGGGACGGGGAAATCGTCGGACTGCACCATGAGGACGGGACTCCGCCCTACGACGTACTCTGGTCGGACACCGACGAGGTATCGGTCATCTTTCCCGGCCCCGATGCGCACATCCGGCATCTTGAGCCCCGTTCCAAGGACTCCCCCGCCCGGTAGCGCCGGGACGAGAACGGCCGAGTCCGCGGCACCCAGCGCCCCGTATCCCCCGGTAGGTCCCGATAGGCCCAGGGGTATGCGTCAGCGCCGCCGCGATGCTGGAAACGAGGAAGGTTGCGCCCGCAGCCCTGACTGCGGCGGAGGTGCGTCATGGGTGGTTGTGTCCTCGTAGGGCTGGATGGAACGGGCAACAGCGTGCCCGCGGTGCGCTGGGGGGCCGAGGAGACAGCAGCCCGGGGCCTCTCGCTTCACCTCTTGCATTCCTGGGTCTCCCAGCCCCTGAATCTCCCCATCGCCCAGGAGGCCGCGAACAAGCAGCGTTACGGAGCCGAGGTACTCGGCTCGGCCGAAGCCATGGCGCTCGAACTGCATCCCGGAATCCCGGTCACTACCGAACAGGTCTCTGAACAGGCGGTGGACGCGTTGGTGGACCGCAGTGGGCGGGCCACGATGATTGTGCTCGGATCGCGTGGGCACGGCGCCATCTCCGGCTTCCTGCTCGGCTCGGTCAGCCTGCACGTTCTGGGACGCGCGCGCTGCCCGGTCGTCATTGTGCGGGAGGAGGAGAGCACCGCCTACGGGAGACCCGAGGTTGTGGTCGGCGTCCAGGAGGCCGGGACGCAGGGGGAGGTAGTGCTGGATTTTGCGTTCGCCGCCGCCGAGGCCCATCACGCCAGTGTGCGCGCCGTGCGGGCGTGGGAGCCCCCTGGACTCGTCGGTTTTGCGCCCGCCACCCTCAGCCCGTCACCGGATGAAGACGAGCCTGCGGTCGGCGAAGAGAAGAAGCTTGCTGACATCCTGGCGCCGTGGAGGGAGCGGTTTCCCGCTGTTCCCGTCATCGGACACGTGCAACGGGGCAGAGTGGCAGCGGTGCTGCTGGGGGCCTGCTCGCAGGCGAGCCTGCTGGTCGTCGGGCGTCGGATGCAACGCACACCGATGCTTCTGGGCCCCGTCGTCTTCGCCGTTCTGCACCATTCGCTTTGCCCGGTCGCGGTCGTACCGCGGGTCTGAGTTTCGACGCTCACGACGCCTGAAGATGGGCCTCCGGGTGCGGAAAGGCACCGCTCGGGCACGGTGCGTGTGCCCCCGGGGCAGGCTCGGGGGCCTGGTGGCCCTGTCATGCCTCGCGCTCGACGGTCAGGTCGAGGAAGTGCGCGGAGCAGGAGATGCACGGATCGTGGTTACGGATCACTCGTTCGCACAGAGCGGTCAGTTCGTCATCGGTGGGACGGTCGCCGGCGCGGAGGCGATCTTGCACCGTGCGGAACAGATCCTGTTCGATCGTGCCCTGGTTCTGGGCCGTCGGCGGGACGAGGGTGGCCTCAGTGATGATGCCGTGGAGATCGAGGGCGTAGCGGTGGTAGAGGAGGCCACGGGGTGCCTCCGTCGCGCCGTGTCCGATACCGGGCCGTGCAGGGACCTCGACGTACGGGCCGGGCGGGGGTTCGTAGGCGTCGATCAGGCGCAGGGCCTCGCCGACCGCGTACAGCACCTCGACGGCACGGACGACGATGCTGCGGAACGGGTTGCGGCACACCGTCCCCTCGCATGGGTCGCCCAATCCGGCCTCCTGTGCGATCTGGCGTACCTCGGGCGGCAGCCAGCGGCCGCTGATGGCGTAGCGGGCGAGCGATCCGGTGAGGTGGCGGCGCCCGTCGAGCAGGGAGTGCAGGGCGGTGGAGTGCGGCACCTGGGTCTCGACGACATGATCGGGGAACGTGTGGAGGGGGAAGGTGCGGGTGGGCAGTGCACGGTCGCTGTCCGCGGGCAGGCCCGCGGAACCCGGAGCGGCCATCGCGGTGGGGGTCCCGGATTCGATGGCGTAGCTGCCGGGTTCGGCGAGCGCGAGCAACTCGGTGTCGATGCCGGCCTCGGGGAAATCGAAGCCAGCCACCCAGCGCACGGTCGCCTCCGCGTCATCCCGGGCACGCTTCAACCTTTCCGCGAGGTGCCGCAGTTCCGGCTTTTTCGGTACGCGGTGGAAGCCGCCGAGACGTACGTTGACCGGATGGATGGCACGGCCGCCGAGCAGTTCCATGATGGCGTTGCCGGTCTGTTTGAGACCGAGACCGCGCTCCACGTCGGTGCGATGGGTGCGCGCGAGGTCGATGACACTGTCGCCGCCGAGGAAATCGGGAGCGTGCAGCAGGTAGATGTGCAAGGTCTGGCTTTCGATCCACTCGCCGCAATAGAGCAGTCGGCGCAGCGCTGCCAGTTGCCCGTCCACGACGATGCCGCAGGCGTCCTCGACCGCGCGGCAGGCGCTCATCTGGTAGGCCACCGGGCAGATGCCGCACACCCGCGAGGTGATGTCGGGCGGCTCGGTGTAGGAGCGTCCGCGCAGGAAAGCCTCGAAGAAGCGCGGGGGTTCGTAGATCTTCAGCTGGGCCGCGGCGAGCTCGCCGTCGTCAAGGCGCAGGTGCAGCGCGCCCTCCCCTTCGACGCGGGCGAGCGATTCCACCCGCAGCACCTTCGATTCGCTTCGGGTCACCCCGGCAATTCCTTTCGTACGGCCGCCTCGAACTCCGGCGCGGCGGTGTTGAACGTACGCAGCACCCGCACCACGTCCAGGGTCTCCATGCCGTCACGGCGCAACAGCGGGATGAAAGAGGGGAAGTTGGTGGAGTTCGACGGGCCGAAGCAGCCGTAGCAGCCCCGGTTGTACGCGGGGCACAGCGCGCCGCAGCCGGCGTGGGTGACCGGCCCCAGGCAGGGGGTGCCGTGCGCGACCGTCACACAGACGGTGCCGCGCCGCTTGCATTCGAAGCACACGCTGTGGGCGGGCACGTCGGGCGTCCGGCCGGCCAGATAAGCGGTGATGACCTCGACGAGCTGGCCCCGGTCGATGGGGCAGCCGCGCAGTTCGAAATCGACCGGCACGTGTGCGCTGATGGGGGTGGAGGTGGCGAGGGTGTCGATGTAGTCCGGGCGGGCATAGACGGCGGCTTGGAACTCGGCGACATCGGCGTAATTGCGCAGTGCCTGGACGCCACCGGCGGTGGCGCAGGCGCCGATGGTGACGAGACGGCGGGAAGCCGCGCGGATGTCCCGGATGCGTTCGGCGTCCTGCTCGGTGGTGACCGAGCCCTCGACCAGCGACAGGTCGTAAGGGCCCGGTCGGGGCGCACTGGATGCCTCCAGGAAGTGGGTGATCTCGGCCTGCTCGGCGATGCCGAGGAGTTCGTCCTCGCAGTCGAGCAGAGTGAGCTGGCAGCCGTCGCAGGAGGCGAACTTCCACACAGCCAACTGCGGGCGCCTCTCCGGCATCTCCACCATGTCACAACTCCCGTACGGAAAGGAGCGGTTCGCTTCGGCTCCAGGTGACCACCGGTCCGTCGAGGCACAGCAGCAGCGGGCCGAGCTGACAGTGGCCGCAGTGGCCGGTGCCGCAGTGCATGGTGCGTTCCAGGGAGATCCGGATCCGGTCCGGGTCGAGGCCACGGTGGGCAAGTTCACGGGCGGTCGCCCGGATCATCACCTCGGGCCCACAGACGAAGGCGGTCGCGTTGTCCGGGTCGAAGTCGGCGCGGTCGAGGAGGGCGGTCACCACACCCACATCCCCTTGCCATGCGCCGTCGGGGCGGTCGACCGTGACCTGGACACGGGCTCTGGCCTCCCGCCATGCGTCGATGTCGTTTACACAGACCAGGTCGCCGGGGCTTCTGGCACCGATCAGGACATTCAGACGCCCGAATCGCTGCGGCGCGGCGAGCACTTCGCGCACCAGGGGCCGCAGCGGCGCGAGTCCGAGACCGCCGGCGACGATCAGCAGATCACGCCCGGCGTCGGTGGGCAGCTCCCAGCCGGCCCCCAGCGGGCCCCGCACCCCAACGCTCTCCCCGAGCCGTAGGCCATGCAATGCCTGGGAGACCGCACCGACGGCACGGACGGTGTGGGTCAGCCGCTGCCCATCGATGGCGCTGAGCGACAGCGGGATATCGCCGACGCCGAAGGCGTACACCATCGCGAACTGCCCCGGACCGAACGGCGGCAGTGCCGATGCCACGGGTTCCAGGACGATTTCGGCGGTGTCAGGGGTCTCCTCCGTGCGCCCCACCACCCGGTACGGGAGCGGCACAAGGGCTGGGCGGGCGGTCGTCACGGTGCTTCCCCGCCGGCCGCCACGGCCCTGCCGCCGGGCGGGCCGTACAGATCCAGCAGGCGGGTACGGGCGGCACGCAGCCGTCGGCCGATGGCCACCGCGGCGACGCACCGCGTGATCGCAAGACCGAAGACGGGGTCCTCGTCGATCTCGGCCCGGACCTGCTGCGCGTCGAACTCGTACGTCTCGACCGCACTCCGTGTCTGTGCGCCCAGGTGCCAGCGGTAGGGAGCGAAGAGCCAGGACCAGCCCAGCAGTTCCCCCTCGCCCAAGGTCTCGACCACCGTCTCGCCACGGCCCGGTTCATGCACGTCGAGGGCGATTCGTCCGGAGCGGATGATCCAGAACCGATCGGCCGTTCCGCCCTCGTCGAAGATGCGCCGGCCCACCGGAAAGGACGCGTCGTGGGCGAAGCCGAGCAGTTGGTCGCGAGGGCCGGGGGGCAGTGCGCTCAGGAAGCCGTGCCCGCCGGCCGTCATGGAGCGGCCCCCTCCGGTCCGCCGGCGGCCTGGCGCTCCCGGTGCAGGGCATGGGCCTCCTCGGTGATGTCGATGCCGACCGGGCACCACACGATGCACCGCCCGCAGCCGACACAGCCCGAACTTCCGAACTGGTCATACCAGGTACCGAGTTTGTGCGTGGCCCACTGCCGGTAGCGGCTGTGCCCGGACGCCCGTACCGGCCCGCCCGGCAGATGCGAGAAGTCCAGGTCGAAGCAGGACTCCCAGCGCCGCCACCGCTCGGCGTGGTCCCCCTTCAGGTCGGTCACGTCCTCAGCGGTGGTGCAGAAGCATGTCGGGCACACCATGGTGCAGTTGCCGCAGGTCAAGCACCGCGAGGCAACATCGTTCCAGCGCTCGGCGTGCAAAGTGTCGCGCATCAGCATCTGTAGGTCCACGGGCGGCATGCTGCGTCCCATACGATCTGCCGCCTCCGCGACCGCCTCCCTGGCCGCGGACTCGGTCGTACCGTCGGCGGGCCGGCGCGGAAGCTCGGCGAGCACGGATTCGCCTTCGTCGCTGCCGGCCCGTACCCAGAACCGGTGGCCGCTGCTGTCCACCACCTCCGTCAGCGCCAGGTCGTAGCCGCCATCGACGGCGGGCCCAGAGCCCATGGACGTGCAGAAACAGGTGGCTCCCGGCTCGGTGCACTCCACGGCCACCAGAAAGGCCCGTTCCCGGCGAGCTCGGTATCGGCTGTCGGTGTGCCGGCCGCCGGACAGCACACGGTCCTGAACGGCGATGGCCCGTAGGTCACAGGGGCGCACCCCGAGGAACGCGTACGAGGGCTGGGGTGCGTCATCCTGGGTCACCGTCAGCGCGCCGTCGGCACCGCGGTCGGCCGTCCACTCCCGCTCTCTCTGTGGGTGCAGAAACGTCTTCCACGACTGAGGGCCGGCACTGTGCGCGAACGCCGCGCCGTCCTCGCGCGGGCGCAGCCGGTAGTGCCCGGCCTCCAGCTCGACGCCCCAGCCGTAAGGGAGCTCCTCACCGCCGGCGATCTCGGCCAGCACGACCGCCCCGTCCCGCACGGTCGGCCCGATGACCGTGCGGCCACGCGCGGCCAGCGCCCTGACCAGCGCGTCAAGCCCGTCCGTGCCGATCACCGCGGTGGTTCCGTCGCCCGTCATCGCCCGCCTTCCGGCATGGATCATGCCAACCCGGTCAGTGTGTGGCCGCACGGGTCCACGGCATGGGCCGACGGGCCTTGCCGTGGCCCATACGGCCCCCGGCGACCACCCGGACGGGCCCGGATATCAGCCGGCCACACCTGCGCAGCAGAGCTCGCAGGCCGAGCCGGGGAATTCATCGCGCCATGCCCAGGCGCTGGATCGGCTGCCGGGGCGGCTGCTTGTCTACGCCGTCGAAGCCGCCGGCATCGGCCTCGGCCCTGGACTGTCACCGCGGGTCGCAGCCGCGGTCGGACCACTCATCCAACGCATTGAGGAGGACATCCGGCGCTCCGACCGGGCAGTGATCGGAGATCTGACGGCCGGAAGCCCTGACCTCGGACTCCTCAATGAGGCCGGTCGGCCCCTCCCCAGGGGAAAGTCACCCCTCTTCCTGCCGACAGCGGAGGCGGCCCACAGTGGCATCGTGGACACGAATCCCTCGGTACTCCGCCCCACGGGCTACTGAGCGCCGTACTCAGTCATGGGGAACCATGGCCACGGGGCAGGTCGCGTGGTGGATGGCGGCGTGCGCGACCGGGCCGACGCGCGGCGCGAGGAACCGTCGGTGCCGCCGACGGCCGACGGCCAGAAGCTCGGCTCCCGGGGCCGTCTGGACAATGGCCCGGGTCGCGCTCTCCGTCAGCACGGTCAGTTCCACCGGAACGTCGGGGAAGCGGGCACGCCACGGACCGATGACGTCCCGCAGCTCACCGTCCGCGTCCTTGGCGGCTTCCGTAGCAGCATCCGGGTCCACGCCCCAGGGCGCGTATGCCTGCACAGGGAGCGGGCGCCCGTGTACGACCTGTAGCGGAAGTCCACGGCTCAGCGCGGCATCGAAAGCGAATGCGAGGAGAGGTTCGCAGGGCCCATTCAGGCTCATGCCGACGACGACCCGTGATCCGGGGCCGTTCGGGGGGCCCGCGGACTCAGCACGGTCCGGTTGCGCACGTCCGCCCCCGCGGACGAGAACGACCGGCCCGTCGGCCCGGCCCACAACGCCCAGGCTGACATCGCCGAACACATAGCTGCCCAACGTGCCGAGAGCCCGCGAGCCCAGCACGGTCATTCGCGACTCGCCCGCTGCGCGCAGCAGTGCGGGCTCGGCCTCGGAGCCCACCAGATCCTCAATGATCTGCAGATGCGGATGGCGTTCACGCACCACTTCCAGGGCCTGGCGGACGATCCGCCGCGCACCGGCGTTCTGATCGCGATCGGGCGGCGTGTCCGCCGCTTCGGCGGCGAGCAGTATCCAGGCGTGGAGAAGTCGCAGCACGAAGTGCCGCCGGTCCGCTTCGTCGGCTGCCCACTGTGCAGCTGCCAGACTTTCTGCTGATCCGTCGAGACCAACAGTGATGATTTCCGGCTCCATGGCTGCCCTTCCTTCGGGGACGGTGAAAGAAAGCCGTCCTGACCGGGCACTAAGAGGGCTGGGTACTTCCGTGTCGGCGTTCGCCGGCGACAGCGGTACGCATATCCGTTCCCATCGAGACTGCTCTACGGCCCGCCTTTCGGCCAATGAGCCGATGGGCGCTACGAGGGGCCGAACGGCCCACCGTCCGAAGTGCTCATCCGCCTGCGGTCACTACCGTGGAAGGTGTGACCGCGCCCGCCGGGCGGCCGCACCGGAGGGCGTGGTGGTTGAACAGATTCCTGGTCGGCTCGGAGCCGCGGATTCGCAGGTCGTTGCGCTTCCGGAGGAGTTGCAAGAACACCTCCGGGCGGTGGAACGAAGCGGGGGCCGGCTGCCCATTCTGCTTCTCGAAGCGGTGCTCTCCGTGGGTAGGGATCTGGAGGTGCCACAAGTGTTGCGCCGCATCGTCGAGGCCGCGGTCGCACTCGTGGACGCCGAATACGGAGCGCTCGGCGTGATCGGCGACGCATCCCGGATCTCCCAGTTCCTGACAGTCGGGATCACCGAGGAGGTGGCCGAATCCATTGGCGGTCTTCCAGCGGGACACGGGATTCTGGGTGAGCTGATCCGCCATCCCTCGCCGCTACGCCTTGCCGAGCTGGGCGAACACCCCTCGTCATACGGATTCCCGCCGAATCACCCACCGATGCGTTCGTTTCTCGGAGTACCTGTCAAGGTCCGCGACAAGGTCTTCGGAAATCTCTACCTCACGGAGAAGCGCGGGGGCAGACAGTTCAACGCCGAAGACGAGACGGTGCTGTCGACGCTGGCGGTGGCAGCCGGTGTGGCCATCGAAAATGCGCGTCTGTACGAGGAGGCCCGCTACCGCCAGCGGTGGCTGGAGGCCAACGGCGAGATCGCCGCAGGTCTGCTGCCCGGAGCGGGCCAGACCGATGTGCTCAAGACGATCGTGGACCACGCTGTGCGCATCCTGACGGCCGACCTCGGTGTGCTGGCGCTGCCCGACGAGGACGACCGTTTGAGGGTGGCACTCGCCATGGGCGTGGATGCCGGTGCACACCGCGGTCTGGTCCTCCCCCGCCATGGATCGTTCCTCGGCGCCGCACTCACTGCCGGAAGCTCGTTGATCAGCCTTGACGTCGAGCACGATCCCAGAATCACCGCCGGCCCACCCCGGTGGGCCGGGCTCGGACCCGCGGTCGCCGTTCCGATGACCGCCGGCGAGCGGGTGCGCGGCGTGTTGTTGCTGGCCCGGCTCCGCGGTCGTGACCCGTTCACCGAACCCGAGACCAAGCCGCTGCTCACCTTTGCCGGTCAGGCAGCCCTTGCCATGGAAATGGCTGATCAACGCCAGGGCATCGAGCAGCTGGCCCTGCTCAAGGACCACGAACGCATTGCACGTGACCTGCACGACTTGGCTATCCAACGTCTCTTCGCCACGGGCATGACGCTGCAAAGTGCGCTGCGATTCGTCGATCACCCGGAAGCCAACGAACGGCTGTTGCGAGCCGTGGATGGTCTGGACGAGACAATCAAGATCATCCGTTCCACCATCTTCGGGCTCCGCACGCACGACACGCACCGGGCCGCCCACGGCCTGCGGGCCCGGACAGTCAACGTGGTGGAGCAGGCAACCCGCACACTGGGCTTCGCGCCGGCACTTCATATGGAGGGGCTCGTCGATACAGAAGTGCCGGCAGAGATCGCCGAGCATGTGCCTGCCGTACTCGGCGAGGCGCTGAGTAACATCGCGCGGCATGCACATGCCACCACTGCGAACGTATCGCTGGTCGCCCGCGGCGGAAATCTGAGACTGACGGTGAGGGACAACGGTGTCGGCATGCGGGGCGATGGCCGGCACAGCGGGTTGCGCAACCTTACGAAACGGGCAGAAAGCCTGGGCGGTGAGATGACCCTTGAGGCACCGCCCGAGGGCGGGACGACACTGGTATGGCGAGTGCCGCTGCGCCCGCCGTCGGGGGGACGCTCGCCGTAGGGCACCCCTCAGCTCTGAGTCGTCCCGGTGGCCGCATCCAGACGGCGCGGCCTGGGTGGCGAGGACAGCCAGCCGGCTACGCCGCTCCACAAACCGATTTCGCCAACAGGCGGGAGATGTGATTCTTGACCGTCTTCTCGACGACGGGCTACATCGGCTCTTGGTAGGGAGCCTCGCGCCGGTAGGTGAGGCGATTGACCACCGCGGTGACGCCGTCGACCTGTCGCATCATCCGTATCGCAACGGCTACTTGCCCGCTGCTCTCCAAGCTCCCCGCAACGGTCACCAAGCCGTCGTGGACCGACACTTCTACGCTCCGCGGGCTCAGCCACAACGTCCGCACCACGATCTCGTCCATGACTTCGTCGCGGATCGCGGAGTCCGGACGGGCGAAGATCTGAAGCACATCACGCCGGGTGATCATGCCGACCAGCCGTGCCTCCTCATCGACCACGGGAAGCCGCTCGACGCCGCTCGCGCTCATGAGGCGGGCCGCACGGACAACAGAGTCATCGGCACGGACCGTGCGAGCCGGAACCGACATCAACTCGCCGGCATCGGGGTTGGCGCCACTTCCGGTCCTACGCCGCACCGGCTCCAGGTCAGTGGCGGAGACCACGCCGATCACTTTGTCATCGCCATCCACCACGGGCAGACCGCTGATGTCGTACTCCGCCAGCCACCGCACCATTTCTTCGGTGGATGTCCCGCGGTACGCGCGCACGACATCCCCGGTCATGACACTTCCCACCTGTCGACGCTTCATCGCCTGCCTTCCCTCGGCTCGTGCCCGGCCTCACGGAAGCCGGCGCAGGTAGGGGGCGCGCGCGTGGCGCGGCAGCAGACGGACCCGGGCGTCGACGACGGTGACGCCGTCCGGACCGGCGATAACCGGATTGCACTCCGCCTCGGCAAGTTCGGGAAGGTCGTCCGCCATCCGGGAGATGCGTGCCAGCAGGTCCTCCAGCGCCGCGACGTCGGCCGGGCCGCTGCCCCGGTAACCGAACAGCAGGGGCGCACACCGCGGTGCGGTGATGAGTTCGTGCACCTCGATGTCGGTGAGAGGGGCAAGGCGCGCGGCGTGGTCGGCAAGCAGCTCGCTGAGGGTCCCACCGAGGCCGAAAAGGAGCAGTGCTCCGAACACTTCGTCCTGGACGACACCGGCCAGCAGCTCCGCGCCACGGGCAGCCATCGGCTGGACCATAACTTCGGTCATGGCGGTGCCGAGGCGGCGGGTCAGATCACGGTAGGCGGCGCGTACTTGAGGCGCCCCGCGCAGTTCGAGTTGGATGGCGCCCCGCTCGTTCTTGTGAAGGAGACCGGGCCCCTGCGCCTTGAGCACGGCCGCGCCATCGGGTCCCGCCAGGCGTGCAGCGGCTTCGACGGCCTCCCGTTCAGTGGTGACACATGCCTGCGGCAGCCGGGGTATGCCGTAGCAGTCGAGGAGCCGTGCGGTCTCTCGCGCATCCAGCCAGCCGCCGGCCGGATCCCGCGCGAGAAATACGTCCACGAGGGCATGTGCGCCTGTCCCGTCGATGCCGGCCGGCTCCACACTCCTGCCCAGTGGCCTGGCCAGCCAGCGTGCCCGTTCAGCGGCGTGGAACAGGGCCTGGGCAGCCGACTGCGGTTCGCCATAGGAGGGCACCGCCTGCCCACCTTCCGTGCGCAGCAAGCGGACGCGCTCCGGCTGATTGAGCAGCGCCACGACAAGCGGTACACCGGGACGGCCCCTCGACACCGAGGTCACCGCAGTGCCGAGGTCAGCACCAACGGCCGTGTTCAACGCGGTCGGCACCAGAGCCACCAGGACCGCATCCACGGCTCCGGAGCGCGCAAGCCGGTCCACGCAGTCGCTCAATTCCTGCGCGGTCACTGCCGGTGTGGTATCGACCGGATTTCCGGAGCTGGCGCCTGCCGGCAGCAGGGCAAGCAGCTCTCCCCTGAGGTCCGGCGGCAACTCGGAGACGGTCAGTCCCGCGTCCACGCAGGCATCCGCGGCCAGCACTCCGGCGCCACCGGCGTTCGAGACCACGGCGACCCGCCCGCCCGCAGGCAGCGGCTGCGAGTGCAGCAGGGCCGCAGTGTCCAGCAGCTCACCAAGGGTGCGAGTGGCGGTCATGCCGGCCTGGGCGAACAGTGCCCGGCGGGTCATGGTGGGGGTTGCCGCTGCCGCCGTGTGCGAGGCGGCAGCACGACGGCCTGCTTCCGACCGTCCGGCATCGACCGTGAGCACCGGCATACTCCGGGCCACACGCCGCGCCGTACGGGAGAAAGCACGAGGGTTCCCGAACGACTCCAGGTGCAGCAGCGCCAGTTCGGTCCTGCCGTCGCCCTCCCACCACTGCAGAAGATCATTGCTGCTGACATCGCGCTTGTCGCCGAGCGAGACGAAGGCGGAAATGCCGATACCCAGGCGGGAGAGCCCGTCGAGAAGTGCGATGCCGACTCCGCCGGACTGTACGGCGACCCCCGCGGTACCCGGCAACGGCTTCGTCACCGCGAAGGTCGCGTCCATGCGAACGGACTCTTCCGTGTTGGCGATGCCCAGACAGTTGGGGCCGACCATCCGCATGCCCCAGTGGCGGCATGCCTCGGTCAGTTCCGCGGTCGCGCTCTCGTCCAGACCCGATGACAGGACCACCAGCGCTCTGACTCCGGCCTTTCCGCACTGGACCACTGTTTCGCAGACGGCGGCAGCCGGTATCGCGATGACGGCGAGGTCGGGCGGGTGAGGAAGATTTGTGACGGATGCATGGGCGGGGACGCACAGCACGGTGTGCGCGCGCGGGTTCACTGCGTAGAGCAGCCCGTTGAAGTGGGCCTCACGCAGATTGTGCAGTACGGCCCGGCCGACCGAACCTGATCGGGTTCCGGCTCCGATCACCGCGATGGAACGGGGACGCAGCAGTGGCTGCAAGCTCGCGGTGTCGGCGGTGCGGCCCCGGTCGTCCACCGCTGCCAAGTAGCGTTCGTCCGGTTCGAGCCGGATGACCCCGCGCACCGTGGGTCCGTCGTACTGACGTGTGACGCGCAGGCCGAGGTCGGCGAAGACCTTGTGGATGAGGTGGTTGTCGGCGAGCACATCGGCCGTGAAAGCGGAGAGGCCGTTCTCGCGTGCGATGTGGGCGAGGTGCTCCAGCAGCAGAGTGCCGACGCCTCGGTGGTGGAAGTCGTCGGCGACCGCCAAGGCGATCTCGGCGGAGGCGGGGTCGTCACCGATCTCGTACTCGGCGACACCGATGAGCCGGTCGCCGTGCACCGCCACCAGCGTGCGGTGGCCGGCTTCAGCAGGCGCGCAGAGCCGGTCGGCGGCCTGCTCGCCGGAGCGGCGGCTCACTGCGAAGAAACGGCTGCGCAGATTGTCCGCGGACATCTCGCTGTAAAGCCGGACTACCTGTCCACGATCCTCCGGGCGCGCCGGACGGAGCCGAACCGTACTTCCGTCGGACAGCAGTGCGCAGATCTCTCGTGCACCGGAGACGATGTCCGTCGTGGCGATGCCCTTCCTCATGGCCTCTGCCCCTTACGATCCGTCGTCGTGCGCCTTCGGCCCGAGGGCCGTCCGGTGCCGTGCCGAGCGACCGACCGGCCCTCTGCCCGCCTCTGTATGCCAGCCGTGCATCGTGAGTCCCTCATCCCTGGTGGGCCCGGCCCCTACAGATGCTCGACATTGCGGCCCACCACCGACGGCCCTGTCCGTTCGGAATCCAATCCTTTGAGGTCGAACGTCACATCCACGACGCCCTCGACCGCCCGCACCAGCCGTGCCGCCACGGGAATGAGCGACATGTTGCGTGTCCGGCCGCTGAGGGCGACCACCCCATCGGTGACGCTGACCGACAGCTCCTCTGCGGAATCGGGAAACAGCCGGTCCACGACCTCCGCGCGTACCTCCGCCGCAAGGTCCTCGTCGGACCGGAGAAAGACCTTCAGCAGGTCCGAGCGACTGACGATGCCCTGCAGCATTCCCTCGCTGTCGACCACGGGAAGCCGCTTCACCGACTTGTACGCCATGGTCCGCGCCGCCTGAGCAAGGGTTTCGCCGGCATGCACCGTCAGGGCAGGCGCGGTCATCAGCTCCCCCGCCGTCAGGGCGTCGGCCTTGCGCACCTCCTCCGGCTGCCGCAGCTGTTCCATACGGTCGGGGTTCGCCTCCCGGAATTCCTCCTTGGGCAGCAGATCGGCCTCGGAGACCACCCCAATCACCCGGCCTTCCCCCACAAGTACAGGCAGAGCGCTGACTTTCCACTGCTCCATCGTCTGGACGATCTCCTTGAAACGCGCCTCCTGGCCGATAGCCACCACCGTCTGAGTCATCACATCGCTGACCGTGCACGGGGTGTGCTCCATGACGCCTCCTCGGTACGGAATGCCGTCGCGCGGCCGCTGCCACACATCTTCAGCTTGCGCGTGTCCGTCCGCCCCGGGCAGGGGCCGGCCGGCCCCTTCGTCTGCTGATCGTCAACGTTCCGTTCGGCGCAGTACACCGTCCAGCGCGCACTCCATCCGCGCCCTCAATGGGCCGGTCGGCCCGTGACGAGGCCCTGCGGCCCCTCCCCTCAGCCGTGCGGTCCGCGCAGCGTGGAGAGGGACCGATGCCCTCACTCCCCCGGAGACACCCCATGACGTACCCCGTAACTGTCGGTGTGGACGGATCGTCTGCGGGCCTGGCCGCCGCTGACTGGGGCGCTCGGGAGGCGCAGCTCAGGGACCTACCGCTGCGGCTCGTCCATGCGTGGGAGTGGCAGCCCTATTCCCACGCTCCGCCAGAAGGACCCGAATACGCCCGGCGCTGGTCCGAGGGCGTCCCACGCGAGATACGCGCCCGGCTGCACCGCCGCTACCCGGACCTCGGCATCACGGCAGAACGGCTCATCGGGCCACCCCCGAAAGTTCTGTGCGAAGCCGCCAAAGAAGCCGAACTCCTGGTGGTCGGCACCGTGGGCATCGGCGGCCTCGCCGGTTTCCTGCTCGGCTCGGTCGCACTGGCCACTGCCGCGCACACCCAACGGCCCCTCGTCCTGGTCCGCGCCCCGACCGCAGAAGAGGACGAGCATCCGGCGGCCGTCTCAGCACGACCGGTGGTCCTCGGCCTCGACCTCGGCCGGCCTTGCGACGAGGTGCTCCGCTTCGCCTTCGACGCCGCGGCACTACGAGCCGCTCCCTTGCTGGTGGTACGCGGTGGGAAACCTCCGGCCTTCTACGGCGCCCCCGGCGTCGGAGTGGACCCGAGCGGGGAAACCCATATCGCAGCCGACGAGACGGAAACCATGCGAATGGTGCTACAGCCGTGGCGGGAGAAGTACCCGGCCGTGGACGTCACCGAGCAAGCCGTCATCGGACACCCCGCGCACCATCTGCTGGACGTCGGAACCGACGCCGACCTCGTCGTCATCGGGCGGCGCACCCGCTCTCCACGGGCCGTCCCGCCTCGTATCGGCCCCATCGCTCATGCCGTACTGCACCACTGCCCGGCCCCGGTGGCCGTCGTCCCCCACGACTGACCTCGGCGCCGGCCAGGAAGGTTCATTTTCATGATCCGCTACGTGTACGACTTCACCGACGGCGGCCAGGGCATGGCCCACCTCCTTGGAAACAAGGGCGCCCACCTTGCCGAGATGACCCGCATGGGCCTGCCCGTGCCCCCCGGGTTCATCATCACCACCCAGGCATGCCGGGCCTTCCTGGCCACCGGCAGCGAGCCCGAACAGCTCACCGGCGAACTCACCGAGCACCTCGCCGCCCTGGAGCGGGCCACGGGCCGCCGCCTGGGCGATCCTGAGAACCCGCTGCTGCTCTCCGTACGGTCGGGGGCTCAGCGCTCCATGCCGGGCATGATGGAGACGATCCTTGACGTCGGGCTCAACGACACGACCGTGCGCGCCTTGGCCGAGGCATCCGGCAACGCCGACTTCGCGTGGGACTCCTACCGTCGTCTGCTGCAGATGTACGGCGTCACCGTGCTGGATGTGGGCCCGGACCTCTTCGCCTCGGAACTGGCACGCCACCCGGAGGCGCACGAACTCCCTCTCGTCGTCGACCACTTCAAGGAGATCATCAAGACGGCGGCCAACGAGGACTTCCCACAGGACCCGGCCAGGCAACTACAACGCGCCGTACATGCCGTCTTCCGCTCCTGGAACGGCGAGCGAGCGAAGGTCTACCGGCGCCGTGAGCACATCCCCGAAGACCTGGGCACAGCGGTGACCGTCCAGACCATGGTCTACGGCAACCTCGGCCCCGATTCCGGCACCGGTGTGGCCTTCACCCACGACCCGGCCACCGGACGCGAGGGCGCCTACGGCGATTACCTGCCCAACGCCCAGGGTGAGGACGTCGTCTCCGGTGTCCGCGACACCGTACCGCTGCAGGAGCTGGAGCGAATCGACCCACTGTCGTTCCAGCAACTCCAGGAATGCCTGCTGGCACTCACGAAGCACTACCGCGACCTGTGCGACACCGAGTTCACCATCGAACGCGGCAAACTGTGGATGCTCCAGACCCGGATCGGCAAACGCACCGCGGAGGCCGCCTTCCGCATCGCCGCCCACTTCATCGACGCGGACGTGATCACCCCGGATGAGGTGCTGGGCCGGGTGACAGGCGAGCAGCTCAGCCAATTGATGTTCCCGCGATTCGAGACGACTCACGCCGAACCGCCGCTCGCGGTCGGGATTCCCGCGTCCCCCGGTGCGGCGGTCGGTGCCGCGGTCTTCGACTCGGCCGAGGCAGTGCGCCGGGCGGATCTCGGGGAGAACGTCGTCCTCATCCGCCGCGAGACCAGCCCTGACGACCTGCCCGGCATGATCGCCGCATGCGCGGTACTCACCGGCCGCGGCGGAAAGACGAGCCACGCGGCCGTGGTGGCACGCGGTATGGGCCGGGTCTGCGTCTGTGGCACCGAGACGCTGGCCATCGACCCGGCGGAACGCGCCTTCACCACCACTGACGGCATCCGGGTGGCAGAAGGCACAGTGCTCTCTGTCGACGGCTCCACAGGCACCGTGCACCTGGGCGAGCTTCCCATGGTGGAGTCCGACGTCATGCGCTACTTCGAGTACGGCGAGGAACCCACCGCGCTGAGCGCTGCGGTCGCCCATGCACTGGAACGGGCCGACCATGTGCGACGCTTGGCGGTCCGGGCGAACGCCGACACACCCGAAGACGCCGTCCGCGCCCGACGCTTCGGGGCAAGCGGCATCGGCCTCTGCCGCACCGAGCACATGTTCCTCGGCGAACGCCGACGCCTCATCGAGGCAATGATCCTGGCGCCGACCGACGCGGACCGCCGGCAGGCGCTGAATGACCTGCTGCCCCTGCAACGCGACGACTTCACCTCGATCCTGGCCGCCATGGACGGACTGCCTGTCACCATCCGTCTGCTGGACCCCCCGCTGCACGAATTCCTCCCGGACCGCACCGAGTTGACCGAGCGCATCGCCACCCTGCGAGCAAGCGGGGAAGCACCCGACCCACATGACGTGCACCTGCTCGACGCCGTCTCGCGCCTCGACGAGCACAACCCCATGCTGGGACTGCGCGGGGTCCGCCTCGGACTGGTGACTCCCGGCCTCTACGCCATGCAGACGCGAGCCATCGGCGAGGCCGTCGCCCAGCGCCGACGCAACGGTGGCGAGCCCCACGCCGAGATAATGATCCCGCTCGTCGGCACGGTGCGAGAACTCTCCCGGGCACGGGACGAAGTGACCGCCACACTCTCCGAAGTCTCCACGGCCACCGGCATCGACGTGCACTGCCCCATCGGCACCATGATCGAACTTCCCCGGGCCGCCCTGACAGCCGGCCCCATCGCCCGGCAAGCCGACTTCTTCTCTCTCGGCACCAACGACCTCACCCAGACCACCTGGGGCCTCTCCCGCGACGACGCCGAGGCTTCCTTCCTCCCCGCCTACCTCGCCCAAGGCATCTGCGACGCCTCCCCCTTCGAGACCCTCGACATCGACGGAGTCGGCCGTCTGATCGCCCTCACACTGGACGAGGGCCGCGCCGCCCACCCCGGCCTGCCCGTTGGTGTCTGCGGCGAACACGGCGGCGACCCCGATTCCATCCGCTTCTTCGACTCGATGGGACTGGACTACGTCTCCTGCTCCCCTTACCGCGTACCCATCGCCCGGCTGGAGGCGGGGCGCACGCGCTACTTGCACCGCACCACGACCGCACCCTCAGCCAGCAATGGCCATTAATGCACTACTCACGCCCAATTGCACCCAAATTGGACGTGAGATAACTCAGGAGAAACAGGAAGCCGGGCGCGCCGTGATGTGCGCCGAGCGTCGGTTCGGCTGCACCTCGCAAAGGCGCTGAAAGAAGGGCGACATGCTGGAGAGACTCAAGGATGCGCCGGCCGGAGTCGATGCGGTGAAGGCGGCCGGAACCGTGTCGAAGACCGACTACGAGAGGGTGATCGGGCCTCTCGTCAGTGGGGCACGCAGCGAAGGTCGCCGTATCCGGCTCCTGTATGAGTTCGGTCCGGAGTTCCGGTCGTTCAGCCCAGGGGCCGGCTGGGAGGACCTCAAGATCGGGATGTCCTCCCTGCGGCTGTTCGAGGGCTGCGCGGTCGTCAGCGACATCGGTTGGATCCGTGAGTCGACCCGGCTCACGAGCTTTCTGATGCCCTGCCCCGTACGCGTCTTCGGCAACCAGGAGCGTGACGAGGCCCTCCGCTGGTTGAGCTCGCTGCCTGAGGGACCCGGAATTTCCCACCGGCTCCTGCCGGAGACCCAGGTTCTTGTGGCCGAGGTCGAACAGCCCTTGCGGGCACAGGACTTCGAAGCCCTGGCGCTGACTGTCGACAGCTGGCTCGAAGTACATGATGAGTTGGCCGGCGTCGTGGTCCATGCGCGAGCGTTTCCCGGCTGGGAGAACGTCGGCAGTCTGCTCCGGCATGTACGTTTCGTCCGCGACCACCACCGGAAGGTCAGAAGGGTAGCGCTGGCGGCCGACAGCAAGCTTGCCGGTCTGGTACCCCATCTTGCGAACCACTTCGTCCAGGCCGAAGTGCGACGGTTCGGTTACGACGAACTCGATGGCGCCGTCGCGTGGTCGGCGGCCCCTCCCGATCAGCACCCGACCGACATGGGGTGACGAGGCGGCCGGCAGGACGAAACGGCGGTCGCCATGGTGTCGGCGGCAGGTCTTCCACTCCAGGGGAGCGAACGGCTGGAGCGACGGGGCGGCGATCGTGACCTCCGGCTCCGCAACAGATGCCGGAGCAGTGCTGATCTTGTTACGGGCCCCATAGCCACGGCCCGAACCGAGGCGGCCCAGCCTTATCGCCTGGCCTGCTCCGGTGACGTACGACAGCTCACGGGCACCCGGACGGACCAATCGGCAGGGCGTGGTCGCGGCGTCGGCGATGTAATGGAGGGACCACGACGCCGTCGGTCGCCGAACGAGGGGAGCGGTCCGTGTCACCATCGGGTGCCGCTGCCCACCTGGCAAAGCCCGAGCGACTGTTTGATCGGGAGGTGGAGTGGGCCGACCTGGTTGACTTCGCATGCGATCCACGCCCTGGGGCCACGCTCGGCCTGGTCTCAGGACAGCGTCGGCAGGGCAAGACTTTTCTGCTGGAAGCCGTCGCCAGGGCCGCTGACGGCTTCTACTTCGACGGGCATGCGGCGGCAGAAGCCGAAACTCTGCACCGCCTCGCCGAGCGTTTCGGGGAACATACACGGGCGGCACATCCACCGCGCTGGCAGCGCTGGGAGGATGCGGTGGACGCGCTGCTGGCACTGGGTGATCAGCACCCGACCCCTGTGATCATCGACAACTTCCCCGACCTTGTGGGCTCAAGCCCGGCGCTGCCGTCCGTCATTCACGGTGCTTACCGCCGTCTGCACCAGGTGCGTCGGCACAATCGGGCCCGTCTCATCCTCAGCGGCGGGACCCCCTCCCTCATGCGGAGACTCTTCTCCGGCCCGTCGTCCCTGCACCGGCTCGCCTCGCTGGAGCTCCTGGTGCGGCCCTTCGACTTCCGCGAAGCGGCGCGGTTCTGGGGCATCCGATCCCCGCGACTTGCCGTGCAGGTGTACGCCGTCGTGGGCGGCACCCCCGCCTATCGGGGTGACCTGGTGTGTGACGACACCCCTACCGACCCGCATGACTTCGACGCATGGGTGTGCAGAACCGTCCTCAACCCCCGTGTCCCCCTCTTCTGGGAGGCACGCAATCTGCTGGCGGAGGAGAATCACGCGGACCGTGCGCTGTCCCACTCCGCGCTGGTCGCGATCGCAGCAGGACGCTCAACTCCCGGTGAGATCGCCGACGGCATCGGAGTCCAGCTGACCGACGTGTCCCACGTCCTGGCCGTGCTGCAGAAGCGTGGGCTGCTGCACGCAGAGCCGGATGCGTTCCGGCCCGCACTGACGCGCTACCGCATTGCCGAGCCGCTGCTGGCATTCGAGCATGCCGTCGCCTGGCCCCACCGCGCCGCGATCGAGCAGGACGACGCCGCCAACGTGTGGCAAAGCGCCCGCGCCACGTTCGACTCCGCCGTTGCCGCACCATGCTTTGCCCAGCTCTGCCGGGACTGGGCCACCGCATACGCCGGCTCCGAGACCTTCGAAGGGGAACCGGAAACGGCCGCGCGCGGCGCTGCCTCCGGCGCCGCAGGGCACACTCGTCTCGATGTGGACGTGGCGGTACGAGGGAACGTCGACGGACGGCCCGGAGTCTTGCTCTCGGTCGGTCTTACCCGCTGGAACGAGACGATGGATATCCACCACCTGGAACGGCTGCGCCATGCTCTGTCCGTCCTCGGCACTTCCGGCGAGGACGTCAGCGGAGCCGTGCCGGCTTGTTACAGCGGGATCGGGTTCGGGCCGGAACTGCGGGCGGCCGAAGCCAGGGGGGAGGTTCTCCTGGTCGATGTCGCCAGGCTGTACCACAGCGAGTGACCGACCGTCACGCGGTCAAGCAGTCACAGATGGATTCGACGAAGTGCCCGACCCCTCGGCGCGTGGTCACACGCCGACGGCCCCCGGGTAGGGGGCGGGTGCTGCAAGGCTCCCACCCCCCCATGGCGTGTTGTCGGCAGTCTCAGGTCGTGATGTCGATGTGCCGTGGCTTCGTGGCCTGCGTCTTGGGGACTGTCACTGTCAGGACTCCGTCGGCCAGGCTCGCCGTGACCTCCTCGGCTTGCACGTCGGCGGGCAGAAGGGCCCGATATTCGAAGCTGCCTGTCCGGCGGGTGGTGCGGCGCAGTACGCCTTCGCGCTCGCTTTGCTTGTACTCGCCGGAGATGTGCAGCCCCTGGCCGCTGACCTCGACGTCGATGTCGTCACGCTTCACACCGGGCAGCTCCGCCTCGATGATGTAGGCGTCATCCGTCTCATGCATATCCGCCAGTGGCGCCCAGTGCATCCCTGCGCCCAGCGAGGGCGCCGCGCCGGCGGACTCCAGCAGTTGCCCCATCCGCTGGAAAAGTTCATCGATCTCCGAGGTGATGGGGCCACCCCAGCCCAGGGAGGGCGCAGCGCTTTCCAGCAGGCTGCCGGGCCGGTGTCGAACGGGCATGTTCATCGCGGTCACCTCCGCGAATCGACTGGTCCAGATGCGTTCCATGGTGCGCTCGCGGACGACGCTCGGCTACCTGGCCCCGGCGCTCGCGAAACTGTCCCCTCCGCATCCGGATCGGTGCAGTCCGAGCGTGGGTTTCTGGCCACCTGCACCGGGAACTCGCTGGCCAGAAACTTGATCATTCCCCACTTAACAGCCTCAAGGTCAGAGCCATAGCGTCGAGCCATCAATAACAGACGGTATTCGTCTGAAACTGATGAGTCGCGACCCGCTGGCCTGGCGTGCCCCTCAAGGAGCCCCGGCAAGGCTCCGGCGAGAGCCCTCGGGCGCGGCGCGTGACACCTCGTACGGAAGGCCGCGCCACACCAGCTGTTGGACCGATCACTTGGAAACTCATCGGCGCCACGAGAGCGCGCGGTGCCGGTCAAAGGAGGCTGTTGATGCGAGTCCGGTGAACTGCTTCAAAGCAGGCTGCGGGGCGGATTGGGAAAGGCCAGAGGCGCCCGCATTGACGGTGAGGCACCGCTTGTCAGGGCACGCGGAGGGCGCGACCCCGACAGGCCGAGCGCTGCCTGCCCGCCAAACTTCCCTCGCGGGCAGGCAGAAGACTGTGAGCGTGTGGGCATCCAACGTGGGGGCTCCCGTGCGGGGCCCTGGTGCAAGGGCGAAGCGAGCAGCCGCACGCTCACCGCGACCCCGGCTGATGCTCGGCGAGCCGCTTCTTCGCCTGCGAGTAGGTGTCTGTGTCGATCTCTCCCAAGGCGAAACGGCGATCCAAGATCTCCTGCGGGGATTCCCGCCGCTCGCCCTCGCGTGCGCCGGTGCCGGTGCCTGTGCCGGAGGACCCGTGCGCCAGCCGGATGACCACCCAGACCACCAGACCGATCAGCACGATCCACACCAGGGGCATAAAGGCCATCCAGGCCCAGCCGCCACCATCCCAGTACATCATCGCCCTCACCACCTTCACCGGCGAGTTCTCACCCTCATTCCAGTGTCCGCCCGTGGACGCGACGATGAGCAGGGCCCATCGGCCCCACGACGGGAACCGCTGGGCACCCACTCCAGCCACCATGTGAAGGTCAGGTGGCTCTCACACCTCAGGGCGAACGGCCTGCAAGCCGATCGGCTGGGGCGCGTTGATCTCTGACTGCGGATCACGGAGGCAGTCATCGGTCCTCGCCAATCCGTTTCCGGCGGCGGGTACCGCACGGCCTCAGGCTCCGCCGGGCGCCGGCGACGCAGCACGGCGGTGGCCGCGGCCGCGAGCGCATGCAGGCCACAATGGCCCTTCTTCGTCATGACGGGGCCTCTCTCAGCATCACTGCCACGCTCCCCTTTCCTCACCCGGAAGGGCAGGGCCGGAGGGCCCGTGCCCCGGGCCGTTCAGCCCCGGCCCCACCGGGGTAGCGGCATACAGACTCGGGGCACAGGCTGGGGGTATCCCCACGGAGAGGACACGAGAGGGCGTCCGCCATGGATGTCATCGATGTCGTTGTGATTGTCGCCGCGAGCGTAGTGCTCGCAGGGCTGGGCTGGTTCTTCTTCGGCCCGCGCCGGGCCCGGACCGCCCGGCTGGAGGGCGGGGTGCAGCGTGTCGAGGTGACCGTACGGGGCGGTTACCGCCCGGACGTGATCCGCGTACGCCAGGGCGTACCCGTCGAGCTGGTCTTCGACCGGCAGGAGAGCGGGGAGTGCACCTCCCGCGTCATCTTCCCGGACCTGCGGGTCAGCGCGGGGCTGCCCGCGTTCGCGCGGACCACCGTACGAGTCAGCCCCGACCGGGCCGGGGCCTTCGGCTTCGCCTGCGGGATGAACATGATCCACGGCACCCTGCTGGTGGAGGCCGACGGCAGCACCGGCACCGAGGAACCGGCCTCTGCCGTCGGCCAGGACACGGTCCCCGGCCCGCCGTCCTCCGCTACGGCGGCCGCAGCGCCCTCACAGGGAGGCGATGCGGCGGCTGAGGAGGCGGCTGAGGCAGCCGAACGCCATGCGGAGACAGCGGACTTGACCCATCGCGTATCCGTGGGTGCGGTCCTCACCCTCCCTGTCCTCTTCGGGGTGATGGCACATGAGCTGTTCGGCGCCGACTGGGTGCCGGGGTGGCTGCTGAACCACTGGCTGCAGCTGTCCTTGATCACCCCGGTGATGCTCTACACCGGCTGGCCGATCCACTCCACCGGCTGGCTGACTCTGCGCCATCGCGGCGCCGACATGAACAGCCTCATCGCCCTCGGCACCACGGCTGCCTACGGCTACAGTCTGCTCGTCACCCTCGCCCCCGGCCTGCTGCCCAGCGAGGTGCGCGAGGTGTACTTCGAAGCCGTCGGCGTCATCCTCACCCTGATCCTGCTCGGCCGGCTGCTGGAGGCCCGCGCAAAGGCGGGCACCGGCGAAGCCATCCGCGCCCTGCTGGGCCTGCAGGCCCGCACCGCCCGGGTGATCCGCGACGGCAACCCGACCGAGATCCCGGTTGAGGACGTCATCGTGGGAGACATGCTTCTGATCCGCCCCGGCGAGAAAGTTCCGGTCGACGCCCAAGTCTCCTCGGGTACCTCGCCGGTGGACGAGTCCATGGTCACCGGCGAGCCGATGCCTGTCACCAAACGCGCCGGGGACACCGTGATCGGCGCCACGGTCAACGGCACCGGATCCCTGACGGTGCGCGCGAGCAAGGTCGGCGCGGACACCATGCTCGCCCAGATCATTCGCCTCGTGCAACAGGCGCAGGCTTCCAAGGCCCCGATCCAGCGGCTCGCCGACGCCGTCTCCGCCTACTTCGTGCCGGCGGTGATCGCCATCGCCGTAGGCACTTTCGCCCTCTGGTTCACCATCGGCCCAGCACCGGCCCTCACCCTCGCGCTCGTCTCCGCCGTGGCCGTACTGATCATCGCCTGCCCCTGCGCGCTCGGCCTGGCCACCCCGCTGTCGGTCATGGTCGGCACCGGCAAGGGCGCCCAGGCCGGCATCCTCATCCGCTCCGCCGAAGCCCTGGAAACCGCCCATAAGATGGACACCATCGTCCTCGACAAGACCGGCACCGTCACCGAAGGCAAACCCGTCCTCAACGACGTACGCACAGTCGGCGGGTTCGACGAGGAGGACGTACTGACGCTGGTGGCAGCCGTCGAGGAACTGAGCGAACATCCCCTCGCCGCAGCCATCGTCACCGCCGCCCACGACCACGGCCTGACGCTGCCCACGGCAAGCGGCTTCACTTCCGTCACCGGCAAAGGGGCACAGGCCACCGTCGGGGGCCGAACGGTCCACGTCGGCACCGCACTCCTCCTGGCCGGGGCCGGGCTCGACACCACCGAACTGGCCCTCATCGCGGCCGACTTCTCGGCCCAGGGCAAGACCCCGGTACTCACAGCCGTCGACGGCCGTCCGGCCGGGGTGCTCGCCATCGCTGACACCGTCAAGGGCGACTCCGCCACCGCCATCGCCGCGCTGCAACGGCTCGGCCTGGAGGTCGTCATCATCACCGGCGACAGCGCCCGCACCGCCGAGACCATCGCCCGTCAGGTCGGCGTGGACCGCGTCCTGGCCGAGGTACTGCCCGAGGACAAGGCCGATGAGATCCACCGCCTGCAACGGGAGGGGCGCACCGTGGGCATGGTCGGCGACGGCATCAACGACGCACCAGCGCTGGCTGCCGCCGACGTCGGTCTGGCCATCGGCACCGGCACCGACGTGGCCATCGAAGCCGCCGACATCACCCTCATCTCCGGCTCCCTGGGGGGCGTCGTCACCGCCATCCAGCTCTCCCGCGCCACCATGCGCAACATCCGCCAGAACCTGTTCTTCGCCCTGATCTACAACGCCGTCGGCATCCCCGTCGCCGCCGGCGCCCTCTACCCGCCATGGGGCATCCGCCTCAGCCCCGTCCTCGCCGCAGCCGCCATGGCCCTGTCCTCGCTCTCCGTGGTCGCCAACTCCTCCCGCCTCCGACGCTGGCACAGCACACCCCTGCCGAGCACCACAGGACCTGGCCTTCGGACCCATCAGCCCGATGCCGAAACCACTGCCAAGCACGAGCACCAAGGGTCAACGCTGCGCGGCTTCCGCGAAGAAGATGAAGAGCGGTGACCACGGTCCCCGACATCACACCGCCGCTCGATCGGCGCGCTTCACGCAAGCAATCCGCAGACCGCCGACAGCACCGCTCACTCCGCTGATCGACGGTTGCTCCCCGCAGAAAGGCCAGTTCCTCCGGTCAGGAACCTGTCAGGTCGTGCCCTTGAGGTGATCGATCACCTCGACGACGTCCTCGATGCCCCGGACCGACTCCAGCAGCTTCGGGATGAGGGGCGCGTTCATCCTGCCCGTAATGGTGACCACGCCGTTTTCGACCGTCACCTCGAAGTCGCCGGGGTCGAGGAAGAATTCGTGCCGGAGGATCCGGGACGTGATCTCCTTGCGGATCTCGGTGTCATCGCGGACCAGGGCCTGCAGCAGATCGATCCGGCTCACGACACCGACCAGCCGGCCGTGGTGATCGGTGACGGGCAGCCGCTTGACACGTGAGCGGGCGGCGGTCCTGGCGGCGTCGGTCACCAGGTCTCCGGGATGGGCACTGATCGCCGGGGCGGTCATGAGGGTGGCTGCGGTCTCTCCCCGGCTCTTCTCGTAGAGGTGGTGCTCGCGAAGCCTGCCGATCGGGCCGGGCGGACGCGGGGCGGCCGTCGTGGCGGCCTTGGCGAGCAGGTCGGACTCGGACACCACTCCGAGCACGTGGTCGTCGGCATCGGTTACGGGCACGGCGCTCAGGTGCTCGCGGGAGAGCGTGTGCACCACGTCCAGGAACGGCGTGTCCCCGGGGACCGACACCGCGGGCACGCTCATCACGTCGCGTACCCGTACCTGGGGGCGGTCCTGGGAACGGGGTGGTGTGGCCTTCCCCCGGTCGGCCGTCTCCTCGCCGGTCTTCGGCGGTGCGGTGGACGCCACCGCACCGAGATAGCGCCGCAACATGTTATGGCGGTGCTCTTCCCACGTGGCCGAGGTTCGGCCTTGTGCAGCGCGGTGGGTTTCCTTCCGGGCGGCAGGGCATTCGGAGTCGCTCACGGCCACCTCCCGGGAAGAACGACCAGCCGCCTGTCTGGTCATTTTCGCACCGATCCGAGGGGTATGCCGCTCTCTGTGCCCCCCGTGCCCCGGGGCGTACCCGCGGACCGCTCCGTGGAACACTCGCCGAATGGGTGCAGGCCCCCTCCGTTGTCCCGCGATGGCCGTTGCCTGTGCCCGGCGCACCGGGGCTGGGCCACTTGGTCCGGGGGGATGCCCATTGGGCCCTATGCCGCATCGGGCACGGCGACCTTTACTGAAAGTGACGAGGAGGACATCGGAGACGCGGAGCAGCGGAGAGAAACCGCGCACCGCGCAATCGGGACCCGCGAGAAGTGGGTGGTCCTCCTCGCCTTTGCGTACACGGAACTTCTTGGACGCCCGGCCGGGTGGGCGGGCTTTCCGGAGCAGGAGGAGGGGCCATGACCACGGCACGAGAGATCATGCACGCCGGCGGTACCTGCGTGAAGGAGGACGAAACCCTGGAGAGTGCCGCGCGGCGGATGAGCGAGCTGGGCATCGGCTCCCTCCCGATCTGCGGGCCCGACGACCGATTGCACGGGATCATCACCGACCGTGACATCGTGGTGAAGTGCATCGCCAAGGGCAAGGACCCGAAGACCATGACCGCGGGCGCACTCGAACAGGGCAAGCCCATCACCATCGATGCCGAAGCCGACGCGGACCAGGTACTCCGAGCCATGGAGGAACACCGGATCCGGCGGCTTCCTGTCATCTCTGACCATCGGCTGGTGGGAATGATCAGTGAAGCGGATCTCGCTCGTCACCTGACGGAAGAGCAGGTCGGCCATTTCGTCGAGGTCGTCTGCGCCGCCTCCTGACTTCCCGGCCGGAGGCCCGTGCGGCGCCGGGTGTCACTGAAATGCGGCGTGGATCTCCTGCTCGGTCGCGGTGTGGGAGACGAGGAGAAGTTCGTCGCCGGGCTGGAGCCGCACCTCCGGGGTGGGCACGGTGGGCTGGCCGTCCCGGATGACGGTGGCGATGACCGTACCGGCAGGGAGCACGATCTCGGCGAGGGCCCGGCCGGCTGCACGGGACCGCGTGGTGATCGCGGTTTCGATGACATTGACTCCTGCCTTGCTGAGACGGAGCAGTGCGACGGTGTCGGTAGCACCAGTGGCTTCCTCGATGAGGGAGATCAGTGGGGTGGCAGCGGGGACGGGGACATCTACGCCCCAGCGGTGGTCGAACAGCCAGGTGTTCTCCGCATCGTTGACGCGGGCGGCGACGCGCGGGACGTCGAACCGGCGCTTGGCGAGCAGGCTGATCACGAGATTGTCCTCATCGTTGCCGGTGGCGGCGATGAGGAGGTCGGTGGTGAGGGCGCCGGTGTGCTCAAGGAAGGCGGGCTCGCAGGCGTCTCCCGCCACGAGTCGTACGGTGAGGCGGCCTTTGAGTTCGGCGATCCGGTCCTCGTCATGGTCGACGAGGGTGACATCGTTCTGAGCGGCGGCGAGCACCTGGGCGACCTGGGTGCCCAGTCGGCCGGCACCGACAATGAGGGCTTTCACGTCCCCAACTCCTTGTCGAGAAAACCGCGCAGGCGGCCGAGAGCGGTCGCTGCGACAGCGAAGGTGACCAGGTCCCCCGGTTCGGCGAGAGTGCTGTGCGCGGGCACCAGCGAGCGGCCCGCGCGGGTGACCTCCACGACGCGGATCTCACCGTCGACATCGAACTCGGTCAGCCGCCGGCCCGTAAGATAGGCGGGCAGTTCGGAGCGGACCAGAAGGGTTTCGCCGTTGCCGAAGGAGAGTTCAGGTGTGAGGTGGCGGTGCAGCAACATCTGGTGGATCTGATGTACCGTCCAGCGGACGCTGGCGATGGCCGGGATGCCGAGCTCACGGTAGAGGTCGGCGCGGCCGGGATCGTAGACCCGGGCGAGAACGATCGGGACCCGGTACGTCTCCTTGGCCGTCCGCGCACTGACGACATTGCTGCTGTCGTTGGCGGCAACGGCGACGAACGCATCGGCGTGATTGATTCCGGCGGCCTCAAGTACCGTACGGCTGAAGCCGTTTCCTTCGTGGAACCGGCCCGGGAAGCCTACGGGCAACAGCCTGCGGGTCTTGGGCGCGCGGTCGACGATCCGTACGTCATGGTCTTCGGTTGCGAGCCTGGCGGCGAGCCTGGATCCCACCCGTCCACAGCCGACGATGATCACTCTCATCGCTTTCCTCCCTTCTCGCCTCGGGGCCGGTGGCCCCGCAGCCACCACTTGCGGGTTTCCTCGGCGACCAGCAGCAATACGCCGAACACCGCCAGGGCCGCCCAGTCGGTCGCGGCCAGCGGGGCGGTGTGGAAGACAGCCTGCAGCGCGGGCAGATAGCTGATCGCCGCCATCAGGCCGATGCCGGAACACCCTGCGGCCAGCAGCCACGGATTGGACAGCAGCCCGACCCGGAAGATGCTCTGCCGGTCGGTGCGCACCGCCAGCGCGTTGAAGAACTGGCTGACCACGATCCCCGCCTGGACCATGGTGATCGCCTCCCGGTAGGCGGTGTCGTCCTCGGTGAAGTGGGAGTACGGGATCCCGGAGGCATCGATGTGCCAGAAGAAGACGACGCACACGCCGAGCGCCTGGATACCGCCCAGGAACAGGATGCGTCCCATGACACCGGCCGAGAACAGCGGCTGCCGGCGCGAGCGTGGCGGGCGGTCCATGACGTCGGGTTCGGGCGGCTCGGCGCCCAGCGCGAGGGCAGGCAGGACGTCGGAGCCGAGGTCGATCGCCAGGATCTGTACGGCGGTGATCGGGACGAGCGGGAAGCCCGCGAAGGTCGCGGCCAGGATCGGCACGAGCTCGGCGATGTTGTGGCTGAAGAGGTAGACCAGGAACTTGCGGATGTTCTGGTAGACCGAACGGCCGAGCCGCACGGCGGTGGCGATGGAGGCGAACGAGTCGTCCAACAGGACCATGACCGCGGCCTCCCGGGCGACATCCGTCCCTGAGGCTCCCATGGCCACGCCAATGTCCGCGTGCTTGAGGGCTGGGGCGTCATTGGCGCCGTCGCCGGTGACCGCGACCACCTCGCCGCGCCGCTGAAGGGCGGTGACCACGCGCATCTTGTGCTCGGGGCTGACCCGGCACAGCAGCAGTTCCGAAGGCTTGGCGAGCAGGCCGCCCAGGGCCTCGTCGTCCATGGTGTCGAGGCGTGCGCCGGTCACCACGGTTGGGGCGGACCGCCGCACGATGCCCACGCGGCGGGCGACGGCCTCCGCGGTCAGCGGGTGGTCACCGGTGACCATGACGATACGGACGCCCGCGCGCCGACAGGCGTCCACCGCGTCGCTGACCTCCGGCCGTGGCGGGTCCAGCATGCCGACCAGGCCCAGCAGGGTGAGCCCCGACTCGGTCTCGTCCTGAGTGGCGTGGGGACCGGTCACCGGTCGCCACGCCGCCGCCAGCACGCGCAGTCCCTGAGAAGCCAGTCGGTCGTTGGTCGCGATGACTTCGGCTCGCAGCTCGTCCGTCAGTGGCCGCCGCTCGCCCTTCCGGTCGATGTCGGTGCAGCGGGCGAAGATCTCCTGCGGGGCGCCTTTGACGTAAGCACGGTAGCCGGCGCCGCCCGCAGCCCGATGGACCGTACTCATCAGTTTGCGGATCGAGTCGAACGGGTATTCCGCCACGCGCGGGGCACGGGTCTCCTCGGCGGCCACATCGATGCCGGCCTTCGCCGCTGCGACAAGCAGCGCTCCCTCGGTGGTGTCGCCGAGCACCCGCCAGCCGCCGTGTCCGGAGGGCTGCACCAGCCGGGCGTTGCAGCACAGCGCCGCTGCCCTGAGCAGCTCGTGCACAGGCGCCGGATCGCTGACCTCACCGACCGGTGCGTACCCCACCCCCGAAACCGGATGCAATGCACCGCCGGCCCACACCTGCGCGACGGTCATCTCCGCCTGCGTCAGCGTCCCGGTCTTGTCCGTGCACACGACCGTGGTGGAGCCCAGAGCCTCCACCGCCAGCAGTTGCTTGACGAGCGCATGCCTGCGCGCCATGCGCCGTACGCCGATCGCCAGCGACACGGACAGCGTCGCGGGCAGGCCCTCCGGTACCAGGGCGACCATCACACCCAGCGCGAAGACGAAGGTTCCCACGAACGGCTGCCCCGTGGGCAGGCGCACCGCGAACAGCGCCGCGCCGATCGCCAGGGCCACGCCCGCCACCCGGCGGGCCATCGAGGCCACCTGGAGCTGCAATGGGGTCTTCTGCCTCGGCGCCGCCGCCGCGAGCCGGAAGATCCGTCCGAACTCGGTTGCCGCGCCGGTTGCGAACACCACGGCCTTCGCCGACCCCGCGATGACATCCGTGCCCATGAACACGCAGTTGCGGGCCTCAAGCAGCGGTCCGACCGCCTCTGCGTCGACGGTGCGGCCAACCGTGTCGCTCTCCCCCGTCAGAGCAGCGTTGTTCACCGCGACCTCGTGCGCCTCGACCAGGCGGCAGTCCGCCGGCACCGCGTCCCCGGCCTCCAGGACCACGACATCGCCGGGCACGAGTTCGCGTGCGGGGAGCTCCCGCCGCTCCCCGTCGCGCAGCACCCGGCAGGTGTGCGGCACCATCGCCTGCAGCGACTGCGCGGTCCGCCCGGCCGAGTACTCCTGGGCGAAACCGATGGACGCGTTGAGTACCACCACGGCGAGGATGGCCACGGCCAGTCGGAACGTGCCCGCATCGCCGGGCTGTTGCAGCTCGTAGGCAAGAAAGGTGACGGCCGACGCGACGAGCAGGACGATAGCGAAGAGGTCGGTGAACTGCGCCGCCAGCTGCCGCCACCACCATCCTCGGCGGCCGGCGCGCGGGAGCTCGTTGGGGCCGTCTCGGTCCCGCCGCGCCACCGCGTCCGCTGCGGTCAGTCCCCGTGGCGAGGTGTCCAGCGCGGCGAAGACGTCCCCCGACCGTACGGTCTGCACACAGGGACGTCCGCTCCGGTGGCGGCCCTCCGGTCGCCGGCTGGAGTCACCGGGCGTCAGCAGCTGGGTCATGTTTCGGAGTTGTAGTGAGTCAGCCGCCGCCTGGTGACCGTGATCAGCGGGTAGTCGTCGTCGGCCTGCTCCCCCGGCGGCAGATAGGGGCAGGACGCGAGATCCGCGGAGTACTCGGCCGGTCCGAGCGCGGCAGCGGCCCGCAAGCCGGAACCGGCCGCGACGACCGACGACCGGGTCTCAAGGCTGTCCGCCGTACCTGCCACGGTCGGGGCCAGGGATTTCATCAACCGGCCCCACTCAGCCCTGATCCGTGGTGCACGACCCGGATGATCCCTCCAGCATGCTCCAGGAAACCGGGCCCAGCAGGTCGCCCAACCGCTGGAAGACATCGAGGAGCAGGTCGTCCACGGCCAGCATGCCCACGGGCCGGTGCCCGTCCAGCACAGGCAGGCGGCGAACCCCGGAGTTGCGGAAGGTCCGGTATGCCACATGGATGTCGTCGGTCACGTCCACCGTGATCACAGGCAGGGTCATCACCGCATCCACCCGGTCCTCCGCGTCCAGGCCCGCGGCCAGCATGCGCACCGCGAGGTCGCGGTCGGTGACGATGCCCTGCATCGTCCCGCCGTCCGTGACCACCACGCAACCGACGCCGTACTCCTCCATCCGGCGGGCCACCTCCCGCAGTTGCGTCCCGAGCGGGACGGTCACCGCCGGAGTACTCATCACCTTCGAGATGTTCATCGGCCGCCTCCTCTCCCGGTTTCCGCCACGGCCTCCGCAGTGGAGCGTGCACACGCGCGTACCTCAAGGTGTCCCGGCACATTCGTTCACGGCCCGTCCTCCGTGCGGGCAACGAGGAAGTCCGCACTGTCCGCCAGTGTGGTGAGGTGCGGGGTGTCCTCGTCCTCGATCCGGATCCCGGCGCGTTTGCCGAGGGTCTCGATGAAGCTCAGGAAGTCGAGGGAGTCAAGTTCCAGAGCGTCCCGGAACTTGTCGTCACGCCCCAGCTTCGTGAAATCGGCGTCCGGGACGATCTCGGCCAGCGTTTCCTTCACCATCTCCAGTGCTTCGTCGCGCTTCATAGCTCCTCCGGGTTCTGCAAGAGGCGATCGACCGCGGTGAGATAGCGGGCCCCGACGGCCCCGTCAGTGGCCCGGTGATCGGCCGACAAGGTGGCCGTGACCACGGGCCGCACGCCGAGCAGACCGTCGACCGCCCACGGCCGTTCGACGACCCGCCCGAAGCCCACCAGGGCCACTTGCGGCGGGTAGATCACGCCGAGGACGGCTTCCACCCCCTGGTCCCCCAGGTTGGTGACCGTGATGGTGGCGTCGGACACCTCGGAGCCGCGCAGCCTGCCCGTACGGGCGCGCGCGACCAGGTCCTTCAAACCCGCCATCAGCTGCGGGAGTTCGAGGGTGTCGGCATCGTGCAGGGCGGGGGCGATGAGCCCTCCGCCGCGGAGCGACACCGCCACGCCCAGGTGTACTCCCGCGCCTGCGGTGAAGCCTCCATCGGACCAGAAGCCGTTCAGTTCGGGGACCTCGCGGGCCGCGCGAGCCGCGGCCTTGAGCAACAGGGCGGCGGGAAGCAGCCGCTCGCCGACCGGGCAGCGGCGGTTGTGCTCATGCATCCAGTTCATCGCGGCCGACATGTCAACCGTGGTAGACAGGTAGTAGTGCGGGATCTCCCGGTTCGCTCGGGTCATCAGGCCTGCGATGGCCTCGCGCATCCCCGTCGGCCGGCGTTCCGCGGAAGGACGAGCACGGGCCGCGTCGGCGCTCTTCGGCTGAGCCGTCACCGTCGGGCCGGGGGCCGCCTCGCGAACATCGGCCGCGCGGATGGCGCCGTCCTTGCCGGTACCCGTCACTGCGGAGAGTTCAACGCCGAGTTCACGGGCCAGCCGTCGGGCGAAAGGCGTGACCCGGGCACGCGATGGGTGTGTCGCGGCGGCCCGCTCGACGTCGGCACGTGTGACGCGCCCGCCGCGTCCGGTCCCGTGAAGAATGTCCAGGTCGACTCCGGCCCGCTCGGCGAGATGCCGGATCAGGGGTCCCTCTTCGCCGGGGGCACGGTCGTGGGCGGCATGAGCAGGGTGGGCAGCGGACGACAACGGGGCTTCCGCGGGGCCCGGCATCGGCTGAGCCCTCGGCCCCCGCTCCGGGGCCTGCCGCGTCTTCGGCCGTGCCTTCTCCGCCTTCCGAAGCTTCTCCGCCTTCCGAAGCTGCTCGGGTCCCGCGCGCTCCCGCGGCTTCTCGGATGCCGCAAGCTCCTCCGCCGGCTCGATCAGCGCGAGCGGTGTGCCCACCGGGACCGTCGTGCCCGGCTCCACAAGCAGTTGCCCCACCGTGCCCGTCTCGAAGGACTCCACCTCGATGGCGGACTTCGCGGTCTCGACGACCGCGACCGGATCCCCTTTGCGTACGTGGTCACCGGGCCGCACCAGCCACTCCTGCAACATCCCCTCGTCCATGTCGGCGCCCAGCGACGGCATCGTGAACTCGGCCATCGTCAGTCCACCGCCCGGTGCGCGGCCGCAACGATGCCGGCGGTCTGCGGAAGAGCGGCCTGTTCGAGCGGGCGGGCGTACGGGATCGGGACTTCCGCGCTGCACACCCGCTCGACCGGCGCGTCCAGTTCGTACAGTGATGCCTCGGCGATCCGCGCCGACACCTCCGCGGCGAGACTGCCCGTACGCCACGCCTCGTCGACGACCACCGCGCGATGCGTACGCGCCACGGAAGCGGCGATGGCCCCATCGTCGAGGGGCCGCAGCGTGCGCAGGTCGACGACCTCCGCGCTGATTCCGTCGACCGCCAGCTCTTCCGCCGCTTCGAGCGCCTTCGGAAGCGAACCACCGTACGTGATCAGGGAGATGTCGGTGCCTCGCCTACGAATCGCGGCGTGGTCCAGGTCCACCGTGGTGGTGAGCGGGGCCAGTTCACCGGCGGCGTTGTAGAGACTTCCGTGTTCGAAGATCAGTACCGGGTCGGGATCGGCCAGCGCCGGGGCCAGCATGTACCGGGCGTCCTCGATCGTCGCCGGCGCGAGCACCCGGACGCCCGGGATGTGCGCGTACCAGCCTTCAAGGCTGTGCGAGTGCTGGGCGGCGAGCTGCCGGCCCGCGCCCGTCGTCATCCGGATCACGAGGGGAACGGGCAGTTGGCCGCCCGACATGTGCAGCAGGGTGGCCGCGTTGTTGAGGATCTGGTCGAGGGCCAAGAGGCTGAAGTTGACGGTCATGATCTCAACGATCGGCCGCAGCCCGGACAGCGCCGCGCCGATCCCCGCACCCACGAACGCCGACTCCGACAGCGGGGCGTCGCGGATCCGCTCCGGCCCGAACTCCTCCAGCAGGCCGAGGCTCACACCGAAACAGCCGCCGTACCGGCCCACATCCTCGCCCATGAGAAATACCCGGTCATCGGCGCGGAGCGCCTCGCCGAGCGCCTCACGCATCGCCTCACGGTAGGTCGTCTTCCCCTCTTCCGGCCGGTCGGCAGCCATCGTCACGTCACCTCCCGGGGAGCGCTGGTGACGTACCGCAGCAGGTCTTCCACCGGTTCTTCGGGCGCCCGCTCGGCCGCCTCGACGGCGGCCTCGATCTCTTCGGCGATCCGGCGTTCGATCGCCGTGAGCTGCTTCTCGACCGGCTCAGCGTCCTCGCGCATACGGTCCATGAGCCGGGTGATCGGGTCCCGGGCCTTCCACCGCTCGATCTCCGCCTTGTCGCGGTAGCGGTCCGGGTCGTACATCGAGTGGGCGCGGAAGCGGTAGGTGCGCACTTCGAGGAAGTGGGGTCCACCGCCGCCCCGGATGCTCTCGGCGGCGCGGCGGGCCGCGCGCTCCACGGCCTCGGCGTCCATGCCGTCCACCGCCCATGCCGCCATGCCGTACGAGGCGGCACGCAGGGCCAGGTCGGTCTGCGCCTCGTGGCGTTCGATGGCTGTGCCCATGGCGTACAGGTTGTTCTCACAGACGAACAGCAACGGCAGGCCCCACAGGGCGGCCAGATTCGCCGTCTCGTGGAACTCGCCTTCGGCGTAGGCGCCGTCACCGAAGAAGCAGCAGGTGACCCGGTGCTGCCCGCGCATATGGTCGGCGAGTGCGAGCCCCGCGGCCAGGGGAAGTCCGCCGGCCACGATCGCGTTACCGCCGTAGAAGCGGCGGTCGGCGTCGAAGAGGTGCATGGATCCGCCGCGACCTCCACTGCAGCCGGTCGTCTTGCCGTACATCTCGGCCATGACGGCCTCGGCGGTGATACCGCGGGCCAGCGCATGGCCGTGCTCGCGGTAGGTGGCGACCACTGCGTCCTCGGCGGTCAGGGCTTCGTTGACGCCGACGGCGACGGCCTCCTCCCCTATGTAGAGGTGGACGAAGCCGCGAATCTTGGCGGCGCTGTACAGCTCGACGCAGCGCTCCTCGAAGCGCCGGATGCGCAGCATGGCGCTGAGCAACTCGCTGCGGTGCCCGGCACGTGCCGTCCGGTCCGCGCCGGTCGCGGTCCGACGCTTGTGGGTGCCGCGGGCCGGACTCATGTGGATCCCTCCAACGTGGACAGGTCGCCGGTGGGCAGGCCGAGTTCGCGTGCGCGCAGCAGCCGGCGCATCACCTTCCCGCTGCGGGTCCGTGGCAGGTTCTGGTCGAAGGCGATCTCGCGGGGCGCGACGGCGGGGCCCAGCCTGCGGCGCCCGAAGGCCAGCAGCTCACGCTCCAGCGCGGCCGTCGGTTCAGTGCCGGGTCGCAGGGAGACGAACGCCTTGACGATGTTCCCGGCTACGGGGTCAGGCCGGCCGATCACCCCGGCCTCGACGACCGCCGGGTGTTCCATCAGCGCGCTCTCCACCTCGAAGGGGCCGACCAGGTGCCCAGCCGACTTGATGACGTCATCAGCCCGCCCGACGAACCAGTACCAGCCGTCCTCGTCCCGCCGGGCCAGGTCCCCGGTCAGATACCAGCCGTCGGCGAACGTCGCCTCGTAGCGCTCCTTGTCGTGCAGATAGCCGCGGAACATCGACGGCCAGCCGGGACGCAGAGCCAACTCACCCTCGACGCCGGGGGTTTCCACCTCCGTCACCCGGCCGTCGGTGATCAGCGCCCGGCCGTTCTCACCTCGTTCCAGTACCGTTGCCTCGGCGCCCGGCACCGGCCGCCCCATCGAGCCGGGCCGGATTTCACAGCCGGCAAAGTTCGCGATCATGATGCAACCGGTCTCGGTCTGCCACCAGTTGTCGTGGACGGGCAGGCCCAGCACCTCCTGCCCCCACACCACGGCCTCGGGGTTGAGCGGCTCCCCGACGGACGCGACGAAGCGCAGCGCCGACAGGTCGTACGCGGCGGGCACGTTGTGGTGCTCTTGGCCCAGTGTGGTGCGCATGAGCATGCGCAGCGCCGTCGGCGCGGTGTACCAGACCCCGACCCGCTGCTCGGCAAGGATCCGGTACCAGCGCCGGGCGTCGAAGTCGCCCTCGTCGACCACGAGCGTCACGCCATGGACCAGCGGCGCGATGATGCCGTACGACATGCCGGTGACCCAGCCGGGGTCCGCGGTGCACCAGTACACGTCCTCGGGATGCAGATCGAGCGCGTAGGAAGCCGTGGCGTGGTGGGCGACGACCGCTTCGTGGACGTGGATCGCGCCCTTGGGGGCCCCGGTGGTTCCACTGGTGAAGTGCAGCAGAGCCGTGTCCTCAGGTGAGGTCGGCGGGATGGTGAACTGGTCGGGGGCGGCGGCCGTCAGCATGTCGAACGACAACGTGCCCGGCAGGTCTTCGGCGCCAGGGCCGACGATGAGGACGTGCGCAAGGCCAGGGAGCGACGCTCTGCGGTCCGCGACCTTGCGCCGGTACAGGGCCGCGGTGGTGACCAGCACGCGGGCATCACCGAGCTGCAGGCGCTGTTCGACCGGGTCGGGGCCGAACGCGGAGAAGAGAGGGCACAGCACGCTGGTGTTCTTCAGAGTGCCCAGCACGGCTGTGTAGAGCTCGGGGCACCGGCCGAGCAACGTGAACACCGCGTCACCACGACCGACGCCAAGCAAGCGCAGGGCGTTCGCGAAGCGGGCCGTCCGGCGCGCCAGCTCGGCGTAAGTGACCGTCTCGACGGTGTCGTCACGACCGACGCACCTCAGCGCCACCTTGCCGCCACGGTCCGTTGCCACGTGCCGGTCGACGGCTTCGTACGCCATGTTCAGCCCCGTGCCGCCGGGTAGCCCGTCCAGCTCGTGACGCGCCCGTGACCAGGTGAAATCGGAGCAGGTCTGTGCGTAGTCGACTAGGTTCGGCGGGACGCCCGGTGTGGCGGCCTTGCGGATCGTTTCCCATGCCATCGCGAGACCTTCCGACGCCTGGTTCTGCTTCCAGAATCAGGGACCCCGGTCCTGCGCGCATGGGCCGAAGGGCCTGGGGCCGAGGCCGGGCGGGCCGTACCGTCAGTGCGGGCGAGTGGCGGCGTGTCGTCACTGCCCCATTGACCAGCACGGATGTCTCCCACGATGCGCGCGAACGGCCAACCCGGGTCGCTCCGTGCCCTCACCGTGCGCGCGGCCCTGACCAGAGGTAGGGCCGGTGGTCCCTGACCGTATGGGCAGGTCGATCCGTCGTGCCGGTGAGCCGCGCGCCACACGTCAGGTTGCTTCCACGTCGATCGACACCTCGGGCGGCCGCAGCAGCGAGTTGTGGACCGTGCAGTGGTGCACCACCGCGCGCAGCGCCTCCTTCCTGGCTTGGTTCAGGGGCTCGGAAGCCGGCACCCGGACACGTATGCGTACTCGGGCGACCCGCGCCGGGCCGTCGTCCGCCATCTCGAAGTCCGCCGCGGCACCGAGGTCACCGCGCGGCAGCCCGTGCCGGTCCAGGAAACGCCCCGCATAGAACGCCACGCACGAGGCGAGCGAGGCGACGAACAGCTCGACCGGTGTGGGCCCACTGTCACTGCCACCCGTATCGGCCGGCTGGTCGACGGCCAGCTCGTGCCCACCCACTCGGATTCGGTACGACTCCCCACCGGTGAACGACACTTCGACTTCTCTGTTGCTCATTGCTGCCTCCACGGCCGCGGCCCGTTCTTGGGTACCTGGGAGATGCGGCGGCTCAGCGCACCAGTACGTGCTCTCCGGAACGGGGTACCACCGCGGTCCACCCCAGCGTGTGGTCGATCCGGTCCCTGAGAGCGGCCGACGCCTCCGGCTCCCCGTGCACGAGGTAGGTGACGTGTGGTACCGGGGCGGCGCGCAGCCAGTCCAGGATCTGTGCCTGGTCGGCATGCGCGGACAAGTGCGGTAGGTCGACGACCTCGGCCCGCACCGGAACGTACTCACCGAACATCTTGAGAACGCGGGCGCCGTCCACCAAGTCGCGGGCGCGGGTTCCCTGCACGGCGAAGCCCACCACCACCACGGAGTTGCGCGAGTCGGGTAGCAGCCTGCGGAGGTGGTGCAGCACGCGTCCGCCGGTGGCCATGCCGGACGCGGAGACTATGACGGCGGGGCCGGGCGTGTGGTTGATGTCGATCGACTCCTGCACCGAGCGTGCGGCGAGAAACGGTTCGGGGCTCAGCGCCGCTCCGCCGGCCGCAAGTACTTCGGGCCGCAGTTCGGGCGAGCCTTCCCGGATCGCATCCACGTACACGTCCAACGCGGCCAATGCCATCGGACTGTCAACGAAAACGGGCACGTCTGCGGGCAGCCGGCCGCTCTCGCGCAATGCTGCGAGTTCATGGAGAACCACTTCCGTGCGGTCGACTGCGAACGCCGGGATGACCACGGAACCGCCGCGTTCGAGGGTGCGTTCCAGGACGCGGGCGAATGTCTCACGGCCCGCTTCCTCTTGGTGATGTCGGTTGCCGTAGGTGGACTCCATGAGGAGGACGTCCGCGCCGGAAAACGGCTGCGGTGGCCTCAGCAGTGCATGTCCCGGCCGTCCGAGGTCACCGCTGGTGGCGAGGGTGTGCCCGTCCTCCAGAGTGAGGTGGGCCCACGCCGCGCCGAGGATGTGGCCGGCCCGGTGGAAGCTGAGCGTGGTGCCCGCTTCGATCTCGACCTGCTCGGCGAAGGGCACAGGGTCGAACATGCTCACGGCGCGTTCCGCGTCCTCGATGGTGTAGAGCGGGTGGGCGGGGCGGTGCTTGGACCAGCCGTGCTCGTTGGCGTGGGCCGCTTGCTCCTGTTGGAGGCGAGCGCTGTCACGCAGCACGATCGCAGCGAGCCGCGCCGTGTTCGCGGTCGTCAGGATCGGGCCATGGAATCCGCCGCGGACCAGACGCGGGAGATAGCCGCAGTGGTCGAGGTGAGCGTGGGTCAGGACCACCGCGTGGACGCTGTCCGCGTCGCACGGCAACCGGCGCCAGTTGCGGCGCCGCAGATCGGCAATGCCCTGGAACAGGCCGCAGTCGACCAGGAGCCGGACGTGGTCGGTCTCGACGAGGAACTTACTGCCGGTGACTGTGCCGACCCCGCCGAGAAACGTCAGCAGAGCGGGCCGGAGCCGGGATCCGTGGGCCACGGCCGGCTGGCTGGGAGTGTTCACAGCAAAACCTCCTGCTGCTGAGGCACGCGGTGCATGCCCTGCCTCATACGGTGGCAGCCAAGGCATCCGGGCAGATGGGGCCGATATGACCCGTGTGGGGACCGACCGGCCCCGTACACCGGGCTTCGTGCCGCCACACGGGGGGCGTGCCCGGCTATCAACGGATTCCCGACGTCCCGGGACAGGGGCCGGTCGGCCCGCGATAAGGCCCTGCAGCCCATCACCGCAACCGCCCCCGCCGGGCCACGGTGGAAGCGAATCGTTGAACAGCTCGTGCTGGAGGCGCACCATGACCCGCCCCGTGGCCGTCGGCCTGGACGGCTCACCCGCCAGTCTCGCCGCCGCGGACTGGGGTGCCCGTGAGGCACTGCGCAGGGACCTGCCGCTACGGCTCGTCCATACCTGGGAGTGGCAGCCCTACACCCACGCACCGCTCGTGGGAACCGACGCACCCCGGCTGTGGTCCGAGCGCGTACCCCACGAGGCCGCCGCGGAATTGCGCTATCGCTACCCGGATCTGGAGATCGCCGCGGACCATCTCACGGGCCCGCCCCCGGAGGTGCTGTGCGATGTGGCCAAGGAATCCGAACTGCTGGCCATCGGCAGCGAGGGCCTGGGCAGGTTGGCCGGCTTTTTCATCGGTTCCGTCGCGATGTCCACCGTCGCGCACATCGAGCGGCCGGTCGTGCTCGTACGGGCCGGAACGACCGCCGTCGACGAGCACAGGCTGGCCACTGACGGACGGCCGCTGACGGCGATGCCGTACCGCCCGGTGGTCCTCGGCCTGGACCTCAGCCGGCCCTGCCTTGACGTGATCCGGTTCGCCTTCGAGACCGCCTCGCTGCGGGCGGCTCCGCTGCGGGTGATCCACGGCTGGAACCCACCGGCCTTCTTCGCCTATGGCATCGGCGTGGAACCGGGTCTGCGGGCCGACCTGACGGCTCAGGAAACCGATGCGCTGCGGATCGCGCTGCGGCGGTGGCAGGAGAAGTACCCGGGCATTGACGTGATCGAGCAATCCGTGATCGGACAGCCCGCGCACCACCTGGTGGATGCCGGGTCCGACGCCGGGCTCGTCGTCATCGGCAGGCGCGCCAACCGCCTCTCGGCCGGGCCGGCCCGCATCGGGCACATCGCCCACGCCGTCATGCACCACTGCCCGGCCCCGGTCGCGGTCGTCCCGCACGAGTGACCTCGGCCCGAAAAGAGACGGACTTGCAGCCACCTGGCCTGCCTGGGGCAGGTCACCGACGACGCGCATACTCCCCACCAGCCAGACAGGTCAGCCACCCGGCGACTCAAGCGTGCACATATCACCGGGCGCCACGGGTCCGCGCGGCGATGGGCGAACAGGGTGGGACGTACGGGGTCGCCGGGCGCGGCAGATGAACCGCTGCCCAGTGGGCCCGTTACGCTCCGTACGCATCCGAGTAGCGCTGACCGCGTACGGGGACAGCATGGAACGGGAGCCTCGTGACGACCGAACGATCCTCCAGCGGCCTCACAACTACGCACCGGTGGATCTCGCTGGCCGCGACCTGCACGGCCGCCGGGATGGTCTGGCTCACGTTCGGTGACCTCGGGGTGGCGATGCCCCAGATCGCCAACGAATTCAGCGGCAACCTGTCGAGCCTGCAATGGGCGAACAACGCATTCAGTCTGGTCACCGGTGCGCTGGTGATCGCCGCCGGCAAGTTCGGTGATCTCTTCGGCCGTCGCCGGATGCTGGAAGTGGGCATCGTGCTGATGGCTGCCTTCTCGGTGCCGGCCGCGCTCGCGCCCCATACCGGATGGCTGATTCTCGGCCGCGGTCTCATGGGCATCGGCGCCGCGCTGATTCTGCCGGCCTCGCTCGCGCTCATTCCGCCCGCGTTCTCCGGAAAGGCGGAGACCAGGGCGTTTGGCATCTGGCAGGCGGTGGCCTGGGGCGGGCTGTCCGTCGGCCCCGCACTCAGCGGGGTCATCACCGACGGCCTCGGCTGGCGCTGGCTGTTCTGGATCAACCTGCCGCTCGCTGCGGTCACGCTCGTGGTCGTCCGGGCCACGACTCCGGAGTCCCGCGACGAGGAGGCCGAGCGCACGATCGACTGGCTGGGGCTGGCGTCCGTCGTTCTCGCGGTCTTCGCGCTGCTGTACGCGCTCACCGAAGGGCCGAGCGTGGGTTGGGGAAGCCCTCTGATCGTGGCCCTGTTCGTCGCGAGCGTGGCGCTGTTGGCCATGTGGTGGTTCGTCGAACGGCGTGTGCGCCACCCGCTCGTGAACCTGAATCTGTTCAGGATCCGGGCCTACAACGGCGCGCTCACGGCCAACCTCACGATGAACTTCACCTTCGCCGGGATGAGCTTCCTCCTCGTGCTCTGGTTGGAGAACGCCCGCGGCTACAGCGCGGTGGAAGCCGGACTGCTGATGCTGCCTGCCACGGTCGGGGTCTTCCTGTGCATTCCGCTCGGCGGCAGGCTCGAAAACTGGCGGGGCGGCCGTCTGCCCTCTGTGCTGGGGCTCGTCGTGGCCAGCGCCGGCCTGGGCCTGCTCGGTTCCCTCGGTACACGCAGTTCGACGGAGTACCTCGCCGTCGCGCTCTTCACCATCGGGCTCGGTCTCGGGTTGGTGAGCACCCCGGTGGCCGATACGGCCGTCGGAGAGGTCCCGATCGACCTCGCGGGCACCGCGGCCGGTGTGTTCAAGATGTCCAGCATGCTCGGCGGTGCTCTCGGGGTCGCCGTCCTCACCGCGATCGCCAGAGAACTCACGACGAGAGAAGCAGCGTCTGTCATCGACGCCTCGGGGCTGACTCCGGCGGACATCACCCAGGCCCGGCAGGCGCTGGTGAACTCCTCGTCGTTCCAGGAAGCGATCGCCTCACTGCCGCCCGACCTCCGGCGCAGCGTGGTGCAGGCAGCCACCTCGGCGTTCTCGTCCGGTGTCGCTGACACGATGGCGGTGACGGCCGTTCTCGCCCTCGCCGCGACGGTGGCCGTCTTCTTCCTGTGGCCCCGCCGCAGGAAAGCCGCACAGGCCGGCGTCGGCCCTGGACCGAAAGGCCGAACGAACCTTCCGGGCGGTCCCGAGTCGCCCCCCGGCCGTCCCTGAGGCTCGATGCCAAGCTCCCCCATCGGCGTCATCGCCCGCCTTCCGGAGTGGATCTCGCCAAGGCGCGCACCATGCGCCATTGGCTCCGCGGGCACGGGGCGGCCGCTCCCGCTGCGGCCATACGGCCGCTCCCATACCCCGGACGGGTCCGAAGTGACGGACCGCGCCGCGGGAGGGACGTCGTGCCGCGCAGGACGGGAAGACAGTCCGTCATGGATGTTTCGCCAGCCACCCCGCGGATCGCGATTATCGGCGTCGGCAATGACTACCGGCGCGACGACGGCGTGGGCTGGGCCGTCGTGGCCGGCCTCGCACAGCGGCCCCTCCCCCACGGCACCAGGCTCACCATCACCGACGGTGAACCCACCCGCCTCATCAATGCCTGGGACGGTGCCGACCTGGCCATCCTGGTGGATGCCGCCCGCGTCCGTCCGGCCCGGCCCGGCCGTATCCACCGGCTCCGGCTCCATGATGATCAGTGGCGAACGCCCCACCGCGAGACCAACTCGCACGGCTTCACGCTCGGCGACGCCGTCCAACTCGCCCATACACTGGACCAACTCCCCGAAGAACTCCTTATCTACGCCGTCGAGGCCGCCGACACCAGCCATGGCACCGGATTGTCGCCGCACGTCTTGGCCGCCGTCGAACCGGTCATCGCCCGCATCGAGCAGGAGCTCGCGCACCACTCCCCTGTCGGTCAGTGAGGTACGTGCATCATGTCCCGAGTGAACTGCTCGCCGAAGTCGGTGGACCCGGTTCACCTACGCACGTCCGGACGAGGCCACTGGGCCCGCCAGGTACCAGGACGGGTGCTCACGCGAACGCGTCGGCCACCTGGCTACCCGGCTCGGCGGCTCTCCGTGCCCGGAAACCCCCGTGTTCGCCATGACTGGCCATCTCGCAGGATCGCGAAGCCTTCGTAGCCGTCGAGGCGTTCCAGCCAGGTTCTTGCCCTCGCGCCCATGGCAACGGCTGCTGTCGCGTAGGCGTCGGTCATGGTCAGACGGTGGCCGACCACCGTGAGGGAAGCGGGGCCGTCGGCGGGTGCGCCGGTGTACGGGTCGAGGATGTGTGTGCCGCGTTCGGCGGTGCCCGAGGTGGCGATTGCAAGGTCGTGACCGGTAACGATGGTGTACAGCTCGCCGGGGCGCTGGGGGTGGGCGATGCCGATTGACCAGGGAACGCCCGGGGCGGACTCCCCGCTGAGCTGGAGGTCGCCGCCGCCGTTCACGCAGGTGTTGTGCGCTCCCGCCTCGCGCAGGATCCGCCAGGCACGTTCGACGGCCCATCCCTTGACCAGGCCCGAGGGGTCGAGAGCGCCATCCGGTGTGTGGCTGAACCAGCCGCCGGTGACGCGGCCGGCGTGCGTACAGAGGTCGAGCACATCGCGTACCTCCGACGAGCAGTCGCCACGCCCTATCTCGCCTCGTGCCAGGCGGCTGATGACGCTGTCGGGACGGAAGGTGGAGAAGACCCTGTCGACGTGGTGGAGCCAGGCGACAGCGCCACGCAGGGCGGATTCGATGGCTGCGGTGGGTGTGTCGCGGATGTCGAAGGAGAACACCGTACCCATCACATGCTCGACATGGCGCAGGCCGCGCCCGCGCTCAGACACCGGCTTTGTCCAGTGCGCTCTGGAGGGACCGGACATAGCCGGTACTCGTGTAGCTGGCGCCGGACACCGCGTCGATGTGGGCGCTGTGGACACTCAGGGCCTCCTGCGTCAGACGTGGCAGGGCGTAGGAGGCGATCTCCCGGTCACGGCCGTGCTCGGATGGCGCCTGGAGCACCTTGACGGCCGCCAGTCGGCCGGCTCTGACGGTGGCCTCGACCTGCACGGTGCCGTACCTGGTGTCGATCGGGGCTCCGGTGTATGTGCCGTTGGCGGGGCCGGAGCCGCGGCGTGGGGTGCCGGCGGATGTGGGTGCCGGGGCGACGCCGGAGCCCACCGTCCCGTCCGCCGGGCCTGCGCTGTGGTGCGGCTTCAGGGTGAGCAGCAGGACGACCAGGGTGCTGGTGGTCACGGTAGTGAGAACGGCTCGGTGCACGCGGCGGCTCCTCAGAACTCGAACGACTCGTGGTGAATGTGGCGGCGGGGCACGCCGGCGCCCCGCAGGGCACGCCGGGCGGCTTCGGTCATCCCGGGTGGCCCGCACAGGTACACCTCGTGCGCGGCCAGGTCAGGTATCAGGCCCTTCAGCGCGCGGGCCGTCAACGGGCAGGAGTACCCGGCTGGTTCGCTGACGAAGTAGTGCACGGCCGCACCGCGGGCTGCGGCGATGGCATCGAGCTCGGCCCGCAGCGCGAGATCCTCGGGCCGTCGTGCCCGGTAGATGAGGGTGACCTCGCCGGGGAGGGTCTCGAACAGTGTGCGCAGCGGCGTGATGCCGATGCCTCCGGCGAGCAACAGCACCTTGTCGGCGCTGCTGCGCGCCGCGGTGAAGCCGCCGTACGGGCCTTCGACCCACACCCGGGTGCCGGGACGCAGCCGGGCCAAGGCCGCACTGTGCCCGCCTGCCGCCTTCACCGTGATCCGGAGGCGGTGAGGGAGTGGCGGCGCGGAGAGGGAGTACGGACTTGCGGTCCACCACAGGCCCGGCGCCTGGAAGCGCCAGCGGAAGAACTGGCCCGGTTGTGCGCCCAGTTCGGTCAGGTACCTGCCGGTGAGATGCACCGAGACCACGCCCGGTGCCTCCTGGCAGATGTCGGTGACACGGAGCCGGTGGCGCAGTGACCGCCGAATGGGAACCAGAAAGCGGTACCAGGCGATGAGCGCGGTCACCGCGAGGTAGAGGGCGTACCAGGCCAGTTGGGCAGGCCGGTGGCCCACGAAGTCGGCGCCGTTGGAGATCTGATGGCCGAAGGCGAGGAAGACGGCCAGATAGGTGGCGAAGTGCAGGTAATGCCAGGTCTCGTAGCTCATTCTGCGGCGGGCGGCCCGCGCCGAGACGATTGCGGTGCCGCTCAGCAGCAGGAAAGCCGCGGTGGCCTTGAGCATGTCGGGATAGTCGAGGACGAGGGCGGTCGTCTCCTGTATGACGCCGCTGTGCGAGGCGAGGGAGTACCCCCAGACGATCAGCAGGGTGTGGGCGAGGACGAGGGAGAGGGTGTACCGGCCGCCCATCGCGTGCCAACGAGCCAGACGGTCCGTGCCGAGCCTGTGGTCCAGCAGTGGAACCCGGGCCATGAGAGCGACCAGTACCGCGCAGCCGTAGCCGGCGAGCAGTCCGGTGATGCGGCCGGCACCTGTCAGCCAGTCCGGCCGGCCCACCACTGACGTGGTGCCGGTCCACCACAGGCCGAGCACGCCAGCGGCGCCCGCCCAGATCACGGCCTGTACCAAAAGCGGGACGAGGGATGGCGAACGGCGCCGGATCCGGCTGCGGACAGCACCGCGGCGGGGTGGCGAGATGGTGCTCATACGGCTCCCTTTCCGAGGTGGGTGCCACCGTCGCAGCGAAACCTCTGAAGATCCTCTGAGCGAGGGCGCCATGAGGCGATGCACGGCGGATTCACAGGAAACTCAGAGCAGGACCGTGTCTCCGTACGCCGGAGCAGGAGGGATCCTGGAGAGACCATGGACAACCACCGCACCACCGCCCACCTACACAGCGACGACGGTTCTCCGGTCCGCGTCCTCGTGGTCGACGACGAGCCGGACCTCACCGAGGTGCTCTCCGGTGCTCTGAAAGGCGAGGGCTGGTCGGTCCGTACCGCACCTGACGGCGCCACCGCCCTCTCCGTGGCCCGGGTCTTCCGCCCACACGCCGTCGTCCTGGACTGGATGCTCCCCGACATCGACGGGCTACGGGTGCTGCACCTGTTGCGCCAGGATTTGGACACGGTTTGTATCCTCTTCCTGACCGCCCGTGACGCGGTCGAGGATCGCGTCACGGGGATCACCGCGGGCGGCGACGACTATGTAACCAAGCCGTTCAGCCTGGAAGAGGTGCTGGCGCGGTTGCGTGGTCTGCTGCGTCGGGCCGGCATGGCACGCGAGCCGGAGGGCGACCGCCTCGTCGTCGGAGACCTGGTGATGGACGAGGAGGCGAGGGAGGTCATTCGTGCCGGCGAACTTGTCGAGCTGTCCCGTACCGAATTCGAGCTGCTGAGATTTCTGATGCGCAATCCACGACGGGTGCTGTCCAAAACACAGATTCTCGACCGGGTCTGGTCCTACGACTTCGGCGGACGGTCGCATGTCGTCGAGCTCTACATCAGCTATCTACGGAAGAAGATCGACGCCGGCCGGGCACCGATGATCCACACCGTCCGGGGCGTCGGCTACGTCCTCAAGCCGGTCACAGCATGACCCGGATCCTCCCGCGCACCTTGCGCGGCCAGCTCACCGCGGGCCTGGTCGCCCTCCTCGCCCTGGCGTGTGTGGCCGTAGGGGTGAGCACGGTCTTCGCGCTCGAAGGCTTTCTCGTGCGCCGCCTGGACCAGCAGCTCACCGCTTCCGCCGGCCGGTTCGCGGCAAGCCTGGAGCACGAGGCGAGGCCGGACGTCGACAACCGCCCCGACACCCGCGGCCAGTCGGAGGGCACGTTCGGCGCACGGTTGCTGCACGGCACGCCGACGCAGGCGGCCGTTGTCCGTGCGGCTGCCGATGTGCGGGTACCACTCACCGGCGCGGACCGCCGGGCACTGGCCGGTCTGCCCCCCGACGGCGCCGGCCACGGCATCCGGCTCTCCGCGCTGGGGCGCTACCGTGTCAACGCCGTTCCGGGAGACGACGGCGATGTCCTTGTCACGGGCCTTCCGCTGCACCCGGTCGAAGAGACCGTGCACCGGCTGGAGGCAGTGGAGACGGCAGTCTTCGGCGGGGCACTGGTGGTCACCGGCGTCGTAGGAGCGATGTGGGTACGACTGTCCCTTCGCCCCCTGCGGCGGGTCACCGCCACGGCCGCAAGCGTGGCCGATCTGCCGCTTGCCAGTGGCCAGGTGGACATGCCCGCGCCCGTTCCCGTGGCGGACCCGCGCACCGAGGCCGGGCAGCTGGGCACCGCCCTGAACCGTATGCTCGGCCATGTCGGCAACGCCCTGGAGCGCCGTCAGGCGAGTGAGGAGCGGCTGCGGTACTTCGCCGCCGACGCCAGTCACGAGCTGCGCACACCAGTGGCGAACATCCGGGGCCACGCCGAACTGGCCCTGCGGCACGAGGGGCCCGTTCCCAGCGATGTCCGTCGCGCGTTGGACCGCATCCAGTCGGAGTCGGAGCGGATGAGCCGCCTGGTGGACGACCTTCTCCTGCTCGCCCGGCTCGACGCGGGCCGAGCCCTGGAGCACACACCGGTGGATCTGACCCGCCTGGTACTCGATGCGACGGACGATGCCCGGGCGGCCGGCCCTGACCACCGCTGGCTGCTCGATCTTCCCGAGAAGGCAGTGACCGTTACCGGGGACAAGCACCGGCTGCACCAGGTGATCGGAAATCTACTGGCCAACGCTCGTACGCATACGCCCGCGGAAACCACGGTTAGCGTGCAGCTGACGGCCGATGAGCGCGGCACACGGCTGACCGTCGCGGACGACGGCCCGGGAGTCCCGGGCGAAATCCAGGTCGAGATCTTCGGCCGCTTCGTGCGCGCAGACCACAGCCGCTCGCGCGCCGCCGGGAGCACCGGACTGGGACTCGCCATTGTGCAGGCCGTCGTCACCGCGCACGGCGGCACGGTCACCCTGACGAGCCGGCCTGGGCGAACGGCATTCGTGGTGAGCTTTCCAGCGGAGGAACACGGCCGACCGGCCTGACCGCGCGGTGGCTCAGCGGTTTTCCGCGTCACCGGCGGGGCGGCAGTCCGTCGACATTCCCGCCACCCAGGTGCCCGCCGGGGACCTGGGGCGTGGCGAGTGAGCGGCGGGCACGGGACACCGTGAGTGGCAGCGGTTACTTGCGCACCCAGTCCCATTCTTCCTGGGTCAGAACAGGCAGTGGAACATCCGGCGCGTTTTCCGGGCGCGGAAAGATCCACCTAGGCCATTGAAAATTAGCGAATACCGCAAGGACAGAGCATGAAAACAGCAGGAACACCACGAAAATGACCGCCCAGGAGATATGGGAGGAGATAAGCAGCGCGGCCATGCCCAGCAAGGCACCCGCGATTCCGATGGTGGTGGCCCAAGCGATATTTCTGAAGTAGTGTTCGAGCAGCCATTTGTCCTGACGCTGATACCTCCGGATATCTTCCATTTTTTCCGACTGCCACCTGGCTTCCGGCTCCCACTCCAGCCGCTCCCTGGGGCTGGAGGTATAACGGGTCGCCATGAGAATGAACAGCAGAGCAGAAACCAAGAAGGTTACCGCGATCCCGAAGCACGCAATGGCTATCTCACGCCATACTCCTTGGGGTTCGTTCGCCGCTACCACCGCATTGCTGAGCGAAAATCCCCCCAGAATCGCGATCGGCGTTCCCCCGACAGTCGAGATGGCACGGTCCGAGTTGAGCTCACGAGCCCACTTCCATATCCCGGCCCCTGGTTCCTGGCCATTCTGCGCACCTTCCGCCCCGGAGGGACGCTGCTCACCCGACATGTGTACCTCCTACCGCACGGGCACGGACCAACTGCTTGCCCCGGATGAGAAAGATCTCCCGGCCAGCACCTCCCCCTGCTTCAGCTTGCTCGCGCATGGCCTTGGGGCTCTGGCCCGCTCGGGCGGAATGCGAGAGCAGACTCGTCGTCAAGCTATCTGCCTGAAACCACCGCCGCGAGGAAACCGGACCATCAGGGTGACGGCCATCATGGTGCCCAGCCGGTCTCCATGTGCGCGTGGTCTGAGGTAGATGGCAAGTACGGCCATGGAGGCGATGGCCAGCAGTTCGGACTGCCAGTTCTGCAGGGTGCGAACCCAGAAGTCTGCGGACGACAGGTAATTGGCCCAGGTCATGGGCGCCTGAAGTTGGCGCAACTGCTTCTAAAACTGACGGAGGTTGTTGACAGGTGGGTCTCTGATTCCTAGGAGACCTGTCATGACCGAGATGCCGGTGCGGCCCCCCGCCGAGACCGCGGTGGCGCCTTCGTCCGCCGTCGAGCCTCTCGGACGCTGTGGCCGGCCCCGTGACGGCGTCGGAAAGACGAACCGGGCACAGCCACAGCGCCACAGCGACCCTGCGCCTCTCCACCCGCCTGGTCCACTGATCGTCGGCCGGCACTCGGCCCACCGCTCGAAGACTGTCCGGGCCTGGCTCGCAGCCCATCAGGACCAGATCGAGCTGCACCTCCTGCCCTCGTACTCGCCCGAGCTGAACCCCGACGATCTGGTCAACGCCGACCTCAAACGCAGCGTGCCTCGGCCCACGCCGTGAAGGTGCGTGCCGGGTGCCCGGTGACGTTCTGCACCGTCGCGGTGATCTCGGGTTGGGAACCGACCATCGCGGCGAAGGACTTCAGTACGCCCCGTGCCACCTGCTGCGGCATGTGCGCCGAAAGGGCGGACTCCGCCTCCTCCGCAGGCATTTCGACATAGCGGAGGTTCAGACCGAGCACCCGCCCGAGGGTGGTGACCTGCCCCCTGGTCGTCGTCGCCTCGGACCCGGTGAGCCGGTGGACGGCGCCATGGTGACCGGTGTCGAGCAAGGCCCTCTCGGCCACCGCGGCGATATCGTCCTCGTGGATCGGCGCGGATGCCGCGTCCGCGAAGGGCCCGCGCACGGTGTCGCCCACGCGGATCTGCGGGGCCCACTGGAGGGCGTTGGCGGAGAAGACGGTGGGGCGCAGGAACGTCCATTCCAGACCACTGGCGCGGACCAGTTGCTCGGCTGCCGCGTGCGCTATGTGGATCGGGTTTGTCCCGTCGGCGCCCTCCTGGATGAGGCCCGAGGAGAGCAGGACGACGTGCCGTACGCCGGCGGCCCTGGCTCTGTCGAGGACGGTGGCGATGCCGTCACCCGTGGCCTGCACGTGGAGGAAGGGCTTCGATGCCCCCTCGAACAGCCCGTCTGACGCGAGCGGCATCACCTCCACTCCTGAGGGGAGCGCGGCGCGCTCCGGATCACGGCTCACCGCTCGTACCGGCCGGCCGGCGGCGACGAGTCGCCCGGCCAAGGCGCGGCCGATGTTCCCGGTGGCATCAGTGATGACGATCATGACTCTCCTTGTCCCCCGGTTCTCCGGCTCGTCCGTCCGCGGGTTGATCGCCCACGGTGGGCCGGGCACCCGGGTATGCGGGGTGATCAGTTGCCGTTCTCCGGCACACCGGAGCCCGGCACCGGACGCGAGAGGAGGGCCGCGTCCCCGATGAGGGCGGGCTTGTCGCTCGGCGAGCAAAGCGCGGCCGGCGACGGAATCCGGAAAGGACGTGTGATGAGCTCCGTGGAGCGCACCCAACTGACCTACGTCTTCGATGCCTACTGCGGCTGGTGCTACGGCTTCGGCCCGGCCCTGCATGCATTCGCCGATGCCAACGCCGACCGGATCGACCTGCGTGTGGTGTCGGGCGGGCTGTTCACCTCTCTGCGAGCGCTGCCGGTGGCGGCCTACCCCCACGTTCCCGCTGCCAACACCCGTATCACCGAGCTGACCGGTGTCACCTTCGGTCCTGGCTACGAGCAGGTGCTCGCCGAGGGCACTCTGGTCATGGACTCGACCGACGCCGCCACGGGCCTGGCCGCACTGCGCAGCCGGCCGGGTGCGCATGCTCTGGATGCGGCCGCTGCCATGCAACGCGCCTGGTACATCGACGGCCGCAGCCTGTCCGATGTGCAGGTGTACCGGGACATCGCTGCCGGGCTGGGGCTGGATGCCGATGCGGTGGCCGCCGCGTACGGCTCGGGTGCCGCCCGCGCCCAGGCCGAGGCGGACTTCCTCGAAGTGCGCCGGCTGGGCGTCGACGGTTACCCGACGCTGCTGCTGCACACCGCGCACGGGGCCGATCGCCTGGGCGGACCTGTCGCCTCGGCCGACGCCCTTACCCGCGCCCTGGACCAACGCCTCGACGCCGCCGCCTGAACCAGGCGTCCTCCTCAGCCCGTTCGCACTCTCCTCTCTTGAAAGCAGGACTGCCATGTCCGCATTGACCTACACCGTGCACACCGCCGGCGACCCCGGCCTGCACAAGTCATCCGTACTGATCACCGGTGATCGCGAGGCTCTGCTGGTGGACGGCCAGTTCACGCGCGCGGAGCAGCACCGGGTCCTGGCGGACCTCATCCGAGGCCACGGCCACGGCCGCGATCACCGCGGTGGCGCTCTTCCTCCTGTCACGCCCCCTGTTGACGAAGTGGATCCCGGTGGCCGTCCCCGCCGCCGCGGCCATGGTCATCGTCATCCTCGGCACCCTCACCGGCGGATCGGCCAACCCCGCCCGCCAGTTCGGCCCGGCCATCTGGGCGGGCCTGCCCGCATACCTGTGGGCCTATCTGCTGGCCCCCCTCGCCGGGGCCGCTCTCACCGCCCTGGTCGCCCAGCGCCGCGTCCTCGGGTGCCGGCGGCGTTGACACGCCCGTCGGTTGCCGATGTGGCTTCTCCCGCGTCGCGCCGAGAACGCCGCACAGCCCTGCGCTCAACCCCGGAAGCGAGCCCCTGTCCGGATGGGTAAGGCCGGTCTCACTACGCCCCAGCGTCCGGCCTTTCACCATCTGGTCACCGTCACCAGCGGCTCCCTGTGGCACACCATCGACTTCACCGGCTACGCGCTCAAGCCCGGTTCCTGGCTGTGGGTACGCCCTGGGCAGGTGCAGCAATGGGGCGACCTGCAAGAGGCCGAAGGCACACTGATCCTCTTCGAGCGCGATTTCCTGGACCCCGGCCCGGTGACCGCCGCGGCCGTGGACGACCGGCACGCCATGGTCCTCCAGGTCCCCGACGTGGAGGACCTTCACGCCCTGGAAACGGCCACCGCCCATCTGGCACTTGAGTTCCAGGCCCTGCGCCGGCTCCCTGTCGAAGCTCATGTGGCGGTGCTACGCCATCTGCTGGCAGTCCTCGTCCTGCGCCTCGCCCACCTCACCGCCCCGGTCGGCAGCCCGGCCCCCGGACCCGGTGAGACCTATCTCCGCTTCCGGGACGCGGTCGAACGCGACTTCATCCGCAGCCGCCGCCTGGAGGACTACGCCCAGGCCCTCGGCTACTCGGCCCGCACCCTCTCCCGGGCCACGCTGGCCGCCGCGGGCATCGGCGCGAAGGAATTCATCGACCGACGCGTGATCCTGGAGGCCAGGCGCCTGCTGGCACACGGCGACCAGTCGGCATCACGCATCGCCGCCCAGCTCGGCTTCTCCAGCGCCACCAACTTCAGCAAGTACTTTCACCGGCGCGCCGGACAGTCCCCGATCGCCTTCCGTACCGCCGTGCGCGGACACGTCACCTCGGGTGGCGACGAAGACGGTGTGTGAACGGGCGCCGGACGCGCCGTCGTGCGGTGCGGCGAGTGCGGCCCCGGCCTCGGGGCGCGGGTAAGAACCTCCGCCGCAGACGCCTCGGCCGACGGGCCCTGCCGGGGGTGCCCAGTTCGAACCAGATGAGCTTCCCTGCGGGGGTGCGCAGGATGCCCCAGCGGGTCGAGAGCTGCTCGACCAGGTGCAGTCCGCGGCCGTGTTCCTCGTCGGTCCGAGCGGGCGGGCGGGCGGCCGGCGGGGTGGCGGGGCAGCCGTCGGCGATGTCGCAGCGCAGTGTCCGGCCATCGACGGAGTGGGACATCCGCAGCCGGATGGGGCCCCAGGCATGCTGGAGCGCGTTGGTCACCAGTTCGCTCACCAGGAGTTCAGCGGTATCGGCATGCTCGTGCAGCCCCCATCGGGCCAGCTCGGCCCGGATGATCCGGCGGGCCTGGGGCACGGCGTGTACATGGGGGTCGAGCAGCTGGGAGACCACCTTGCCGCGCGTCTTCCGCAGGTACCGGGACAGCCGAGTGCCCCCTGCGGCGGTGGCCGCCGCCAGCCGCCCCAGCAGACGACACAGCGGGAGCAGTACGCCGTCACGTGCGGCATCACGGAGTGCGCGAACGACGGTGCTCATGACGATGTGGTCCGGGCGAACGGAATCCGCTGCGGCGGAAGCCTGGGATCGATGGGGCTGACGCCGCCTTACGAGAGCCCTTTCCTGAGGCACGGCCCCGGAGAACGCATACGGTGTCACCCCTGTGCCCGCCGCCGGCAGTCGGGCCGTGCCCGGGGCCGGCTCTGGTTCGGGGAACATCTGTCTTCCCTCGCTTCCCGGTGGGGCAGCGGGCGGCCGGGCGAGTCCGGAGGTCACACGGGCTCCGCTGGTGTCCCCGGGAAGGCTGTGGCGTGCGCACAGAATCCCGGGTCATGACGTCCACCCCACCTCTCATGTCCGCTCCATCGGTGGTGACGGTGAGCTGATGTAAATCAGCCTGCACCGGCACCGAACGGGTGTCGTTAGGGGAACCCCCCAGTACGCCCCCTAAACAGGGCACGGTGCGGCGCTGGGCGCGGCTACGGGTGCCGGGGGCGAGGAAGCCGGGGACGGGCCGGTGTCCGCCGACCACGCCCGTCTGCCAGGGCTGATTGCGTGCGGCAAGCGTGGGCTACTCAGCGTGGTGGCTCTTCCCTCGCCCCGCGTCAATGCGCTCATCGTGCGAGGTCACCGCCGCGAGCTGCTGAAGCTGCCGCGCCAGCCGGCCCACGGAGCCGGTTTGCCCGGCGAGCTGGTCCAGGGCCCCGGCCGGGAGCGCACCGCCGGCCATGGCCTGCACGGCGTCAGTGATGCGGCCGAGCCCCTCTTCCACCTGCTCCAGGCGGATCTTCAGCAGGATGTTGTCGACCCTTGAGGTCAGCAGGAGGTGATCCAGGGGCTTGGGCAGATAGTCCTCGGCACCCATTTCGAGGCAGCGGACGACACTGTCCAGATCGCCGACGGCCGACATCATGATCACGGGTGTCCGGCTGAGCTGCTGATCGTGCTTCATCACCTCGAGCGTCGCGTAGCCGTCCATCCCCGGCATGAGGATGTCAAGCAGCACCACATCGAAGTCGCTCTCCCGCAGCATCTGGAGAGCCTCAAGCCCGTTCTCGGATGTCGCCGTCTCCAGCCCGGCCATTTCCAGGCGATAGGTGAGCATCATGCGATTCGTACGGTCGTCGTCCACGACCAGCACGCGCCCTTTTCTGCCGGTTCCGTCCGTCACGGCGTTGCTGTCCGCCACAGCGTTACCCATCATGGTCAAGCTCCGCTCTCTGTGCGACCAGCGCGTCTCTCGCGGCGCGGTATTCCACTTCGATGCGGGACACCAGCGGTGCCGCTTCGCTCAGATCCCCGGTGGCGCCGAGGTCCTCCGCGTCCTGGCACGGCTGAACGAGCCGCGGGAATCCAAAGGTGTGTGCGTGGGACTTGAGCGTGTGAGCTGCCCGACGCCATTCGCTTCCGTCCCCCTCGTCGAGGCTGCGACGAAGACTTTCGATCAGTTGGGGGGAGTCCTCCAGGAAGGCATCGACGAGCTGACTGACGAATTCCTTGCCGAAGGAGCCGACCAGGCGCCGGAAAGTGGGGGTGTCGAGGACGGGCGGCGCTGTCTCCTCCGGGCCGGATGCGGGCGCTGCCGTCTCCGGGCTCCGCGCAGGCTGCGCAGCCTCCGGGCTCGGCGCGGGGGGACCGTGTGGCACACGGTCGAGCGCCTCGGCGAGATCGACGCCGCGCAGGGGCTTGCTCAGGTAGTCGTCCATCCCGGCGGCGAGGCAGGCGTCGCGGTCCTCGCTCATCGCGTTCGCGGTGAGGGCGATGATGTACGGCCGTTCCGCGGCGGACAGGGACCGGTGGATCCGCCGGGAGGCGTCCAGGCCGTCCATCACCGGCATCTGCACATCCATCAGGACCACGTCATAGGGCGTGTGCCGCAGTGACTCCAGCGCTTCGGCTCCGTTGCCGACCGTATTCACCGAGTGGCCCATCTTCCGGATCATCCGGACGATCAGCTGCTGGTTCACCAGGTTGTCCTCGGCCAGGAGGATGCGCAGGGGCGCGCGGCGGCTCTCCGCTGCTTCCGGCCGCTGTGCCGCGCGGGGCGTTTCGCTGGATGCCGCGGTGCCCAGCAGTGTGCGGCAGAGGTCCGCGTAGAGTTCGGCCGCCCGGATGGGTTTGGTGTGGTATCCGGAGAAATCTGCCAGGCTCCTCTGGGACGTCATGGGACGGCCAACAGAAGTCAGCAGGAACAACGGCAGTTCCTCCCTGCTCCGGTGGCGGCGGATCTCTTCCGCGAGCATGACGCCGTCCATGTCCGGCATCTGCATATCCAGAATTCCAATGTCGAACGGATCGCCCTGCCGGACCCATTCGAGGGCTTCCTGCGGCGATCCGGTGGCTCGCACCACCATCCCCCAGGCGCTCGCCTGGTGGGTGAGGATCATCCGGTTCGTGGATTTATCGTCCACGACCAGAAGGTGTTTTCCCCGGAGATCGATACGGGAGACCACATGGCTGGTACGCATGCCTTCGGGGACTTTTCGCGTTTCCACGGTGAAGTGGAAGGTCGACCCCACTCCCAGTTCACTCTCGACCCACATCGTGCCGCCCATGAGCGCGGCCAGCCGCTTGCTGATGGCCAGCCCGAGTCCCGTGCCACCGAAACGCCGGGTGGTGGAGGTGTCGAGCTGTTCGAAGGGCCGGAACAGCTGGCCCAGGCGGTCCGAGGCCATTCCGATTCCGGTGTCGCTCACGGAGAAGTGGAGCCGGATGGTGTCGTCCGCATCCTTTGCAGCGGGCGCGTGGCCCGTTTCCGGCGGCTCCCCGGAGGCGTCCGGTTCCGAGTCGGCCAAACCGACCCTGAGGACGACCTCGCCGGCTTCCGTGAACTTCACGGCATTATTGAGCAGATTGATGATGATCTGGCGCAGTCGATCGATATCCCCGATAATTTCTTCCGGCAATTCTGGGTCAATAATGTACGCCAGGTCGAGATCTTGCTTTTCCGCTACCATCGGGGAAACGAAGTCGAAGGCCGATTCCACGCACTGGCGAAGCTCTAGCGGCTGGAGTCTGAGATCGAATTTTCCGGCCTCGAACTTCGAGAAGTCAAGGATATCGTTGATGATGGTGAGCAGGCTGTTACCGCTGCTCTGGATGATATGCGCGAATTCGGCCTGCTCGGCATTGAGCGGGGTGTCGAGCAGAATCTCGGTCATGCCGATCACCGCGTTCATCGGCGTGCGGATCTCATGGCTCATGGTGGCGAGAAACGCGCTCTTGGCCTGGGTGGCGACTTCTGCCGCCTCCTTGGACGCCTGGAGCTCCGCGGCGGCGCGGGACCGCTCCAGTACCCGCCCGAGCTGCGTGCTCACGTCGAGCATCAGCCGCAGCAAGGCGTCATCCGGCTCCATGGCCTCCGGGGTCAGAAAATCGAGGACCGCCGCGACATCCCGTCCGATGACGACGGGGAGGGCGATGCGGCCGGTCACCCCGGAGCTCGCGACGACGGGCGACGGCTTGCCGGACCCGGAGGAGTCCGCGGTGATGTCACGCACCCAGGCGGGGCGGCCGGTCGCGCGCACGGTGGCGGGGAGGCCCTTCGGCTCGTACAGCCCGGCTGCCGCCGCGATGTCGTGCAGCGACATCCGCAGGTTGCGTTCATCGACGTGCCAGATGGGCATCACGGTGAGCTCCGCGTCCGGAGTGGGTCGGCCGGTGCGGGGGCCCGAGCCGGACGCGGGCTCGACGACGAGGTAGACGTGGCCGAGCGGCCACCCCATGTGCCGGCACACCAGGTCCAGGACCGTCCGCACGGCGTCCTCCCAGGTCTCCGCCTCGTTGGCGGCGGAGGCCACATGCTGGAGCAGGCTGAGGGATTCGGTCTTCTCATGCAGCTCCGAAGTGCGCTGGCGGACCTCCTCCTCGACGACGGAGTAGCTCTCCTGGAGCCTCCCGGCCATGACGTTGAAGGCGGTGGCCATCGCGCCGACCTCATCGTGGCTCCGTACCGTCGCGCGGCGCGTGAGGTCGCCCGCGGCGAGGGCCTGCGCGGCGTGCACCACGGCCGCCAGATTGCCGGTGATACGCCGGGAGAGCAGCGCGGCCGCCACGATGATCGCGGCGAGGACCGCGGCAATGCCGGCCAGGACCCGCAGGTTGCGGTCGTGGAAGTTGTCCAGGCGGGCGTTCAGCATCTGGTCTTCCTGGTCGAACAGGGTTTTCCACAGGTTCGCGTTCGCCCGGATGGCGCCGTTGGTCTGGGCCTCCCAGGCGGCCCGCGGGATATCGCTCCGGGCGCCGTTCGTGAACTCCCGGTTCACGGTGCCGGTCACCTCACGGGCCGATGAGGTCGCCTTGGCCAACAGGGGCTGGATCGCGGGGCGGAGTCCGGTGTGGGAGGTGGACTCGAAAGCCCGGTTCAGATCGCTGTTGAGCTGAAGGAGGTTCTGCTTGAGCCCCGTGCTGTCGTGGGCGATGCGGACCCGGTCGCTGTCGGACTTGCCGCCCTGGGCCAGGATCGAGTCTCCCGTGCCCGCCATCTGGTAGAGCTGGTTCATCATCTGCGGCTCGCGGAGCAGCAGGCCGGCCATCGTGTAGTACGTGTCGAGGTCGGGGTCGAGAATCAGCTTCGAGGTGTCTCCGACGTAGGAACCGAGCGCCAGGAGCCTCCCGATGAGCCGGTTGTACCGCGATACGTCGGCGCGGTCGCCGGACGGAGCCGAGGACAGCTGCGCCCAGTCGTGACGCAGAGCCGCGGGTGCCAGCGGGCCCTTTCCCTTGGCGGCAAGGTCGGAGACGGTCGTTCGCAGCGGCTCCCTCAGCCGTCGGTCGACCTTCGTGAGCTCCGTGAAGCCTTCGTTGACGGCATGGTCGGCTGCCGCGACCCGGCTCCTCGGCACGGGCTCTCCGGTGCTCTCGCGGTGCAGCAGTGCACGGCGATCGGAGAGGTCCTGTAGCAATGCGCTCACGGGGCGCAGGTACTGAACGCCACTCAGCTCGGTACGGGCAAAGTCGATCTTACTGTTCTGCTGGTCGACCAGGTAGAACGTGGCCAGCCCGAGCGGGACCATGAGGGCGATGCAGATGGCCAGCAGCTTGTGCCAGATTCGGGGCGCGAAGCGCATTCCGCGGCTGCTGCGCGACCCGCTCCGCGGTGGGTCCGGGGCTCCGGGCGGCTTCGCATCGGGCGCGGCGGACATGAGTCACTCCGGTTCTTCCGTCGCGTCGGTCTGCTCGGACAGACCGCTGAGCTGGCGCCGGCTGGTGACGCCGACCTTCCGGTAGACGTTGGACAGGTGCGCCTCCACGGTCTTGGCCGTGACGAACAGCTGCTGGGCGATCTCCCGGTTGGTGCGTCCGGCAACGGCGAGGTCGTAGACCCTGTGCTCACTCGGTGTCAGCGAATGCAGACCGGTGACCGCGTGCCGCCGCGGGCGGATCCCGGCCGCGTGCAACTCGTCCTGGATCTGCTGCACGAGGGGGGCCGCGCTCCGGGCCTCGGCGATGTCCAGGGCGTCGCTGAGCGAGGTCCGCGCCTGGTTCCGTACTCCGTGCCGGCGCAGTGCCGCCCCGTAGTCCGCCAGCGCCTTGGCGTACTCCAGGCGGGCCGGGGACCCCTTCAGCCGGGTGACGGCCTCGCGCAGCAGGCCGACGTCCGCGTCACCTTCGCTCAGGGTGCCGGCGATGCGCAGCGCGCGGCCGAGGGCTCGGGGCGCGCTCCAGTAGCGGGCCAGCTTCAGTTCCGCGTCGGCCAGGGCCCTGGCTTCTTCGTCCCGGCCGAGCAGATGCAGGCACAGCGCGGCTTCCGACCGCCAGGGGACGAGGGCGGGATTGTCCCCGCCGGCCGCGCTGAACGACTGGCCCGCGGTCAGCGCGGCGTGGAATGCCTCCGTGGTGCGGCCCTGGACGCGCAGCAGATGGGACCGGCTGTACAGCACGTAGTACATCAGGCCGGTGAGCGGCGCGGGATCGGGAACTCCGGTCCACTCCAGGGTGGCCTGCGCACGGGACAGTGCGCCCTGCTCTATCTGCACCTCGGCCTGGACGGGGCCGAGGACCAGCCGGTGCAGCCCTGGTGAGGACGTTTCGACGGCGTGCATCGCGTCCGCGGCGGCCTCTTCGAGACTGCCCCGGTACAGCCACGCCATCGCGCGGTAGGTCAGCGCTCCGGTCAGGTCGTTGACCGAGCCCTGCCGGTGCGCCTGCTCGACCGCGGCGTCCAGACTGGCAAGGACCTCTTTGCGGTCGGCGCTGATCAGGGCCAGCCAGCCGAAGGACAGGGACGACTGTCCGTCGGACGGCCGGGCCGGTGTGTCCTCGTGGAGTGCACGCTGTGCCCGTACGACCGCGCGGGGGTCGCCGATGACGGTGTCATGGCCGGCGATGACGCAGTCCAGGTACCGGCCGCCGATGCTCTCGCTCGGTTTGGGGGAGCGCAGTTCCGCAACGCGGCCGAGGATGTCCTGACGCAGATCCGGCCGGCCGGGTTCGTAGAGGGGAATCGAGAGAATGCAGGCGTTCAGCTGGTAGAGCAGTTCGGTGTCCTCGGGCGCTGTACGGGCCAGGGCCTGTTGCCAGACCGCCAGGGCCTCTTCGGAGCGCCGGAGCGCGAGCAGCGCGTCGCCGAGGGACAGTGCGATTTCGACGCGCTGCCGTGACGGCCCGGCCAGTTCGTGTGCCTCGCTGAGGTACTGAACGGCTGCCGCGCTGTCCACCCGCCGCATGGCGTTGCCGAGATCGAAGAGCAGGTCCAAGCGGTCCCCGGTCGGCGGAGGCTCGGCCAGAGCGCGGCGCAGATACTTCGCCGCGGTCTCCGGCGAGCCGCGGGCCAGGGCACTCCGCGCCGCCGACCAGAGCATGGTCACGGTCGCGGCGTCACCGGAGGGCAGGGTGCGCAGCAGGTGCAGGGCCACTTTCTCGATCTCGGCCTGGGAGTCCCGGAGCAGGCGCGCGGCGGTCTTGTGTGCGCGGTGGGAGTCGGCCGGTGCGATCTCCTCGTACACGGCAGCCCGCACCAGCGGATGCACGAACCCCATCCGGGGCTTCATCTCGTCCGAGGGGACGATGTAGAGGATCCGGGCGTGCTCAAGGCTCTTCGCAGCCTGCATCGCATCGTCCCGGTCAAGCCCCGCCAGCTCCGCCGCATGGCTCAGACCCGCACCGTCCCCGAGCACCGCGATGGCCCGGGCCAGTGGGGCACAGCCCTGGGGGAGCCGCCGCATCCACATCGCCACTCGCCGGGCGATGGCGCGCGGGCCCAGGGCGTAGACCTGCGGGATGTGCGCCGCGGTCGGCTCGACGTGCTCGGTGGTGAGTGCCTCGGTGAGCTCCTTGAGCAGGAGCGGGTTCCCGCCGGTCGCGGACCAGCAGGCGGCGAGAAAGTCCTCGTCCTCCGGTTCGGGTGACCCGGATTTCGCGAATTCACTGATGATGAGCGAGGCCGATGCCTCGGCACTCAATTTGGACGGAAAAACGAGCACCGCGGGCGGTGCGGTGACGATCTGGTCAAGCGTATTCGACTGGCCATATTCTCCAAATTGCCGCAGAGTGCCCACCACGCAGGTCGGGATGTCCTCAAGGCGCGGCATGAGATAGCTGAGAAATTTCAGCGAATCGCTGTCCGCCCAGTGCATATCGTCGACCGTAATGACCAGGGGCTGCTTCTCGCAGATATCTGCGGTCAGCCAGTACAGCCCATGAAAGATGGAGAAATCGCCGCCCAGGGAGTGCTCGGGTACGACTTTTTTGAGCACGATCGCCGCCTGACCGGCGGTGCCGGACAGAATGCGCTGCCGATCTTCCGCTGCCATCCGCGCAAGGAGCGGTTCGAAAAGCTGCCGCACCACACCGAAGGGGAAGTCGCTCTCAAGTTCCGATCCTCGCGCGCTGGCCACCTGGAAGCCGGTGGAAACAGCGAGCCGCTTGGCCTCGGCCAGCAGACTGGTTTTACCGATTCCGGGCGCACCCTCGATCATCACGGCTTCTCCATGGCCGCCAAGGGTCGCGTCCATCGCTGCCCGCAAGGCCGTGAGCTCGCCGCTTCGTTCGTACAGCCCGCCCATATGCGGCATACATTCCAGTATGCGCGATAGCCCCGGACCAGGTCAGCGCATCGGCCGCGCCCTTGCGCAGGGCCCGCACTGACGCGGCGGGGTCGAGCCGCAGCTCGCGCACCGCGCTGCCGCGGTCACGGAGCGGTCGGGGCGCTCTGCCGGGCGCCGGCTTCCTGGTTTGTGGCCGCCCACGCGGCGATCTGGGCCCGTGAGGTGAAGCCGAGTTTGGTCAGGATGTGTTCGACGTGCCCCTCAGCGGTGCGCCGGGAGATCGTCAGCTCGGCGGCGATCTGCTTGTTGGTCATGCCCTGGGCGACCAGTCCCGCGACCTGGCGTTCGCGTCGGGTCAGCGGCGCCGACGCCTCGTTCGCGGGCGGCGGGGTGGGAGCCAAGGACTCTTCCAAGGCGTAGGTGACGGACTGTTCCAAGCTGAGCCGCCCACCCGCTTCGACGGCAGCGGTGTACGCGGCGTCGCCCATCTCGCCGCGCAGCGATGACTCGCACTCCTGGTGGCCGGCGTGCAGATGGCCGAGCCCGGTGAGCGCGGATCCGGCGACCCGCCAGGTCGCGTCGGCCGCGCCCATCAGCGTGGCGGCACGTTCGCCGAGGCCCGCCGCGGCCGCACACCATCCCAGCACCTCCAGGCACTGGGCCACACCCCACTGATCGTGCGAGAGCGGCTTGTCCCTCAGCGCGTGCCGGACCAGCGTGCCGGCCCGCTGGTGCCTGCCGCGTCGATAGTGGTCGAGCCCCAGGGCCCACAGCGCATGGGTGCGCGACCACTGGGCACCGTGGGCCTCGCACAGGGCCAGGCACCGCTCGGCGTGGACGGTGCCGGCCGGGTCGCCGGGATCCACGCAGGCGGTGGTGAGCATGAAGGAAGTGACCGCCGCGTGCCCCGCGTCCCCGGCCGCCTGGTGTCTCGCGAGCGCGTCCTTCAGCCGTGCGACCGCTTCGGCGAAGTCTCCCTGGAACAGAGCCACGAGCCCTGCGAGGGTCACCCTGGCGCGGAGCAGGTCCGGGTCTTCTCCCAGGGCTCCTTCGAGAGCTCGGCACTGCTTCACCCGGCTGTCGGCCGCCCCGATATCTCCCTGGAGTACGGCCAGCAGACCATCGACGAACAGGGCTTTCGCCCGCTGCGGGCTCGGCTCTTCATCGCTCGCGAGGGCCCGGCCCAGCCATCGTCGGCCCTCGCTGAAGGACCCGAAGCCGAGCCGGTGGATCCACATCGAAGCGGCCAGGCCCATCGCCACCCGCGTCCCACCGGGCTCACCGAGGCTGAACTCCAGGGCCGCTTGCAGGTTGGGGTGTTCGGCCCGCAGCCGGGTGAACCAGGCCAACTGGCCGGGGCCGAACCATTCCGCCTCGGCCTGCTCTGCCACCGCCTGGTAGTAGTCACGGTGCCGCTCCCGCAGGACGTACTCCTCACCCGATGCGACGAGCCGCTCCCGCCCGTACTGGCGCAGCGTGTCCGGCAGCCAGTACCGCATCCGCGCCCCCCGCTCCTCGCCGGCCAGGACGGACTTGTCCACCAGGCCGACGACCAGGTCGAGTACGTCCTGTTGCCGGATGCCGTCTCCGGAACAGACCTGCTCGGCCGCCGGCAGGTCGAAGCCGTCGGAGAACACCGAGAGCCGTGACCACAGCAGGCGTTCCTGGTCCGTGCACAGGTCGTGGCTCCAGTCGATCGCCGCCCGCAGCGTCCGCTGACGCGGCAGCGCGGCCCGGGACCCTGCGGTGAGCAGGGCGAAGCGGTCATCGAGACGGAGCAGGATGTCCTGTGCCGACAGGGCACGCAGCCGGGCCGCGGCCAGCTCGATCGCCAGCGGAACGCCGTCCAGGCGGCGGCAGATCTCATGGATCACCTCCACGTTCTGCGGGGTGAGCGTGAAATCGGGTCGCATCGCGGCCGCCCGGTCGGCGAACAGCGCCACCGCGTCGCACAGTTCCGGGGACAGACCGCTGTCCTCGGACAGCACCATCGAAGGCACCGGCAGCACATGTTCCCCGGACAGTCCCAGCACCTGACGGCTCGTCGCCAGAACCCGCAGCTCCGGCGCCGCGCTCAGCAAGGTGGCGACCAGCGCCGCGCTGGCATCCAGTACGTGCTCGCAGTTGTCCAGCACCAGCAACATCCGCTCACCGGCCACCTGCTCCACCAGGCCGGCCAGCGGATCTCCGATTGCCTCGTTGCCCAGCCGAAGACGTGCCGCCACGGTCTGCGCCAGCCGGTCCCCGTCCTCCAGAGCGGCCAGCTCCACCAGCCACACCCCACGGGGGAAGGACCGCTGCACATCGGCTGCGACCCGCAACGCCAGCCGGGTCTTCCCGATCCCGCCCGGCCCGGTCAGCGTCAGCAGCCGCCCTCGCGACAGCAACGTCCTGGCTTGTGCGAGCTCCCGCCGTCGCCCGATGAACCGGGTCAGATCAGCCGGCAGCGCGCCGGCTCCCCGGACGTTGCCGCCCATGCCCACACCGTAGACGCCCGCCACAGGCCAGGCAATCTGCTGCCGGCCGGCACCCGGGGAGGCCAATTCTCACGGAGATTCCGTGATCCATGGCCGCCTCCGTCCCGGCAGGCTTGCTCCTCGTGAGGCCCTCCTCCACCACTCGCCGCCGTGCTTTCCCCCCACGGCGGCGAGTGCCCCCGGCACCCCGCGAGCGGGCGGCCGAGGACGAGCGGACAGGGCTGTCGAATACGAGCAGAGGAATCGATGACCGTGACAGATGTGGTGCTGGTACATGGGTTGTGGTCCGACGGATCCAGTTGGAGCGAGGTCATCCCGTTCCTGCACGACGCCGGGCACCGGGTGACGGCGGTGCAGTTGCCGCTGACCTCCTTGGCGGACGACGTGGCGGCGACCCAGCGGGTGCTGGAGCGCATATCAGGGCCGGTCGTCCTGGCCGGCTGGTCCTACGGCGGAACGGTGATCACCAATGTGAGGGTGGCGGCGTCCCACGTCGCGGCACTGGTGTACGTGGCGGCATTCGCTCCGGACAGGGGTGAGAGCAGTTTTCAGATCTTGCAGGGGTTCGGGGCGACGGTGGGCGAGGCGGTCCGGCCGTACGAGGACGGGCTCTGCGGGCTGGACCCGGACGGCTACCGCGAGGTGTGGGCTGCTGATGTGCCGGCGGTGCGCGCGAACGTGCTGGCCGCGGTCCAGAAGCCCTCCGCGCTGAGGTGTCTGGAAGCCTCTTCCGGCGAGCCGGCATGGCGTTCGATCCGTTCCTGGTACCAGGTGGCCGAGGAGGACAAGGCTCTGCCGCCGGTGGCGCAGCGCTTCATGGCCGAGCGGATGGGGGCGGTGATCACCTCGGTGCCGTCCAGCCACTCCTCGCCCGTGTCCCACCCCCAGGAGGTCGCCGACCTCATCACCCGCGTCACAGTCAGCACGGCCTGAAGGAGAAAGCCGCATGATGGACGAAACAACCAACCGTCCCGGCATCTCGGGGTCCGCCGGGAACGATGAGCTGTTGCGATTCGCCCTGAAGCTGGACGGCACCGTCTCCGGGCTCGTCGCGGCCCTCAGCCTCCTGGGCGCCAGGGCGCTGGACCCGCTGCTCGGCCTTCCCACGTGGCTGCACTGGGCCCAGGGTGGGTTCCTGGCGGTCTACGCCGCCGCACTCTGGTACGCGGGCACCCGCCCGGCCGTCATCCGGCCGATCGCCGTCAGCGCCGTCCTCCTCAACGCCGTATGGGCGGTGGGCTGCACAGCGATCATCGCGGCCGGGCGGGCGTGGTTTCCCCTCACGCCCTTCGGCGACGCCTACGTGGGCTTCATCGGCGTCGCCGTGATGGTGTTCGGGGCGATGCAGTGGGCGGGACTGGGGCGGGCCGGGAACGCCGGCAACCAACCGTAGACCAACGGCCGTTGCTCCGCTCGGCGCCGGACGGCGGGGACGTGTTCCAGAAGAACCGGCCCGCCGCCCGGTCACGGCCGTTCCCTGTCGAGCAAAGGCGCCAACTGCCGTCTGCCAGTGATGCCGAGCTTGCGGAACCCGCTGGTCAAATGGTTCTCGACGGTCCGCTGCGTGATGAACAGGGTTTCGGCGATCTCCCGGTTGGTCAGCCCGCGGGCGGCCAGCTGCGCAACGCGGTGTTCGCTCGCGGTCAATGCCGAAACCCCGACCGCCTGCGTTCGGCGGGGCCGTGCGCCGAAGGCACGCAGACGCTCGCGGGCCAGATCGGCGAGTCCGGTGGCTCCGCACTGCCGGGCGAGTACCAGCCCGCGCATGGTCACCTCACGGGCCACCCGGCCATGCCCGGCCTCCCAGCGCAAGGTGCCGTACTCGACGAGCGACCGGGCCTGTTCGAGTGTGGCCCCGGCTTCTTCGAGCAATCCGACGGAATCCTCCAACGTCTTCAGGCCGGCCCGGCCGCGCGTGATCATGCCAACGGTGCGCAGGCTGATACCGAGGGCGCGAGGCGTCCCCCAGCCCTGGGTCTGCTCCAGTTCCTGGTGTGCCAGGCGCGTGGCCTGCCCGGGGCGGCCCAGTGCTCGGTGGGTGAGCGCGGCGACAGATCGCCACGGCAGGATGGCCGGGTTGTCCCGTTGCCAGGCGATCTGGCGGCGTCCGCATTCCTGCAAGTCCTCCAGAGCCCGAGGGAGATCGCCCTGAACCAGACGCAGCCGCGCCCGCGCCTCCAGTAGGTGCGCCCACTGCCACAGCGTTCCGTACCGATCGGAGCCGACGGAACGCAGCAGCGGCTCGGCTTCCTCGGACCGTCCGGTCTCCGCCAGGACCCGCAGCAATCCGGCGACAGCGAGGGGCACCATCGCGTTTCCGCGGCGGGCCGAGGTCAGGCCCAGCCAGCGGCGTCCCGCATCGAGGGCGGCATGAAGGCGGCCGGTCCGGTAGGCCACTTCGTGCCGTCCCATCGCCAGCAGCGTCCGCACCGGCGCGGAGTCGTGCCATGGGGTCTGTTCCGACAGGCGGTCGAGGAATGCGGTCGTCTCCTCCAGCCGGTCGCACCAGACCAGGGCCAGGGCGGCCAAGCCGGTCGCAGAGGCGAAGACGGCATCGTGCGGCGGTGCGGGGTCCAGCGCATCCCGGGCGTACGCGGCCACAGCGGCTGCATCGGCGGGACTGCCGACCGCCAAGGCCGCATGCAGCGCCCGCACCGCCCGTCGTTCACCGTCACCGGCAGGCGTCAGCTCGGCCAGCCTCTCGCCCATCCAGGGCCGCTTGTTCAGGTCGTTCAGCTCGATCAGTGCACGATGCAGTCGCAGACCGAACACCGCACCGTTGCGCGGCGGTTCGGCCGCGGCCAGCAGGCTGGCCTCACGTTCGAGGAGCTCGCCCGCCTGGCATCCCCGTTGTCCTCGCACGAGGGCGTCGGCGAGTACGGGCACCACTTCCAGCCGCGCCCGCGGAGCGGTGAGCTCGTCCAGCGAGGCGCACAAGTGACGTACCGCTGCTGCGGGGTGAGCCGGCGCCTCGGCCCGACCGAGATCGGCCAGCAGCGCACCCCGCCCTGATGCGGGCAGTTCGCGCACTGCGCGCCGAAGGTAGGTCACGGCTGACTCGGCATCACCACGTGCCGTGGCCAGGCGAGCAGCGGCACGCAACGCGCCGGCGACCCACGCCCGGCCGGCCGGCGCGGCGGCGAGCAGATGGCCGGCGACCTCCTCCAGCGGACCGTCCTTGTCGTGCAGCAGCCGGGCTGCCCGGTAGTGCGGGCACGGTCCGTCGTGCGGGTCGGATGTGCGGATGATTCCCCCTCGGTCGGACGGGCGGACGGTCGGCGTCGGCCCGATGTGCTCGGCGCCACCAGCGGCGATGTCCGCGATCATGCGCGACAGGCCCGGATTCCGTGAGGGGAGAACGACCCGTAGGGATACCCACCGGGGCGGTACCCGCAGGCACTGTCCGGGCGTCGCTCCACCTCTTGCCCGCGAGGGGGCCGCGCGGGGACCGGTGTTCCGAAGAGCGGGTAGCGAATATCCGGGTGGCCATGTGCGTAGTTCTTCGGCTGTCCCTTCGGGGGCCACTGTGCAAGCTGGATGTGTCCGATCACCCATGCCCCCACTTTCGGCAGACGATCATGGAAATCACGCCTTCGCCGTTCCCGACCGGTCCGGAAGCCGACGATCCCCGTCGCGGCCGGCAGCGCCAGGAAGGCCGGGCCCCCACGACCGGACCATCTGGCGGACCTGCCACTCTGTTGGCCACCACACGTCGTGTCGGCTGGCGCACCATCCGCAGGCAGTCAGGCAGGCCCGCCAGATGGTCCGGTCGTGGCTGCAACAGCTGCAACAGTGGCAGCTCGCCGAGGACGCCGCCGCGTCGGTGGTGCTGGTGGTATCCGAGCTGGTGACCAACGCCGTCCAGCACACACGGCCGCCGCTGGCCCTGCACGTGCGACTTGAGCATGCGGGGCTGCGGGTGTGGGTCGGCATCACCAACGGCGGCCCGTCCGCGCGAAAGGGGGCGTGGGCGGCATCCCCCGACCAGGACGAGCACGGCCGCGGCATGGATATCGTCGGCGCTCTGGCCACCGCGTACGGCACCCGCAACCACGAGGACGGCACCACCCGCTGGGCCCGCTTGCCCGGAACGGACCAGTCCGCTTGATCATCGGAGCGGCGGCAGACGGTCACCGGTACCAGGTAGCGGTGCGGTGGTGGCGCCGACGCAGCGGTGACGGACGGCCCGTGGCCACAGCCGGCGGCGATCAGGTCGGATAACGGGCCGTCCGGGAAGCCTGGGCGCTCACCCGCGCCCAGCCGTGTCCGGGGACCGCCGCGTACGACTCGGTCCCCGGACACGGCTGGGCGGCGACGGAGCTGACACGGACCCCGGGGCCGGGCGGGGCAGCTCGGGGCGTCAGCTGCCGAAGGGGATGTCCCGGGAGGTGGCCATCCGGCGGGTGTCCGGGTGGGCCTTCACATAGTCGGTGATGTACGAGAGTGACTCGCGCACCGCGCTGTCGTCCGTGCCGCAGCCCTTCGGGCCGCTGACGCCGTCCGGGTAGCACGACATCCGGTTGCCGTAGATCAGGCTGTCCACGGCGGCGCTCCCGCCGGAGGAGTCGAGCAGGGTGGCGGCACGCTCCCCGTCGCCCTTGCCCACCGTCCAGCCGACGGTCTGCGCGAGCTCTCCGGCGTCCCGGGCCTTCCTGCCGGCCTCCAGCTCCTTGCGGATGCTGCCGAACTTCAAGGCCATGCTGAACTCGCCCTTGTCCATCACACGCTGATTGCCGGGGACGTTCGGCCCGTGCTCGGCGAAGCCGTCCCGGACCTGCGCGTAATCACCGCTGTAGCTGACCGCCTCCTTGGAGTTCAGGTCAGCGAGGGCGTTCTTCCAGCCACTGCCGCCCTCCTTGCCGTAGAAGCCGTAGAGCACCCGGATGCCCCTGCTCTCCAGCTTCTTGCGCGCCATGTCCCGCAGCCCGGCCACGGAGCAGTGGAGCCACTTGGGGTCGTTGCTGTCGCACCAGTCGGGGTTCTTCATGTCCAGCCAGACGAAGGAGACCTGACGCCCGTCGTCATGCTCCTTCGCCACCTGGTCGAACATGGCCGACATGGTGTCACCGTAGCTGGTGAGAGTACCGTCGTGGTCGGCCCACCAGCCCTTGCGCCAGGCCGTTGCGTCCATCTCCAGCGCGTTGGCCCCGTTCGCGAGCGCCGTGGTCACCCCGCCCGTGGTCAGCACCCGGTGGGCGATGGCCCAGGTGGGGCGCTGCTCAGTGGGACTGGGCGTGGTCCCGGAGGGCTTGTCCTCCGGTACGGCCACTGCGGCTCCGGTGCCCAGGGTGGCTGCGGAGACGACCAGGGTCAGCGGCAGCAGTATGGCGCGAAGCCGACGTGGGGCGGCCATGAGGCGTTCCTTTCCGTTGCACGGGCTACGCGTGGTGGCAGCCCGTTGTGCCGTGCGATAGCGGTCTGCCCTACAGACAGCCGGCGGGCCAACAGCCCGCAACTGCCAGCACCCTACGCCAAGTTACTCGCGGGTAATCATTGGCTGCGGTCCGTGCACGGCCGCCCCGCCCTGCCGGCCGCCGCCGTGGTTGAGCCGACGGCACTGCCGTTGAGCTTCTAAGTTCGGGGACGCCGATGTTGATGTACCGGAGAGGAACGGCCATGAGGACGCTGGTGCTGGGAAGAACGCCCGCCAGGGTGGCGGAGGTGCTGGCCACGCTGCGCGCGGACGGCTTTGACGCGGAGGGAGTGAGCACCGACGAGGAGGCCCGAAAGCTGTTGGGGACCGAGGAGTTCGGGGTGCTGATCGTTGGCGGAGGTGTGGAGCCGGATTCCCGCGCTGCGATCAAGGAGTTCGCGGGGAAGCACCGGGTGCGGCGGGTGATCGACGGCGCGCTGACGGAGCCGTTCGACGCCTACGTACGGCGGGAGTTCGAGCCGCTCATCCGGGAGGCCGCCTCCAAGGGTGACGGCCATGGAGCACCAGCGCAGCCCTGACCCGACGAAGCACTACTGGTGACCTGAGCAGGCCCTGGAGCACGCAAAAAACCGAGGAAGTGCGGAGAATTCGCGCTTAAGCCTTGAAGACCACCCCTATTGGCCTAGTACGGGCAACCATCAGGAACATGAAGAGGACTCTTACTGCCGCCTCCGTCGTCCTGGCCACCATCGCCTTGGCCTCACCTGCCGAGGCAGCCCCTGAAGGCACCCCGGCACGGGCATGCTCACTGGGCACGGTCGATCTCAAACACCCCCCGCTCGGCTATCCCGTAGACAAGATCAACGAGGTGGCGAAGCAGCTGGGGCTGGCGGAAGCCAGCGGCCTCGGCCTGGGCTGCGACAAGGCTGTACGGACCGACCCGTACTCCGAGAAATACCCCTACCCCAAGGATGGCCCGGTCGTGCTCCGCGCCAGCGAAACCGCTCGGACCCAGCTGTACTGCACCGACTCGGTCGCCTTTTTCGGCAAGATTCTCGACACCGTGCCGGTGGAGACGCTGGTGGTGATCGGATCGGGCTGCGTCGTGGAAGCGAACCCGATCATCATCTAGCAGACGCCCGCGCCCGGGAGCTACTGGGCGCCGGCGCCGGCTCGAAAGCGGTATGGCAAGGGCCCGGCCAGATGGCCGGGCCCCGTCCGTTCCCCATCAGGCTGCCGCACACCCGACCGATGGGATGAGAGGCAACCGCCGGCACTCCGCAGCCAACCGCCATCACGGTCAGGGCCATCGCCACGACGGCCGCCGTACGCCAGGAGCGCCGTGACGTCGGCGCAACCGGCTGCAAGTCCCCGGTCCGGCCCAGCAGTGCACCTCGGCACTCTCCGCGAGCAGTCGGGCGGCGATGACCGCGCTGGGGGCTTCGCGGAGATCGTCGGTTCCCGCCTTGAAGGTCATGCCCAGGAGGGCGATGCGGCGTCCCTTGAGGCCGCCGAGTTCGGTCTTGAAGCGCTGGATGGCGCGCCGAGGCTGGAGGTCGTTGGCCTCGATGACGAAGTTGAGCAATTGGAAGGGAGATAGTCCTCATCCGGCCGGCATCGCTTCGGCTGTCGCTCATCGGGACGCGCTTCGACCATCGGGCGCCCCACCAATGCTGTGCCCGGAAGTGATCGCCGAGTTGGTGGCGATCGGCCTCCTGTTGCCCAACTGCGGCTCGATGATGGGGAGATGACAGCCATCTCCCGCGCACACTCGTTCAATATGGCCGCCGCCCAGTACGCGGCCAGCCGGCCTTCGTATCCGCCTGCGCTCTTCGATGCCATCGAGGAACTCATCGGTGACCGCCTGGCCGGTACCCGTGTCGCCGATGTCGGCGCGGGCACCGGGATTGCCACCGCGCTGCTGCGCGAGAGAGGTGCCGAGGTGATCGCCGTCGAGCCCGGCGAGGCCATGGCCCGCGAGTGCCGCAGGGCGCTTCCGGAGGTGCTGGTCGTGCGTGGAGACGGCAATGCCTTGCCTCTGGGCGACGCTTCCTGCGACCTCATCGCCTACGCGCAGTCCTGGCAGTGGACCGATCCGACCCGCTCCGTCCCGGAAGCACTGCGTGTCCTGAGCCCAGCCGGTGCACTGGCGATCTGGTGGAACACCACCGCCTTCGACGTTCCGTGGATACGTGCCCAGCACGAGCGCATCGCGCGCTGCGGCGGAACGCAATTGAGGCCCGCCACGCGCCCCGGCGACAGCGACGCCATCCGGCTGGCGGGCCTGACGGGTCTGCGGGTCACACGCCGCCAGGTGCGCTGGACCCGGGTGGTCCCCCTCGACATGCACTTGGCCAACATCGGCAGCCGCTCAGCCTTCCTCGTCCTGGACGAGGCTCGTGCGCGTACGTTCTTCGCCGGTGAACGCAGGCTGCTGAACGCTGCCTTCCCTGATGACGCGGTCGAGGAGACCTACCTGGTTGATCTGCTGGTGGCCTTTCGCCCATGACCTTGCCTGCCGCACACCCGACGGCCAAGATGACAACGCCGTCGCGAGCTGCTTGGGCGCGATCTCGTGTTGAGTCGGACAGGCCATACCGCCACGCTCTGCAGATACCTTCGGGCCACAGTCCGCGTGGTCCACCCGGCGAGGGCCTGAGTCGTTACCGCTTGCCGTGCCGCTCACCGACCGGCGTCCGCCAGCGAGTTCAGGGTGGTGGTGAAGCGTGAGCCGGGAGGGCAGCAGGCGGCGACCTCGGCGGCGTCGGCGGCGGTGTCCACATCACGCAGCACCGGCAGGTCGCTCACGCTCAGCCCCGCTTCGGCAAGTCGACGCCGCTGGATCGCCCCAGTGCGGTCGGTGGACATCGGCACGCCGCGCACAAGGGCTGCGGCGCGCGCCGGGTCGGCGAAACCCAGCGCCCAGAAGCCGCCGTCCGCGGCCGGCCCGAACCAGGCATCGGTGCCGTCCCGGCCGACACCCGCAAGCAGGTCCGTGGTCAGTTGGGGGGTATCCATCCCGACCAGGAGTGCCGGACCACGGTCACAGTGGCCAAAGGCGGCCGCGATCCGCTCGTCCAGGCCGCCGGCGCCCTGGGGCACGATGTCGAATCCGGGCGGCAGCCAGGGGCCGGGAACACCGTCGAGAACAAGGACTCGGCGCCGGACGGGGGCCCCGAGCACCGTGTGCAGGGTGTCGGCAAGGGCTGCCTCGGCCAGAGCAGCCGCCTCCCGGGGGGTGTAGGGCGGGGTGAGCCGTGTCTTGACCCGCCCCGGCACCGGTTCTTTGGCGATGACCAGCAGCGTGTCCGTAAGCCGGGCACTCATCGCCCGGTTCCTGGGGTGGTCGCCACGGACACCCGGTCGGTGACGGGCCGCTCGGCAAGGACGGCGCGCATGTCCCGTACCGCCTGCCACGTGCCCCGCCAGGTACCGGTGACCTTCGAGCGGCCGGTGCGCGGGTGATACGGCACATCCGTCTCCGCCACGCGCCAGCCTGCATCGGCGGCGCGGACCACCATCTGGAGCGGGTAGCCGGAGCGTCGGTCGGTCAGGTCCAGAGCGAGCAGGGCCTGGCGGCGGGCGGCGCGCATCGGGCCCAGGTCGTGCAGCGGTAGTCCGGTACGCCGGCGGATCAGGCGGGCCAGCTCCAGGTTGGCCAGGCGGGCGTGCAGTGGCCAGGCGCGGCGTGTAACGGGCCTGCGGCGGCCCAGTACAAGGTCGGTGGAACCGTCGAGGACGGGCCCGCCGACAGCGGGCAGAAGTGCGGGATCGAGGGAGGCGTCGCAGTCGCAGAAGCAGACGACGTCGGCGGTGGCGGCGGTCAGGCCCGTGTGGCAGGCGGCGCCGAAGCCGCGTCGCGGCTCGTGGACGACATACGCCCCGAGGGCGCGGGCGATGTCCGCCGAGCTGTCGACGGAGCCGTTGTCGACGACGATCGCGCGCCAGCCCGAGGGGATTCGGCCCAGCACCCACGGCAGGGCCTCGGCCTCGTCGAGGCAGGGCAGCACCACGTCCACAGGAGAAGCCGAAGAAGGGGATGTCTCGGTCATGCCACTCACCCTACGGAGACAATGGAGATATAGGGGCGCAGAAGGGCACTTATCGGTCGCTGACATCCTCTGACGCTGGGCAGACCGTCCAGCGCCGCGAGGTTGGCCCGGGACACGTCCCTGACATGGACGAAGTCCCGCCGCTGGGCACCGTCCTCGAACACCCGCGGTGCCTCACCGCGCTCCAGCGCGGACCGGAACAGCGCGGCGACGCCGGCGTACGGGGTGTCACGCGGCATCCCGGGCCCGTACACGTTGTGGTAGCGCAACGCGGCCACCCGCCCGCCGACGGCGCGCGCCCACGCGAAGGCAAGGTGCTCCTGCGCGAGCTTGGTGGCGGCATAGACGTTGCGCGGATCAAGCGGGGCAGCCTCGGCCACCAGGCCGGGCGCGAGCGACTCACCACACCTCGGGCAGGGCGGTTCAAAACGTCCTGCCTCCAAGTCGGCCACCGTGCGCGGCCCCGGCCGTACGACACCGTGCCCCGGGCACTCGTAGCGCCCTTCTCCGTAGACCCCCATCGAACTCCAGCAGGCCGAAGCCCGCGCGGGCCGCGATCCGCCGAAGCCCACCGGCTCGCGCCGCGGCGGCCTGTTCGGCTGTCGGGGTGGTCGTCGGCGACCGATCGTGCCGCTGCCGCCGGCTCGGCCGCCGGGCCACCACGATGAGGAGAACACCGTCGGCCGGAGCGAGCCGCCCATACCGCGAACGATGTGATCCGCTGTGTCGAACCGTAAGGATGCCCGCGTCAACGAACGGTCAGCCTTCCCGGCTCACGCGGTGACGACGAGTGCGCAGAAGCGGGAGGGCCGACGCGAGTGCCGACGCGATGTGTGGGCGGTGGTGGCCGCGGTCGTGCTGTTTGCGCTGGCGGTGCTCATCGGAAGACTCCTCAACCGGACCGTTTACGGTTCGGAGGGGATTCTGCGGCTGGGGTGGCCTCCGCTGTATGCGTGGTGGCTGCCGCATGTCGGTCCGGGGACGCCGGCGGCTCTCGCCGTCGCCGCGCTGGTGGTGGTCTACGGCCCGCCGACTGCGCGGCGCCTGTCGTGGCGGGCGCTGGTGCCGGCTGTCTGGGGCGCGGCAATGGCATGGACGTGGTCGCTGGCGCTCGTGGACGGTTGGGGGCGTGGCGTCGCCGAGCGGCTGACCACCGGTTTGGAATACCTGCAATCGGTGAACGACGTGCACGATGTGCCCGCTTTCCTCCGGGACTTCACGAATCACATCCTGGTCGGCTCGCCCCACATCTGGCCGGCGCATGTGGCCGGCCACCCGCCCGGCGCACTGCTGACGTTCGTCGGCCTGGACCGTATCGGGTTGGCCGGCGGCGCCTGGGCGGCAGCCTGGTGCATCACCGTCGGTTCGTCGTTCGCGGCCGCGGTCGTGGTGACCGTGCGAGCGCTGTGTGGTGAGCAACTGGCCCGGCGAGCGGCCCCGTTCCTGGTGCTGGCCCCCGCGGCGGTGTGGATCGGTGTCAGTGCCGACGGCTATTTCGCCGGTGTCTCCGCCTGGGCGGTGGCGCTGCTCGCGCTGGCGGCCACCCGCACCACGCGCCTGCCCGGCCTCGCGGCTGTGGGCGCCGGTCTGCTCATGGGGCTTGCCTGGTACCTCTCCTACGGCCTGACAGTCCTGGTCGTGCTCGGTGCCGCCGTCCTCCTCCTCGCCCGGTCTGCCCGCCCCCTTCCGTTGGTGGTCCTGGGAGTGCTGCCGTGGGTGGCGGCCTTCACCGCCGCCGGATTCTGGTGGCTCGACGGCTACGCGACCCTCGTCGAGCGCTACTACCAGGGCGCCGCCAAGGTCCGCCCATACGGCTACTTCATCTGGGGCAACCTGGCCGCTCAGGTGCTGACAGTGGGCCTGGCCACGGTCGCGGGTCTGTGCCGGGCCGCCGGACCTCTGCGGCCGGCCGTGCGAGGGATGCGGCGTAGGTCACCGGCCGGGCGTGGTGCACTGTCGGTGCTGGTCGCTGCGGCGTTGTGCATGATGCTGCTCGCGGATCTGTCCGGAATGAGCAAGGCAGAGACCGAACGGATCTGGCTGACCTTCGCGGTCTGGCTGCTCCCCGCCTGCGCGCTGCTCCCACACCGGGCTCATGCCCGGTGGCTGGCCGCCCAGGCCGTCCTCGCCCTCCTCGTCAACCATCTTTTGCTGACCGGCTGGTGACGGCTGCGCGGCCTGGGTCCGGAGCGGGAGCCGCCATCCGGCAACGCAGTGCCCGCTGCCGCAACTTCCCTCAGCCTTGGTGTCTCGTGTGTGCTGGGCGAGAGCCGGCGGACCGCTTCAGCTCCAGGAAGTGGCGGTCACCGACCGACCAGTGTTCGCCCGGCTGCCACCCGGTGACCGCTGCCGTGCGACGCAACGCGGCAACGCCGACACGGGCCCAGGGGAAGGGCATGCCAAGGCGGCCACGGCCGTCATCGAACCGCACACGCAACCGTTCGTCGACGTCCTGCCGGCCCTTTCCCGGAACTGGCGGCCTTGGTTACGCCTGGTGTCGGCCGGGCGCCTTCGGAGGGGCTTCGTGCGCTCTCGGCCGGGGCGGATGCGCACGCCACATGGTGACCAGCAAACACACCGCGGAGGCTGCGAAGAGGGCAGCCGTGATCAGCAGCCAGCGGCCCCAGAACACATCGGCCGGTAGTCCGGTGTACGAGGTGAAGCCCGGGACCCGGTTCAGGATGAGCGGATACCAGACGAGGTGCAGTAGGAGCGCCACGAAGGCGGGCACGCGGAGGTAGTTGATCCGGCCCGTCAGCGAGGGCGACTGGTCCGTCGCCTCCCTTCTGCGCCGGAAGACGCATTGCACCACTCGGTCGGTGACGGTGTAGAGGGGGAGAAAAACCAAGTCGTGCAGGAGCGCGGCGCCCACGAACCAGAGGACGACGCCGAGCGTGTCTCCGTTCAGCAACCGGAGTCCCGCGTAGGCGGCCAGCGCGAAGGAACACAGCACGAGCAAGAGGTGCAGGGGGGAGGCGCCGTAGCGGGTGCGGAAGCCCTTCACTGTGCTGCTCCGAAGGTGAGGCGAGTGACCCACTTGGTGTTGTGCACACCGGGGTTGGCCGGGACGATGATCCGCGCCGGATAGCCGTGGTCCGGGGAGAGGTCCGCGCCATTGACCCGCAGGGCGAGCAGTGACCTGGGGTCACGCACCTGGTTGTCGCGCAGGTGGGTGGAGCTGAAGGCTCCTCCGCGCTGGGCGGACTCGACGAAGACACCGGGAGGGCTCTGCCGCTGTCCGACCAGGGCTGCCAGGTCGGACAACCGTACCCCGCTCCAGTGCTGGTCGTCGGTGGACCAGCCCTCCACGCAGGCGATCGGCAGGGCTGCCGTGTGCTGCGGCAGCGCCAGCACCTGCGCGCGGGTGAAGATCCGCTCCCGGCCGGGGCCGCGTACGACCAGGCGCCAGTCAGGCCCGATGTCGCGGGCACGGATACCCACCTCCGCCGCGGTCTTGTTGATCTGAAAGCCATTGGGGCCCTTTCCTGGCTCCTGCCCGTGCGGTGCCAGCAGCGCGGTCTTGCGCAGGGCCCCGCCGATGCTTTGCCCGGCCGTCACGACGAGCAGTGCCAGCGAGCCGGCACCCACCAGGCCGAGCGCGCCCCGCCGCGACATCGTGGGCGGCGCGGGGTGGGGCGTCACCAGGCCGGTGTCATCCGCCGCTTCGGGCGTCGTGCGTGCGGCGGGGGTACGCACGACGCCGCGGAAGCTACGGCCGCGCAGCGCCCTTGCCATGGTGGGAATCCGGAAGGCGACGTGGACGACGAAGGCGCCGATGAAGACCCAGGCGCCGTAGAAGTGCAGGGTGTAGAAGGACCCGGGGAAGATGTAGTGGAGCTGGATGTTGAGCACACCGGTGACGAATTCGAACAGTGCCCCGCCCACGAGGAGCAGCAACGAGAGCCGCTCCAGTGCATGACTCAGTGAACGCACCGGCGGCCAGGTGAACAGCTTGGGGACGACCGACCAGAGCTTCGCCAGCAGGATCGGGATCAGCACCACGCCCAGCGTCACGTGGATTCCCTGGGTGAGGCGGTAGAGCCAGTACGGGCTGGTCGGCCAGGAGAACAGATAGAAGCCGAGCCAGCCCTTCCCCGGCGTCTTGTCATTGCCCGGTGCCAGGTTCGGGTTGTACGCGGCGTAGGACAGCAGTCCGGTCACGAACAGCACGGTGATGCCGACCAGGAGGATCAGCCCGAACACCGACGTCAGCCACGGTCCCCGCAACGGACTGCGCCAGAAGCCCGGCCGTGTGGGGCCCGGCGGCGGAGTGTTCAGCTTTGCGGCGAGGCGCCGACGACGACCGGCACGGGGCTTGGCAGCCTTTTCGGTGAGTGGGGAGGCGCCGGCGGCCCGTCGATGTGCGGAGCTCCCTCGGGGTGGCGGGCTGCTGTCGGCTGCCTTGTCAGGCTGTCGCTGCGGCCTGGCACGCCGGGGCTCGCCCTCACGGTCGCTACCCTCCACATCGATCCCCTCACGGTGGCCGGTGCGACATGATCGCCGCCCAGAACCCACCGTATGCAGCTCGATGCTCAATTCATCCTTTGCCGCACATTGCGGAACTCTTTCGGCCCCATGCCGACCTGTGGTGGGCCGACGCCCTGGCCACGGCTGCTGCCGGCGGGAACCGCGAGCGCAAAGCCGCGGCGGGAGGAGTGCTGAGTATGCTCACCGCGCAGCCGGCTTGCTCCGGCGGAGCGTGGATCATGAAAGATCCCGCTCATCCCACCAGCTGATCGACTCCATCCCAGGCCGAGAGTCAGGAAGCGGCTTGCCAGCGGTCAGCCGCCGGCCTGTGGGCGGCGCTCGTCGCCTCATCACCCATGTTTGCGCGCACCTGCGGGAAGAGATGATGGCCGACGCCTGACCGCACCGCTTCTCAGCGGCCGGGCATCGCCGCTCGGGTGGTCGGGACCTCGGACAGCCAGCAGGCTGGAGAGGACGCGTGGTCCATCCAGATGTTCGTTCGGGGCGGAGGTGCCATATGAGCACGTGGCCAGTCACGCTCCCCGCACTGCGGCCGCTGGTCGCACTCCCCGGCGTGTATCTCCCGCAGCACGACACACGGCTCCTGTTGCGAGCCTTGTACCGCGAAGGGGTGGGAGCAGGCACCGAGCTCCTGGACCTCGGCTCGGGAAGTGGGGCCCTCGCGGTGGAAGCGGCCCGGCGTGGCGCTCTGGTCACCGCCGTCGACATCTCCTGGCGGGCAGTGCTCTCCACAAGGATCAACGCCTGGCTCTCCCGGCAGCGCGTCACCGTGCGTCGCGGTGATCTGACCGCAGCTGTCGGTGACCGCTCTTTCGACATACTCGTCAGCAACCCGCCTTACGTCCCCGCCCCTGGCAATCAGGCTCCCCGGGGGCCGGCGCGGGCCTGGGACGCGGGAAGCGACGGCCGGCTGCTCGTCGACCGCATCTGCGAGGCCGCGCCGCGCGCGCTCCGCCCACGCGGCGTGCTGCTCATGGTTCATTCCGGACTGTGTGGCATCGAGGACTCCTTGGAGCGACTGACCTCCGCAGGGCTACGGGCGGCGGTCAGCGACCGCGCGGTCATACCGTTCGGCCCGGTCCTGCGCTCCCGCTTGGCCTGGCTGCGGCGCCAAGGCTTGCTGGACCGGGTCCAGGAGACGGAAGAATTGGTGATCATCCGTGCCGAGAACTCCTGAGCGGCCACGCCGCATCACTCTCGTCCGTAACGGTCCGCTCCTGGTGGAGGGCCCCGTGGAAGTGGTGGGTGAGGACGGTGCGGTAGCCGTCTCCCGACGCTTCACCGTCGCGATCTGCATGTGCCGGCGCAGCCGCAGCTACCCCTGGTGCGACACCAGCCACCGTCAGCGCTCGAAGCCCACCTCCGATGCCGCCGAAGACACCGGCTGCCCTGCTGCGGACCGGACCGCCGAAGGAGACCAGCGATGAAGGCCGACCTCGGAGCCGCCCGGTCCCGGCCGCAGCTTCCGCGACCGCGCGGCTGCCTGTCCGACGCAGTGATCTCGTGGCTCCGCACCGGGGAGGGCACCTTGCCGACCCGGGAGGAGATCCAGCGCAAGGACCCATACGGGGCTGATCCCCAGCTCGCCCTCTACGTGCTGTACGAACTGCACTATCAGGGCTTCGACCACGTGGACGACGACCATGAATGGGCCCCCGAACTGCTGGTGGTGCGGCGCCACCTGGAGGAGGAGTTCCTCCGGACCCTGCGTGCCGACGTCCCGGCGCTCGGCGCGCGGGAGGCGATGGCCGGGCTACTGACCGAGCCCGCCGGCGACGACGACAGCAGCATCAGCCACTACTTGAAGCGCGCCGGCCGGCTGTGGCAACTGCGGGAGTACGCGGCCCTCCGCTCGCTGTACCACCTCAAGGAAGCAGACCCGCACGCCTGGGTCCTCCCCCGCCTGCGGGGCCGTGCCAAGGCCGGGATGGCGGCCATCGAATTCGACGAGTTCGGTGCAGGACGCGCCGAGAACATCCACGCGCAGCTCTTCGCCGACCTCATGGCAGACCTCGCCCTGGAAACCGCCTACGGACACTACGTCGACCTGGCGCCCGCGGAGACACTAGCCATCGTCAACCTCATGTCTCTGCTGGGACTCCATCGGTCGCTGCGCGGGGCGCTGATCGGTCACTTCGCCACGGTCGAGGTGACCTCGCCGCCAGGGTCACGACGCCTGGCAGAGACCATGCGCCGCACCGGCGCCGGGGCCGCGGCGGAGAGGTTCTACGACGAACACGTCGAAGCCGACGCGGTCCATGAACAAATCGTCCGCAGAGAGGTGGTCGAGGGTCTGCTGAAGGACGAGCCGGACCTCGAACCCGATGTCGCCTTCGGCATCGGTGCCACTGGATTCTTGGAGGGTCGGCTCACCAGATATCTCCTCGCCGCCTGGCGGGAGGAGCGCAGTGCGCTGCCGGCCCCGTTGCCGCTCGTGGCCCCCGGACGCCGCGAGCCAAAACCAAGCGGAGTGGGTGGGGGCTGAGGGCCTTCCGCCAGAGAAGGATCAGGAGGCGGGCATGGACGAGACCGGCGAAAACTTCAGCGACGCGACGGGAAGCGCGCTCTCCCAGGAGTCGCGGCCCGCCGTGGTGGAAGCGCGCGAGCACGTGTCTTTGAACGGGGTCCATGTGATGGCGGCAGCCACCGTGAGAGCACACCTTGCCGGCGGCGAGGAGGAGTGGTCGCGCTTCGCCATGCACTGGGAGGACCTGTCACAGGACCGGTACGCGTCCGAACGGGGCACATGCCGTCTGCGCCGTTACGGACGGTTCTCGCTCACACCCGCCACCGGTGACCTCTCCCAGTTGCCGCACTGCCCGTTCGTCCAGCCGGACCGTAGCAACCCCCTCTACGTCGACGTCGTCCGTCACTTTGATCCGCTCACCAACGCCTTTGCGGCAGACCCGCTGCTTCGCTCGGTCGTGTCACTGCTCGGCCATGTCGCGGGCGCCCTCGACTCCGCCCCGGACTGGATCGTAAAAGTGCACCCTTTCCGTGTCGTCGCCGCGGCCGACGGTGAAGGACAGCCGACCCCGGAGGGGCGCCACCGTGACGGAGTGACGCTGGTCAGTTCCTTGCTGGTCGGCCGAAGCAATGCGATCGGAGGCCGGAGCACCGTCGTCACGGCGGACGGGGCCGAGCTGCTGTCGACGACTCTGGAGGAGCCCGCCACCCTGCTGCTGTCGGACGATCGCAGCACTCTGCACGGCGTGTCACCGATCCGTCCGCTGGACCCGGCTCGACCTGCGCACCGGGACGTACTGGTGACCACGCTTACACCGGCCTGAGCCGAAGAGGATCTGCACACCGGTCTGGGTGACGCGGACTTCCTGGAGCATCTCGTTCCAGCGTCGGTCGGCACATTCTTCTACCGACTCATGGCGTCCATCAGATGTCTGCCGTGGGCCCAGCGAATTCATTTGTCCTCCGCCTCCTCAACAGCACGTAGGTGTGCCGCAACGCCGGCTCTGCTTCGCACGTGGACATCACGCGCCGTCACGGTAGGGGGCCTGCGCATGGTCCGCCCGGCCCCCGGCCCCTATCAACCCGGTCTCCGCACTGCCGCCATGGCTTTCCAGGCTCGGCAGCTCTTTGCGGAACCAGTGCGCGACGAAGGCGGGAAGTCCGCCCCGTAGAGCCTGCGCGGCGCGCACCCACGGCTGGGCGTAGATGGCAGGTGCCCTCCTCTCCACGCCGCGGACCAGCCGGTCCGCGACCGCCTGCGGGCTATGGACCTTCTTCGCCGGCCATGGCATTCGTGTGCGGAGTTCCGTCAGCGCAACGGCATCGATGAGCTCCGTATCCGCCCAGCTCAGGTAGGCAATTCCCACGTCCACGCCGCGATGAGCCACCTCGACGCGGAGGGCTTGCGCGAATGCTTCGACGCCCGCCTTCGAAGCGCAATAAGCCGACATCAAGGGGGCGGCGGTGAAGCTGGCGAGCGAAGCCATCTGTAGGTAGTACCCCTGCGTGGCGAGTAGGCCGGGCAGGAAGGCACGTGCCGTGAGGGAGCTGCCGATGAGGTTGACCTCGATGACGCGGCGCCATACGGCCGGATCGGAGCGCAGGAAGGAGCAAACCGTGGCCACACCTGCGTTGCCGACCACCACGGAAGGCGGCCCAAGGTCTTTTTGAATCCTGGCGGCGGTTTCCGCCAGGGCCGCGCCATCGGTTACATCAGCGAGCCAGTAATGGACGCGACCGGGGGACGACGCCGCGACCCGCGCGAGTTCGCCCTCTTCCAGCCCGACGAGCGCCACCGTCGCGCCGCGGTGGACGAGGGAGTCCGCCATACAGGCCCCCAGCCCGCGGGCTGCCCCGGTCACTACCGCGATCCGGCCCGAGAGCGGCTGACGGGTCACATCCCTACTCCCTCCGATATCACGGCTCCCTGATCGCCCCGATCGCTCAAGGCAATGGAGTTCCACCGGTGGCGTTGACGATCTCGGCGGTGATGTAGCTGGCGCGCGAGGAGGCGAGAAAGACGTAGGCGGGCGCCATCTCCGCCGGCTGGGCCGGCCGCCCCAGGGGGGCTTGCTTGCCGAAGTTGGCGGTGTCCGGCAACGTCGCTGGGATCAGCGGCGTCCACACCGGCCCGGGTGCCACCGCGTTCACGCGGATATCGTCAGAGGCCAGCATCTGCGCCAGCCCCTGCGTAAACGTGACGATAGCCCCCTTCGTAGTCGCATAGTCGAGCAGGTGCGGACTGGGTTTGTAAGCCTGGACGGAAGCGGAATTGATGATGGAACCGCCCTTGGGAATGTGCGGCAGTGCCATTTTGGAGAGCCAGAACATCCCGTAGATGTTGGTGCGCATCACCCGGTCGAACTGCTCGGTGGTGATGTCCTGAATCCCATCTGGCTGGGACATCTGGTAGGCCGCGTTATTCACCAGGATGTCGATCCGGCCGAACTCCGCCACCGCGCCCTCGACCAGCAGTCGGCACTGTTCCTCTTCCCGGATGTCGCAGGAAACCGGAACGGCCTTGCGGCCCGCTTCCGTGACGAGCCGGGTGGTCTCTGCCGCTTCTTCCTCTTCCTCGGGAAGATGGGTGAACATCACGTCCGCGCCTTCTCGCGCGAACGCCAGCGCAACGGCCCGGCCAATGCCGGAATCGCCTCCGGTGAGCAGCGTTTTCCGCCCTTCCAGGAGACCACTCCCCCGGTAGGAATCCTCCCCGTGATCGGGCGGCGGATCCATCGGCCCCGTCCACCCCGGAGGGCTCTGGTCCTGTTGCGGGAATTCAGGCTGCGGGTGCTTGGTGACGGGATCGCGAGGGGTCGGATCTTCGTCTGCCATGTCGGACCTCCTGTGAGTGGGCTTTCCCGGCGTGCCTGCGCCCGCTCCCGGGTGCCCGCAGAAGCGCACATAATGCAGCGAGCGCGCCCAAAGGTCCGCGCGTCGAACCAGGTGGCGCAGACGCGACGCGATACGCCGGGCTCCGACCCTTGTGCCTCATGCCCTCCTCGTCCATGGCGAGCCCGCCCTTCGCCATCGCGCTCTCGACGGCGCTCTTCGGGCCTCAGTCGCGAGCGCCGTACCTCCAGGCTGCGGGCCATCAGGACCCTTCGCACCTCAGCCCGGCCCACTCACAGCCGACAGGCTCCGGGAGCCGGAACTGCGCGCCCATTCCGTCAGGCGCATGGTGGAAGGGAGCACCGGAGCGGGAGACGTCGTGGGGAGTGGCCATGAGGGCTCTGACCTGGCACGGCAGGCGTGACGTGCGTGTGGAGACCGTCCCGGATCCGACGATCCAGGAACCGACCGACATCATCGTGCGCGTCACCTCCACCGGCATCTGCGGTTCGGATTTGCACCTGTACGAAGCCTTCAGTCCCTACCTCGACCCAGGTGACGTGCTCGGCCACGAGCCCATAGGCATCGTTGAGGAGGTCGGCAGCGAGGTCACCGACGTGGCGGTGGGAGACCGGGTGGTGGTCCCCTTCAATGTCTCCTGCGGCACGTACTGGATGTGTCAACGCGGCCTGCACTCCCCGTGCGAGACCACTCAGGTCACCGACCGCGGCATGGGGGCCTCTCTCTTCGGGTTCACCACGCTCTACGGCCAAGTCCCCGGCGGCCAGGCCGAGTTCCTACGCGTGCCGTTCGGTGACACCCTGCGGCCTTGTGGGGCGGCCTCCGGGAACGACTGGTGGGTCAGGCGGAGGGCCGATTACCGCAAGTGAGAGGCGGGCGCCGTGGAGCATGGCGTCGATGTGATCGACTGGGAGGGCGGCGGGGCGGACGTGTCTGCTATGCGGCTCGGCGATATTTCGCGGCCGGATGCGTAAGTCCGAGCTGCTCACATTCGGCCACAGCACCGCAGATCGGCAGCAGCTGATCGAGCTGCTGCAATGGGCGAACGTGACATCGGTGGTGGACGTACGGATTGGGCCCGGCAGCCGGCGCAACCCCCACCTGGCCCGCAGCAGCCTCGCTCGCTGGATGCCGGAGGCGGGCATTGACTACCGCTGGGAACCAGATCTGGGGGGGGTTCCGCAAAGCACCAGCCAACTCCCCGGACGTCGTCTGGCGCAACGCCTCGTTCAGGGGCTATGCCGCCTACATGCGTGAGCCCGCCTTCGTGGCCGCTTTGGACCAACTGCTCGACGAAGCCTTGGATTCCCGGACCACGGTGATGTGCAGTGAGGCGGTCTGGTGGCGCTGTCACCGGCGCCTGATCGCCGACTTCGCCACCGTGCAACACCTGATGCACGACAAGCGGCTTGTGCCCCACCGGCCGACCCCGGGGCTGCGGCTGCGTCACGACGGCCTGCTCGTCTACGACGACACCGCAGCCGCCGCTGTCTGACAGCTCCGCCGGTTCGGCCGAGACACAGACGCATACCTCCGGCCATACCCGCAGACGTCCTGGACAGCCAACGACGATCTCCCATTCATGATCAGGAGAAGATTGCGTGCACCTGGTCGACTGCTTCAGGACCGTAGCCAACCGTGCCCACGGGGACTGCCCCGTCGATCGCCTCGATGATGCGCCCGGCCCAAACAGGACCGAATCCTCCGCACAGTTCAATCAGCTGCACGCCCTCGTCCACCAGGCGACGCGCGGCGTCAAGGCCCTGATCGGGCTTCTCCACGCCGACGAGGACAGTGCGGCACGTGCCGGTGTCCACGACGTTGAAGTCGCCGCCTGCGGCGCTCCCGGCCGCCGTGTAGATGAATCCCCAGTGTGTGAGCGCCATGCGTGCAGACCCCCTGTGACCGTCGAAGCCACCAGCCAAACAGAAACAGGGTGAGAACGTCCCGGATCGGGCGTAACCCGCGTGTGATCCGCGCCTCACCCCGATGCGGCACCGGCTGAAGGCAGACGCTTCACCGGGTGGATCACCGCGACTGGCCAGTTCGGCTATCTGGCAGGGCTGCTGCTACTGGTGCCGCTTGGCAATGCGGTCGCCAACAGGCGCCGACTCATCGCCGCGCACCCGTCGATCCGCAGTGGGCATGATCCTGACTGCCTCGGCAGCCAGCCGCATGGATGGCGTTCGCAGGGACCGCGGCGGCTGGGCTGTTCGCTGTCGTGGTGCGGACCACGGTGGCCTACGCCGCGTCGGTTTCGCCGCCTGCCGAACGCGGACGGAACATCGGTGTCGTGGCCTCGGGCATTGTTTGAACGGAGCGCTCCGCTCCGTTCGGGTACGATCTGCCCAGACGCTGTTCGATAAACACCGGAGATTCCATGACGTCGACAACCCGACCCACTGCCCTCGTTACCGGCGGCAGTCGGGGGATAGGTGCGGCGACCTCGCGCGAACTCGCTTCTCGCGGATACCGGGTGGCCGTCAACTACTTCTCGAACCGGGACGCGGCCGAGAAGGTGGTCGCAGCCATCGAGGCCGACGGCGGAGAAGCTTTCGCCGTGCAGGCTGACGTGTTCGACCCGAGCCAGGCGGCGGAACTGGTGCGGCGCTCCGCAGTCGACGGATACCTGGACGTGCTTGTCTGCAACGCCGGTGCCCGCTTCGCGCCCACCCCGATCCGGGATCTTGCCTGGGATGACTTCAAGGCGAAGGTGACGGACGAACTCGCTTCCGCCTACACCCTCACCCAGCAGACGTTGGCGATCATGGGCGCCCGAGGGCAGGGCCGGATCGTGTACGTCTCCAGCGCCGTCGCCGATGGCCCGCCCGCCCCGGGCATGGCTGCGCACGGCACCGCCAAGGCCGCCCTGAACACCTTCGCCCGCTTCGTCGCCTTCGAGGCCGGCCCGCTCGGCGTCAACGTCAACGTCGTGGCGCCAGGCTTTGTGCGCACCGAGGCCAGCGCCCATATGCCGCAGGAGGTCCAGCAGCGGCTCGCGGAGCGCACCCCCTTGGGACGAGTGGCCGAGCCTGAGGACGTGGCCCGAGCGATCGCGATGCTCGCCGGTGACCAGGCGGGCTTCGTCACCGGCGAGGTCCTCACCATCGACGGAGGCCACGGCGTGGCCCGCATGTAGAGGAGTCAGTGGTCATGGGTGACAAAAAAACCGGTGCACCGCGCGGCCGACGGCGGGAAGCGGACCACAACGACATCCGCCTCATGCAAGCCGCGCGCGAGGTCTTCGCGGAACAGGGGTGGGAGGCCCCGGTCTCCGAGATCGCCCGCCGGGCCGGGATCGGCATGGGTAGTCTCTACCGCCGCTATCCCAGCAAGGAGCAACTGGCCCAGCGGATGAGGATCGTGGGCATGGAACAGCTGGTCGCTCTGGTGCACACGGCTCTCGCCGAGGAGAAGGAGCCCTGGGCGGCCTTCGCCCGCTTCCTGCGCGACGCGCTGTCCGCCCAGGGCCTCGGCACTCCGCTGCTTCCGGTGCTCGGCGGCCGGCTACCGGCCACCGAGGAAGTCGACGCCGCATCCGACCGGTTGAGGACCGCCTTCGAGGCCCTGGTGGGGCCCGCTCATCGAGCCGGCGTGCTGCGTGCCGACTTCACCTCCGCCGACCTGCCGCTGCTGCTCGAACACCTCACGGCCAGGCTCCCCGTCCCTGGCGCGCGTGCCACCGCACTGCACATGCGCTATCTCGACCTGGTTCTCCGGGGGTTGCGCACCTCTGCCGCCGACTCACCCGCCGCCCTGCCGGGTCCTGCACCGGACTGGGCGGAACTCCGGGAGCTGTGGAACGCTCCGGCCGGGTGACCCGGCATGTTTCCGCCGGACGTGTCCGGCAGAGCCGACGCTTCGCTTGCCGCATCGGCGAGCTCCGGGAGCAGCCCGCTCAACCTCTCCTGGCGGAGCCGCCCACGCCCGAGCCAGGCAGCAAGCCAGGCCGTCGAGTTCCAGTGGATCCCGACCTGCTCCTGGAGGCGGCCCGCTGCTACCACGGTTGGGAGGTGCTCCCGTGCAGCGGCGGCCGAGGTCGTCCGTCGCGGGCACCGGGACGAGGCACCCCGTACGGTCTGAACGCGCGGGGCGCGGGGCCTGCCCAGGGGGTGTCGGCAGGCCCCGGCCCGGCACTCAGCAGTTGGTGTGGAGCACCTCCCCACCGTTCGGCCACAGCCCGGTGGTCCGGTAGCAGTGGTTGCTGTTGGCGTCGAGGTGGTACAGGTACTCCTTGGCGCCGCCGTTGCCCATGGCGAAGGTGACGGTCGCGGTGGCACCCGTCGCCTCGGCGGGGAAGTATGCCTTCCACGTCTGGCCGACCGGCTTGGACGTGTGGCAGTAGTTCTTGCTCTCGATGCCGTCCGGCCCCTGCCACTGATAGCAGGTGTCGACCAGGAAGCCCGAGTTGTTGCTGAACTGGATGTAGTTGTCCGAGCTGGCGGATGCGGTCGGTGCCGCGGTGAGAGTGCCGGCCAGGGCCAGGCCCACGACTGCGGCACCGTGCATCATCGACTTCTTGATTGCGCGCACGCTGATTTTTCCTTCCTCGTCCCTGTCCTCGTTGTGGAGGGGATTAGCACTGCTTCTCGGTGAGGGACGGGCCCCACGTGTAACCACTGAACTCGTAGCAGTGATTGCTCTTCAGGTCGGTGATCTGCGGGGCTTCGAGGTCGCCGATCGCCTGTCCGTGGACGAGTACGGTGAGCCGTACTCCCGTTGCATCGGCGGGAATGCCCACTCCCCAGTCCGTGCCGATGGCCTTGTTGTCGTCGCAACTGTCCGGAGTGGTGGACCCCTCCCACTTGTAGCAGGTCTTGACGAGGAACCAGCCGCTGTTGTGGAAACCTATGTGGCCGGCGGAATCGGCCGAGGCGGGCGCAGCCGTGACGGCTGTGCCGCCGAGGGCGAGCAACAGCGTGGCGGCGCTATAGGCCATGGACCGCTTTGTCTTACGCACGGGGTGTCCTTTCTGATGGCGAGGGAATTCAGCGTCCGTTCATCAACTTCTGGTCGCACGGGACGATGTCCTGACCCACGCGCTTGCCGCCCGGGAGGGGCGTTTCGGTGCGGAGACCGGTGATCTGCGCACCGCCGAACTTTCCGCCCTGGATCGACACGTTGGTGACCTTGCGGTCCATGTCGTAGCCCAGCTTCAGCATGCCCTTCTGGCCGGGCTTCACGGTGATTCCGACGGCACCCGTGCTGGTTTCCGTGCTGGACTGCGAGAATCCCGCACTGGCCCCGATTCCCAGCCTGTCCTTGACGACGGTCACATCGACGCTGGCGCCGATGTTCCACCCCCAGGAGAAGGAGTGGCCAGCGGTGATGGTCTGGGTGATGTCGTTTCCGTTCGGGCTGCAATTCTCGATCGGCCCGGTGTTCAGATCCGTGTTCTCCGCGTCGTACCACTTGGTGATCTGGCCGGCGTCCTCGGTGGTCGTCGGGGCACACGAGACGGACAGCTCGCTGCACTGCTGGAGTGCCTCCAGGACGTCGGACTGCCTGGTCAGCGTGGAGCCGTTGTCGTACGTGACGGTTGCACTGCCCTCGTTCAGCCAGTTGTCGGTATGGCCGTTGACGTCTTGGGGGGTTGCTGCGGACGCCGTCGGCATGGCCATGGCCAGTGCCATGACGGACACCGCGACGGCGATTGCTGCCCGGTAGGGAAGGGTCATCAAACGTTCTCACTTTCTCGGCAACGCGAGCCGATTTCTTGGAAGTTTCGGTTGCTCCGGCGCCTACCGGATTCAGCAGCCGGTTTCCAGGAGCTTCGCGTTGAAGGCGGTGCCGCTCACCTCGACGCAGCGGTTCTTGTCGGGGTTCACGGTGATGCTGTCCGCCGGAGATTCCCAGGGGAAGGTCTTCAGGTCGATCAGGACCTGCGTGGTGTTCGGCGGGATGCCCACCGTGACCACATCGCCTATGGGGCGCGAGTAGTGGCAGTAGTTCTTGTCCTCCGCGCCCACGAACGTGTAGCAGGTGGTGGCGGCGATTGCGGCGTTCTGCCGGATCTGGACGTTCGTGCCCGAAGCGGCGGATGCCGAGGTGGCGAAAACACCCAGTGGCAGGCATGCGCCAGCCGCGATGACCAGGCCGAGTACGGCCCTGTTGCGCCTCTTCATGATGGTTCGATCCTTTCTCGGAATTACCACGGAAGGCGACGCCGTTCGTTGCTCGACCGAGACCGGCACGCCCTTCGTCAGAGGTAAGTAAAGCCAGCGGACAACTCCCCCGGAACAGCGAGGAGCAAAGGCTTCGGTCGTTCAGGAAATCCGTGTGGAAAACCGCTGGGAACAGTCTGTGGAACCGCAGATTCCGAGTCGCACAACCCTGGGGAACGCCACCGCGAACCACGACCTGCACCGATGAGAGCAAAGCGCCTCGGCCTTGTCCGACTTCCCTTCACCCGCGCCAAAGCCCCACCCATATGGGTGGGGCTTTGGCGCGGGGGCATCGTCGGTCAGCCGTGGGTCGTCCGCTCACCCCGCCCCGGAGCGAACGACGCCATCGCGGCGGCCAGTTGACTTCGCCTTGAGATCCCCAACTTGCGGTAGGCGCCGGTGAGACGGGCCTCCACGGTCCGCAGGGAGACGAAGAGCCGCTCGGCTATCTCCTTGTTGCTGTGGCCCTGGGCGGCCAGCGTGCTGACGCGCTCCTCACCGGGAGTGAGCAGACCGGTCTCGTCCCTCCCGGCCCGCCCGCCGGCGTCGTGCAACCGTTGCCGCAAACGCGTCGCGAGCACCGTGGCACCGCACTCGGTCGCCAGCACCAGGCCCTTCCGCAGCGCGCTGCGTGCGCCGGCCGTGTCGCCGCGGTGCATCGAGGCCACGCCCAGGTCGTGCAGGGCCCGCGAGAGTTCGAGCCGTGCCGGGGTCGGCGTGAGCACCTCCACCGCTTCGTCCAGCAGGGCGAGGCGGCGCGCTCCGGTCGCCGCCTTCCCCGCCATGCGCAGGGCCACGCCGATGGCGCGTGGGATCCGGCACTGCCGCGCCAGGTCGAGTTCCTCCTCGACGAGTTCCCGGGCCGCGTCGGCCTCTCCCAGCGCGAGATGCAGGGCGGCGGCCCGGGAGCGCCACGGGCAGACAGCCGGGTTGACCGTCCCCGAGGCGTCGAGGTGATGGCCGCACTCGTGGAGCAGGGAGAGTGCCGCACGGGCGTCTCCCTGGGCGGTGCGCAGCGCCGCCGAGCTCATCAGGAATAACGGTGGCTCCCAGGCCCCTTTACCCGGCCCCTCCCCGGAGCGGGCGAGCGCCACCCGTTCCGCCGCGTCGATGTCGCCCTGTGCCAGCAGTGCGTCGATCCTGATGGCGTCGAGGGTCGTCGCGTACGGAACCCGTCCGGCGGCACGCGCCGGGCGCAGCGCCTGCCGCGCCATGGCGAGCGCCTCCGTGACGTCCCCCCTGCGCAGGGCCGACGCCGCCTGATAGGCCGCCATCGCGCCCGCCAGCAGATCCCTCCCCCTCCCCTCGATTCCCTGGGCGAGTTGGGAGCGCCACCGGTCCGCCCGGTCGAGTTCGTCGAGGTGCAGCAGGGTCAGGGCGACGAAGCAGTGCAGGGGGAACGTCTCGTGCGACAGGACCGGCAGGGTCCCCGCGGCGCGGTCGAGGAGCGTGCCGACGTAGGACGCCGGGCGCCCGGCCCGGAGGGCACGGAACGCGTGCAGGGCGAGGAGTTGGCGCTCGCCCGGTGTGCGGCCGAGCAGCTGGTCGACGTCGACCGCCGGCGTCGCAGGACGGTCGGTGGGCCGCTCCCCTTCCAGCAGCGACTGCAACATCGCCACGCTCAGGGCCAGTTCGCTCTCCGCACCACGACCGTCCGCCTGCATCCCGTCCATCATCAGACGGTCCACCGCGGCGAGCGCGGTTCCCGATCCGGGGGCCAGCAGCAGGAGGGAGGTCAACAGTCCCAGTGCGGCACGACGGTCGGTGTCGTTGGTCAGCGACTCCAGGGCGCCGGACACATACGACCCGGCATGGTCGGCGTTGTAGCAACTGGTGACGGCGGCCAGTTGCAGCAGGACGGGGCCGCGTTCCCCGGTCTGCGGCGGCTGGCGCAGGGCGCAGCGCAGATAGCCGGCGGCCCGCTCCGGTGCGCCGCGGCGCAGCGCCTCGCGGGCCGCCCCGCGCAGGACCGGAACGGCCCAGGCGCCCTGCACCGGATCAGCTGCCAGGAGGTGTTCGGCCACCTCTTCGTCGGGCCGTCCGCCGAAGTACGACACCTGGGCGGCGCGGGCGTGCCCGCGGCTGAGTTCGTCGGGACACATCGTCTCGAGGACGGTGTCGCGCACCACCGGATGGACGAAACCGAGTTCGCCGTCCGCCCGTAACAGGCCAGTCCCCCGCAGGTCCCAGGCCACCGCCCGTACCACCGCCTCCCCCCTCCCGCAGTACGCGGCGAGCAAGGACCGGGGTCTGCCGTCGCCCAGCAGGGCCACCGCCTGCGCCAGTTCCACCGCCTCCGGGGCCCCCTGGGACAGCCGGTGGCGTATCTCCCTCCTGAGGGTGGGCAGGGAGACGGTGCGGATCCGGTCCTGGCACTCGGCAGTGGGCCGCAGACCGCTGAGCTGGGCGTGGTACAGCAGGGCATGCAGGAACATCGGGTGACCACCCGTGGAGGCATGGCAGGCCGCGCAGAACGACGGATCGGGGTCCGTCCCCTCCCACACCATCTGTGCCAGCCTTCGCACGTCCACAACGCCGAGGGGCCCCAGGCCGATCGTGTGGCAGTGCGAGGGGTGGAGGAGCTCTGCGAGCAGCGGATCGGGCCTGCGGAACTCAGCGGTGGGAGTGATCACCGCTACCAGTACCCGACATGGCTGCACGTGCCGCACCAATCGCACGAGCCAGCGCAGCGACGACGGGTCGATCCACTGCAACTCGTCGACGACCAACAGAAGGGGCTGCCGGGCGGCGAGCCGCTGGGCGAGCCCGTCGAGCCCGTCCAAGGCGGCGGCCATGGCATCGGGCCCGTACGCCGCCGGATCCGACGGCGCCGCGGCATCCAGGACCTGCGGCGCGGATGCCCCGCCGTCCCCCGCCCCCGCCCCTTCGCCGGCCGAGCCGACGACGGGCTGGAACAGCTGCCGGACCGCTGCGAAGGCGCTCTCCCGTTCCAGCTGATGGCAGCGGGCCCGCAGCACACGGAACCTGTCGTCCCGCCGCCGCCAGGCGCTCAGCAGCGCCGACTTCCCGATGCCGGCGGGCCCTTCGATCTGCACCACTCGGGGCCGGCCCCCCGTCAGCACCTGGCCGGCCACCGCCTCCAACGAAGCCATCTCGGCGTCCCGTCCGACCAGCGGCCAGTGCCCTCGATCAGTCATCATGCTCCCCCACGCGGCGGACGGACGTCGGTCCCCATGCGTCGCCCGGCTGCACCTCACAGCCGCGTAACTTCTGGCGGAGAGCCGGGGATTGCATGGCCACCTCACCGCCAACGACGTACGGCCGCCCTGTCGCGCTGCCCGTCCTGGGGCTGACCACACCGCGAGCCGCCGCGGCCGCTCCAGAGACACAGACCCAGGCCGACTGCCCCACTCCCGTTCCATGAGCAAGCCTCTTTATCGGTAGGGCAACGGCTTCACAGGAGATCACCGGTGCGGTTGCATCCATGCGGGAGGGCCTCGTGTCAGGCACTGGCGACGGGGTGCTCGATGCCACCGCACCAAACGCCGGTGATGGCGCGGGTGGCGCGGATGTCGGCGAGGGGGTCGCCGTCGATCAGGACGAGGTCGGCGCGCAGGCCGGGGGCGATCGCGCCGCGGTCGGTGAGGCCGAAGTGCCGGGCCGGGAGGCTGGTGGCGGCGCGCAGTGCCTCGGCGGGAGTCAGTCCGGCTGTGACGAGCAGTTCCAGTTCGTGGTGGAGGCTTGTCCCGTGGGGGACCTGGAACGGTACGCCGGGCTGGGTATTGGCATCGGTGCCGGCCAGTACCGGCACACCCGCGCGGTGCAGGGCCGCGACGCTCGCCAGGGATCCCGCGAACGCCTTCTCGTCGCCGCGGGTGGTGGCGACGCCTTCCATCATGGTCAGGGTCGGGACGCTGATACGTCCTTCGGAGCTCATGCGCTCGACTGTCGCGGGGTCCAGCGGCGTACCCAGGGGGATGTGGGTGACGAGGTCGGCCCCGGCGTCCAGGGCCATGGTGAATGCGCCGTGTGAGGCGGCGTGGGCGATCACCCGGATCCCCCGTGCGTGCGCGGCGGCGACGAGAGCCGTGGCCGCGGCGGCTTCGGGACCGCCTTCGCCGGGCGCTTCCAGGACGATCTTGAGGTAGTCGGAACCGGCGGCGATCCGGTCGATGACGTACTGGGCCGCGTGGGCGGCATCGCGGATGACGGCGTCTTCCGCAAGGAAGCGGGAGTGGGGGCCGCCGGGGCCGATCACGGGAGTGCCCGCGCTGCGGATGCCGGCGGTGCCGGGTACGTCGCGGAGCGAGGCCAGTTGCTCGGGTGAGTTCGCCATGTCCAGCCCTGTGGTGACTCCCCAGGCGGCGAGTTGGTCGAGGTGGTCCGGGCCGTTCAGGTGGACGTGGGCGTCGATCAGGCCGGGCAGCAGCACCGTGCCCCCGGCGTCGAGGATCCGGGCGTCGCCGGCGTCGGTGCCGATCGTGCCGCCGTCGATGACGACGGTCGTGGGGTCGGTCAACCTCTGACCGTCGAAAACGCGGACGTTGGTAAGTGCCGTTTTGGGGGCGGCGGATGACATGTGAACCTCTCGAAGTAGCGGTGGATCTTCTTTCCCGCCGAGGTGGAACGCATACGTGGCCTCACCTCGGTGCCGCCCGGCGGAATCAGCCGTCATTCCTCGGGTTCATAGGCTCGCGGTAGGGGGCGACCGGCGTGGGTGAGGCCGTATCCGGTCTCCACTGCGCTTGCGCTTGATGCGTTCGGCGTTGCGGCGGAACAGAGGCAGCATGGCCATTCCCTCGGGTGGTTTCCACCATACATGAATGTGGGTTCGCGTTCACATAAGTCACTCCGGGTGCGACAATCGGCGATGTGACGACCACCGACAGCTCCCCTCGGCCCCCACAGCAGAGGCGCAGTCGCGCCGCCATGGAACGCATCCTCGGCGCCGCCCAGGAACTCGTGGCCGAGCGCGGCGCCGTCGCGCTGACCATCGCCGACGTTGCTCTCCGCGCCAACGTGGCCGTCGGCACCATCTACAGCCGCTTCGCCGGTAAAGACGCGCTTCTGCCTCGGTGAAACGGTCGACGCCAGGCACCGCACCCGCGCCCACCACTGCGACGATGGCCGAGTCGGTGGCGACCTCGACCATGATCCGGTGATCACGCATCAGGCACCGACGGGCCTCGTGCCCGGAGATGCCGCCGGCCGGGGTCGTCCTACTGCTCCAACATGATGTCGGCCAGGTCCTCACCGGGCTGCTTCTCCCCCTCGTGGAGGGCCTGTTCGGCCCAGATGACTTTGCCGCGCGGCAGGTAGCGGGTGCCCCAGCGCTCTGCGAGATGGGCGACCAGGAAGAGCCCGCGGCCGCCTTCGTCCGTGGCGGCCGCCCGGCGCAGGTGGGGCGAAGTGCTGCTGCCGTCAGCGATCTCGCAGATCAGACGCCGGTCGTACAACAGCCGGACGGTGATGGGCGCGATGCCGTAGCGGATGGCGTTGGTAACCAGCTCGGACAGGATCAACTCGGTGGCGAAGGCGGTCTCCTCCAGTCCCCAGATCTCCAGCTGTCGCAGACACCTGGCTCGCACCGGTGCCACGGCTGCGGGGTCCGAGGGCACGTCCCACTGAGCGACGCAGTCCGGATTCAGCAGGCGGGTGCGTGCGACGAGCAGAGCGACATCGTCGTCGGGGCGGGCCGGGAGCACGGCGTCCATGACGGCCCGGCAGGCTTCTTCCGGGCCCCGCTCCGGGTGGCCGGCCAACGTCTCGCGCAGGAGGTCGAGGCCAGAACCGATGTCGCGGGTGCGGTCCTTGAGAAGGCCATCGGTGAACAGGACCAGACTGCTTCCCTCCGGCACCTGCAACTCCGCGACTTCGAAGGGCTCCCCTCCTCCCAGCCCCAGGGGCACGGAGGCAGGCACCTCGGGGAAGTCCACGGATCCGTCGGGACGGACCAGCGCGGGCCCGAGGTGGCCGGAGCGTGCCACGGTGCAGCTACCGGAGACCGGATCATAGATCGCGTACAGGCAGGTCGCCCCCGTGACGCTGTGCCCGTCGTCCTCGGCCGCCGCATCGGCATCGATGTGCGTGACGAGCTCGTCGAGGTGAGCCAGGAGTTCGTCCGGGACCAGGTCGAGGGCACAGAAGTTGTGCACGGCGGTGCGCAGGCGGCCCATGGTGGCCGCGGCATGCAGACCATGGCCCACCACGTCGCCCACCACCAGGGCGACCCGCGCCCCGGGCAGGGGAATGACGTCGAACCAGTCACCGCTCACGCCTGTCTTGGCGGGCAGATAGCGGTACGCCACCTCGAGGGCATCCTGCGCCGGCAGGCCACGGGGCAGCAGTCTGCGCTGTAGGGTCACGGCGATGATGCGCTCGCGGGTGTAGCGGCGGGCGTTGTCGATGCAGACCGCAGCCCGCGCGACGAGCTCCTCGGCGATGAGCAGGTCGTCATCGATGAAGAGCTCCGGAGACAGGGCGCAGCGGCTGAAGTGGACCACGCCGAGAGTGCTGCCACGGGCCCGCACCGGGACCGTCAGGAACGAGTGCAAGCCATGTTCCTTGGCCCAGGTCGCACGGAGAGGGTCCGTCGCGAGCCAGCAGGCGACATCCGCATCTGCCGGGTGGTGGAGGGCAGCCCGGCCGGTGGACAGACATTGGGCGGGCGGCGACACCTCCGGATAACTGTGGGATTCACCGATCTCGACCACGGCTCCGGCCGAGATCCCGGCCGCCTGCCGCTGCGCAGCACGCCGCAGCACGACCCGGTCAGCAAACGGACCGGCCTCCGGTTCATCGCCGCGGAACACGACATCGAACAGATCGACGCCGATGGCGTCGGCGAACCGGGGAACGGCCACATCTGCCAGTTCCTGGCAGGTACGCCCGACATCCAGGCTGCTGCCAATGTGCCTGCTTGCCTCGTCGAGCAGAGCGAGCCGCTCCCGGGCCAGAAACTGATGGGTCACGTCGGCCACGGCGACGTTCACCCCGCGCACCGGTCCGTCCGCGTCCTTGAGCGGGGCGATATCCACCCGCCATGCATGCGGGCGTTCCTCACCCGGGACCCGCGCGTAGCTCTCAAGGGTCCGGGCCTCACCGGTGGCCCCCACTTGGTCGATGTAGCGCTGAGCTGCCTCGTACGCGGGTCCCTCCAGGAAATCGGTCAGCCGGCGCCCCCTGATCTCTTCCTCTGGGGCGCGGATCAGCCCCGCCATCCGGACGTTCGCCCGCAACAGCCGGCCCTCGGTGTCGTAGATCGCGAGCGCGAACGGGGACTGGTCGAATGCCCAGTGCATCAGCGCGCCGTCGCAGGACCGGGCGGAATCGGCATGCGCGGCTACCAGGAACCACTGAGCGTCGCCCCCCTCGTGCTGTGAGAGCGCGAACGCTTGCAGCTCGGACTCGAGCCGGCGACCGTCCCGGTGGCGCAGGACCACGTTCCCGCTCCACCCTTGCTGCGTGGACAGCTGCGAAAGCACCGCTTCGGGCAAGGGTCCCACCGCCAGAGACGCCGCAGGCTGCCCCAACACCTCGGAGGCCGGATAGCCCAGAAACCTGTGCGCGCCGGCGTTCCAGCCGACGATCACACCGGCTGCATCGACCATCGCCAGTGCCGGGTGCGCCTCGTCGAGGGGCCCACTGGAGGAGCCGGCCGCGCCTGGCGTGTCCATGTCGATCCCTGCCTATGAGAGACAAAACAGAACCACTGTCCTCAATGATCCTCCCTTTGTGAATGATCTACATATTGCGGACCAACAGGGCCGAGCCTTGCTGCGGCGGCACTGCATACGCACGTCCACTCCGCGGTCGGGTGCGCGGTGGCGCCCAGGCTCCGGACGCGCCTGGTGGAATGCTCGATGGCCGTAGAGACGTACAGGCGCGCGGGTCCTGTCCGCGGGCGGGTCTCGAAGAGATCGCAGGCGAGCAGCGCCTCGGCCGGACCGCGTAGGCAGTCAGCCCAGGTCGCGCTCTGCCATTCGGGCTGAACTCCCAGTCCGTGTTGTTGAGTTGCACTCTCGTCACGCAAGGCGATCTACCGGTCCGGGAGCTGCCGCGCAGGCGGATCCCACGGATCCCTCACGACTCGGTACGCGCCTTGGAGCCCTTCACTCGGGACCTGGCAGACCTTGATCGGTGCTCGGGCCACCTGCCGTGGTGACAGGGAGGCTCTGCCAGGCGGCCCAGTCTGCGCTTATGGCACTCGCGGCCTGCAAGAGCCGGGGCAGATGCTTCTCAATGAGGGTCTCCAGGGTGGTTTCGGCCGCGTTCACGGTGACGTTCATGGCGGCGATCACCTGCCCGTGGCCATCCCGTACGGGCACCGCAACGGACCGGATGCCGCCGGCGAGTTCCTCGTCCGCCACGGCCCAACCGCGGGCGCGGACTTCCCGGAGCACGGATTCGAGCTCGTCCGCGTCGGGCTGCCAGCGGGGGGTGATCCCGGATCTGCTGGGTTGCGCAAGAACGTCGCGAAGCTGCTGTGGGGACAGCGCCGCGAGGAGCACTTTGCCCTGGGAGGTGGGGGGGAGCCGGAAAGCGGGTTCCGATCGTCACCGCGATCGAGATGATCTTGGGGACGGCAACCCGGGCAACGTAGACGATGTCCGAGCCATCGAGCTGGGCCATGGACGAGGACTCGTTGGTCTGGCCGACCAGGTGCTCCATGTGCGGTCGGGCGATATGCGCGTGGCTCCTGGGCACGAACCCCAGTCAGCACTGAATACGCGCGGCCGGTGCCTCCGGCTCCGAGGCACCCACCGGCATCCCGCCCGGCCCAGCCGGCCGATCCCTCGCCGGCCGGCAGCTCAGCAAGGATGGCGCCGATTGGGCAGGGGCAGGGCTCGTGAGGGTGTCAGATCAGACAGCGAACTCGCCTTGGTGCGACGGTCATGTTCGTTCACCTTCCGCCCCGATGGCGCATCGCTTGGCCGGCACCGGACCGCGCGGGCGGTCAGAACTGTGCATAAGCCTGGCGGGCCGGCAGGCCCCTATTGATGGTGTGCCACTGGGGCGCCGTCACGTGAGTGACGGAGTCACAGGTCCAACTGGAGTTTGAGCAGGCATACGACCACGTCGGTGCGGGAACTCAGCAAGCCGGCCATGAGAATGCCCCGTTGGTTCTGGAGAATCCGGTAGCGGCCGTGCAGGGGTTCCGCCTGGGGAATGAGTACGGCGACCTGCTCGACGTAGCCGCTGACTGGATGCACCAGGGAGTGCTGAGGGCTGTCGATGATGTCGAGCCGTGGGCCGGGGTTCCATCGCGCCCAGTCGGCGCGCATGGCGTCTGCTTTCGTCCGGTCGTCGAAGACGGCGACCACGACGACCTCATCACCCAGTGAGGACGCGGCGTTGAGGGCGGCAGCGGCGACCATGTCGACCCTGCCCAGGGGGACGATGACCAGACTGTGGGTTCGTGTGGGGCGTGGCGGGGTGCCGTCCAATTCGAGTTGGTCGCGAACGCGCGTGTAATAGCACTCGATCCGGGAGAACAGCAGGATCAGCAGCGGCACGGTGAGGACGACGATCCAGGCGCCGGCGAGGAACTTGGTAGCGAGCAGGACGACCCCGGCGACGGCGGTCAGCACAGCCCCGACGCCGTTGATCAACGCCCGGGGCAACCAGCCGTCGGGGCGTTGCATGCTCCAGTGCCGGACGAGGCCGATCTGGCTGATGGTGAAGCCGACGAAGACGCCAATGGCAAAGAGCGGGATCAGGCGCTGGGTATCGGCACTGACGACGACCAGCATGACGCCGGCCAGCACCGCCAGTGCCACGACGCCCCAGCGGTGGACGGGCCGCTCCGAGCGGAGGGCGAACAGATGAGGGAGACGGTCGTCCTTGGCGAGAACGCTCATCAGGACCGGAAGGCCGCCGAAGCTGGTGTTCGCGGCGATGCCCAGCACGAGAGTGACGATGAGGCTGATGGCGTAGTAGGGCCAGCCGGTCCCGAAGGCGCCGGCGGTCAGCTGGGCCAGCAGCGTCACACCGCCGCGTGGCTCCACGTGATGGCGGCGGATCAGCAACGACAGCCCGATGAGCATGGCGCCCAGCAGCAGCTCGGTGTGTTGCGCCCGCTTGACGCGTGGTTGGCGGAACATCGGAACGGCGTTGGCGATGGCCTCCACCCCGGTCAGCGCCGAACATCCCGCGGAGAACACCTTGAGCACCAACGGTAATGCTCATGATGTCTCCATTTCGGTGAGAGGTAACCGCCTGATCCAGCTTCGGAGAGTCTCCGGGGGCCTGCACGCCCACCGCGCTGGACGGGTGCGATGTGGAGGACGACCAGGCACAGGTTCTGGACCTGGCAGACATGCAGGGCACGGTGCTGCGGCAACGGCCCCCCGCCCTACACCGGCTCCTACTTCCTGCTACGCATCGACGACCCGGCGGACGGCCGCCGCATGCTGAACGTGGCCCTGAGCTGTTCCGGACCTCGCCACGGCCGTGAGCCGCACGCCCCTGGAACGTGACGTCGGCTCTGCTCGCGAAGAGCAGCGGGTGCGGGCGGCCGTGGAGGCGGAAGGTTGACGGATCAGGACCCGCGCACCGAGGGGGATGACGGCGCCGGCGCCGGGGAGCGCCCCGCCTCCTGGAGCGGGAAGTAGTCTCCCGGCCGCGTCGAGCGCCGCCACACGTACGCCGCTGTCGCCATCACGAGGATCAGCCCCGCCAGGATGAGCAGTTCGATCCCCTCGACGTTCCACCGGAAGGACTTCTCCGCCTCGGCCGTCACGATGAGCACCTTGCGGATGCCGGCAATCAGGCCGACGACGAGGAACGGCTCCGCGTCGAGGGTCTGGTTCCTGATGGTGAGGCGGACGGTGTGGAGCAGCTCGGCCACGATGAACAGCACAAGGCCGTTGTCCAGGGCGGAGAGAACGGCCGCATCCTCGCGGTACGGCCCCTGGATCGACCTGATGACGTCGTGGACGACCCCGACGGCCAGGAGCCCCGCGAGAACTACGAGGAGCGCTGCGACGACGAGGTGGATGCCGTCCTCGACGAGTTGCAGGAAGCCCTGTACCCGGCCGCCCTCGACCTTCGGAAGAATGGGTCGCACAGTCAGCATGCTAAGGGCGCCCCGGCCCGCAGGCGCGGCGTGCTGCCGAACGGGTGAACGGGCGGACCCTCCCTATGGTGGCAGCCCGGGGGAAGGGACGAGGCGCGACATTGCCGGAGGATCTGCGCCGCCGCATCGCCAGGGGCATCCGCGGGCGGGCGGACACCGTGACGGCGCCCCTGGTGGCGGACGAGCCGGTCGACGTGTCCGACGTGGCCGAAATCGTCGGCACTCGCCTGGAGGACGGCGACCGGGACATCGGCGTCTTCCTCACCGACCTGGAGCGGCCGTTGAGACCTCCGGCCCAGCTTCTGCCACGGTCTGTGTGGCCGACGGCCTCACGGACCCGGCGCCGCAAAAGGCGGCGGGGAGGGGTGACCTGCGCAACCCGGGCAGGGCCGGCTACAGGAGCAGGTCGAAGATGGCGGTCGCGCCCTCCCAGTGCTTGGTCTGGGGGTTTTTGACGTCGGGGTACATGATCTTGAAGGTTTCGGCGAGTGCCACGCTCAGCCCGCCGATGATCTCCGGGTACCGGGCCTCGGTCTCCTCACTGGGTGCCCGGTCGAGCAGGGGATGCGCGGCCAACTGCTCGAGGATCGGCTTGAGCTCGACCTCCTCGTCCAGCTGCCGGAACCGGTGAATGCTCTCCTGAAGCCCCTTGGTGATCGGTAGATCCCACGGTTCGACGATGTCCCGGTCGTTCGCCTTGGCCGCGGCCTGGGCGACGAGCAGGAGATCGTAGAGCTTGCCGTCGACGAAGTCGCTGTACCGCTTCAGATCGTTCTTGTCCACGTCGAGACTTGCGGCGGCACGGAAGAACCTTTCGAACCTGGACACGCCCATCACGGTCATGCCTTTCGCCTCCTCGCCCTCGGTGACTACCCCACACCGGCGGCTGTCCGCCCACCGGCGCGCAATTGCCGGTTCCAGCATTCCAGACACCTCCGGAGCACGCCTGCGCATGCCAGGCCGAAGCCTTGGGGCTTATTCCACCTGACAGGCCAAGCGATCGGAACGTTCCCGGAATTGGCCGTGAGAGCCGCCTGGCGGCGGCGTAAAATGGCGTAACCAAGAGGACGCGAAGCGTTACCTCGCCGTATGAGTCATGGACCAGCCTTTGAGCACGCGAAGAAGCTGGTCACGGAACGGCAGGTGGTCCTCGACGACCGGGACGAGTGGAGCGAACACCGCCCCTCGGCCGAGGAGGAGAACCGCTACCTGGAGCAGCACGGCTTCGCCGAATACCGGAAGTGGTACCTCGGCGAAGACGACGAACAAAACGAAGAGAACAAAGGCCGGTACAAGTTCCCCTATGGCGACTTCGAGAAAGTGCACCGCTGCGGAGTCCTCTCCGCGGAGTCACGCGCCGGGCAGTACAAGCACACCGACATAGAGGTTGCCGTGGCCCATGTGCACGGAATGCTGGAGGTCCTTTCCTGAGCCGGACTCATCCCCCGCCTGCCGTCCCCGCACCGCCCCGGGCAACGCTCCCTCACCGCGCCCTACAAGAAGGGGGCTTCATCCCCCTCCCCCGCCTCATGAAGACGATGACACAACCGAATGGAGAAGATCCCACGTAGCTGCTCTCACTCACCCACGCGAACAGCCAGCTGGCTGCCCGGCTCCCGGAACCCGAGCGCAGCCGCCACACATCGGGATGCCGCGGGGCCGGCGCCCGTGACAGCGGCACCTGTATCGCCCCGTCTGGTGGCCGGCGTTCCGGCCGGACTCCTCGCGTCCCCGGGCGGCACCGCGTGGTAGCTCACGTGGACGGGTGCACGGTGCGGCTGACGGCGGACGGCCCCGGCCTCGCCCTAAGCTCGGCGCCGTGACGTGGCTGCGGGCGCTGGGGCTGATCGTGCGCTCCGGGCTGACCATTGAGAGGACCCGGCTCGAGCCGCTGGTCGCGCTGCGCGCCGCGGCCGGAGTGGCAACCGTGATCGGGCTCGCGCTGTGGCTTGTCTCCCCGGCCTATGCCGCGTCCGCCGCGTTCGGAGCCTTCTCGGCCGGCACCGCCACGTTCCAGCGGAGTTGGCGCCCGCGCAAGGTGCTCGCGCTGGCCGCCGGCGCGGGCCTGGCGCTCAGCACCTTCCTGGGATATCTGGCGGGGGCGCACCCCCTGCCGTTCCTCCTGCTGCTCGCCGTGTGGTCCTTTGGCGCCGGAATGGCCTGGGCCGCGGGCTCGACCGCCGGGATCGTCGCGGCCACCACGATCGGCATCATGCTGGTGACCATCACCCTGCCGACCACCGTGGTGCAGGCGCTGGAGCACGCCGCGGTGATCGCCTTCGGCGGTGTGGTGCAAGCGACGCTGATCCTGCTGTTCCCGATCCGCCGCTGGGGAGCGCACCGGGATGCGCTCGCCAGCGCCCTCGCCGCCGTGGCCGACTACGCCCGGCGGCTGCGGCACGATCCGGTGGTCCCCTTCGCCCCGGAACCGATGATGACGGCCCGCGACGCCGCCGCGGTCACGCCGTGGCAGGCGCGCCGGCGGCCCGCCGCCTTGCACGGCCCCCGCGGCCTGGCCGAGCGCATCCGCCCGGTCCTCGCCTCCCTCGCCGACCCCCGGATCGGCGCTCCGGCGGAGGGGCCGGAACGCGACCGGGCGCGGGAACTCCTGAAGGCGGCCGGCGAGGTGCTGGACGCCGCTGCCCACTCGATCCGCCGCGGTACCCCGGTCCGGGCGCCCTCCGAAGCCATGGAGGCCCTCCGGAGCGGGGAGGACGAGGTGCTGCGGGGGCCGGCGCGGCTGGCAGCGGTGCGGCTGTTCGATCTGCTGCGCGAGGTCGTGGAGACCGCGGACAGCAGCGACACTCACGCGGCGAACGCCCCGGCACTGGTGCGTCCGACCATGTTCCGGATGGTGCCGGTCGTGCTGCGTGCGATGCGCCGCGAGCTCACCTGGGACTCGACCGTTCTCCGGCACGCTGTACGTCTCGCCGGGGCGGCTTGCCTCGGCTACCTGCTCGGCAATGCGCTTCCACTGGGCCACGGCTACTGGGTGCCGGTCACCTCCGTCATGGTGCTGCGGCCCGACTTCCACCAGACCTACTCCCGTGCCGTGGCCCGGTTCTCCGGCACTCTCGTCGGCGTCGGCCTGGCCACCGGAGTGGTGCAGTTGGCTCACCCGGGCGCATATCTGTCCGGCGGGCTGGCCGTGTTCTCGGCCGGGTTGATGTACCTGCTGATGCGCACCGGGTACGCGGTCTCGCAGTCCTTCGCCGCAGCGTATGTCGTCTTCCTGCTCGGGATGGGGGGCGAGGAGTGGCACCAGACGGTGCGGGACCGAGTGCTGCTGACCCTGCTCGGCGGTGCGCTCGCGATGCTGGCCTATGTGGTCTTTCCGGCCTGGGAGACCCCGCGGCTGCTGGACCATCTCGCGGACTGGCTCGCCGCGAACGGGCGGTACGCGGCGGCGGTGGTCGGCGGCTACGCGGATCCCGGCGGCGGGCATCGCGCGCAAGTGCGGCAGGCACTGCTTGCCGCCCGTAAGAAGGAGGCCGCGTGGGACGAGGCTTTCGAGCGGGCCAAGCAAGAGCCGGTGAAGCATCGTGGACTGACCCGCAGTGCGGCCCAGGACGCGTATGAGGCGCTCAAGTCGATGGGGCGGGCGGCGATGCTTCTGGAGGCCCATCTGCCGGGGCCAGGGGTGCGGCCCGTCCCGGAAGCCGCACTGTTCGCGGCGGCCCTGCGGGCGGACACCGCGCGTGCGGCCCGGGACGTGCGCGAGCGGCGGGCCCCGGGATGGGAGCGGGTAGCGGCGGCGCTCGACGCCTGGGAGGGCGCGGACGACGGTGATGATCCGGTGGTGCGGCGTGGCGCGGAACTTTTGCTGGGGGCCCTGGAGGAGCTGACGGCCGCGCTGGGCACGACACCGCTGGAACGGGATGTCGAGCCGGTCCGGGAGGCGCGGGAGAACCGACAGGAGCGACCGGCACCCGAGGAAGAGGCGGCAGATGCCGAAGGGGAACAGGAACTCCGGCGGGGGCGCGGTGACGGCCCGGCTCCGCCACCCAAGGACGTCGGATAGGCAGCGCCGCGTTCCGTGCGGCAAGCCGGGGTTTCGTGCCGGAACCGGACGGCGGGATGTGCGCACGGCCGGAGCGGTGAGCGTGAGCGGTGAACGGTGAGGGATGAGGGTGTCAGGTCTCCCCGGGGGCCGGTGGCCCGGTCTCCTCATCGGGATCGAGGAAGTACGGATTTTCCATGATCATGCCCTTCAGCCAGACCTTCGGATGGGCCTTGATCAGTGGGACGATCAGGTCACTGTGGAACGTCTCCAGGTCGTACATGCACATCCCCACCTGGGGATACGACCGCAGCCACCGGGTCACGTGCATCTCGTACCGGACCAGGCCCTGGACGAAGGCGGGCTGCACCAAGGGCTGGGCCCAGCTCATATCGGCGACGAGCCGGGCGCAGGTGTCGTTGCCGGACGGGAACATCTCGTCCGACCATGCGGAGAGCCGGGCCAGTGCGCGGTCTCCATCGAAGGTCCCGTCCCGCAGATACTCATTCGGGCCCCTGATCTGGAGGCTGTTGCCGCCCGGGGCCACCGCGGGGGCGTGCGAGGCCAGGACGTCGCGAAAAGTACAGCCGTCGCCCTCGGCGCCCAAGAGGAGGCAGATGTGCCCTGCACTCAGGCCCTCCGCCAAGAAGGGGATCATGAGCTGGTCCCGCTCGGCACGCCCCCGGTACAGGGCACAGATGTGGTCGCCGGGAGTCAGTGGTACTCCGCCCAGGTGAGCGACAGCGGCCACGGGAGTGTCCGCTGTCCGCCGGTGCATCGCTCGCCTCCTGGTCAGGGTCGGCCGCCCAGGACTTTCCACACCCGGGTGGCGACGTGCAGGTTCAGCCGGCTGTCGACGTCCCCGAGGTCACTGCCGCTGACCTCGCGGATGCGCTGGAGCCGGTAGCGCAGGGTGCTGCGGTGGATCGCCAGGGCAGCTGCCGTGGCGTCGTAGTTGCCACCGCACTCGAAGTACTGGGAGAGGGTCTGGACCAGCTCCGAGTGGTGTGCGGCGTCATAGTCCAGGAGCGGGCCGAGCCACTCACGGACGAACTGCTCGACCTCCCGGTAGCCGCCGCCCGGCCCCAGGATGCGGTAGAGACCCAGTTCGTCGAAGGTCGTGGCGCCGTGGGGGGACTGCGAGCGCTGGCGGACCTCCAGGGCGCGCAACGCTTCCTGGAACGAGCGGGGGATCTCGCTCGGGGTGTCGCAGCGGCCGCCCACACCGATCGAGCCGGTGGGCGAGCCGAGTTCGCGGCCCACTGCCTCGTGCAGGGCCTTCGCCTGGGGACGGCCTTGCAGTACGAGGACGGCCATCCCGGACAGTCTGGCCAGCAGTGACCGCATCCGCAGCCCGGCTGCCGACCTGCCGACCGCTTGCACGAAGGTGTCGTCGGCCGGCCGGCCCGTCCATTGCACGGCGGCGAGATAGTGCGGACCGTGCAGGTCATGGCCTACGGCGGCGGCCCGGGCGTAGGCGCTCGCGTCGTCGGTGCCGGTGATCAGGTCGTCCACGAGTTCGCGTCGTAGCCGCAGTTCCACCTCGGCGAGGTTGCGCAGATGGGCCAGTTCCAGGGCCAGCGCGGTGCTGGCGTAATCCAGGGCGAACCGTTCTTCCTCGCCGGAGCCTGCTTCGGGGTCGATCAGGGCAACGGTGCCGAGGACCTCACCACGGTGCTGGGCCAGCGCGATGACCTGTTCCGCCACCCGCACCGGCCGCTGCCGGCGGGCCGCATCCTGTAGAAGCTCTTCGTGCGGGGTCGCCTCGGGTTTGGGATAGGGGTCGGGGCGGCCCGGGCCCGCCCAGGCCCGCAGATTGCCGAAGCGGTCCTCGATGGCGACCGGGTAGCCGGTGAGCCTGTGGAGGGCCTCGGCGATGCCCTGTACGCCGTCGTCGTTCGCGGAGGCGTCGCTGAGCATCTCGTGGACGGAGCGCTGATGCTCCAGTTCGGAGACGGACGTGGTGAGCCGGGCGTTCGTGACCGCGCGGTCATCGCTGAGCTGCCGCAATCGCTGTGCACGGTCGCGTTCCGTGCGCCGGGCCATGGCTTGCGTCAGGGCCGCCGCGGTCTGCTGAGCCAGGACCTGCACCAGGAAGTACTCGTCATCGGTGGGCTGGGACGGCGCACTGACCACCAGGTGGCCGATGGCGTCCGCCGTGCTGCGCAGCGCGAGGCTCCAGCCCCATTCCCGGTCCGGCACCGTGACCGGCCCGCCCCGACCGCCCAGTCTCCGGACCTGGGCATCGAGGTGGGGTGTGTGGGGCCAGTCGGCGGGTGTGCGGGTCAGGCCGTTGTCGAGCGTGAGGTAGGCGGCCTCGGCGCGGCACGGACCGAGGGTGCCAACGGCCGTGAGGGCCCGCGTCAGGACGTCGCTCTCGTCCGGTGCGTCATTCATGATCATCGAGAGCACGAAAAGGCTGTACAGGTTCGCCAGGTGCTCGCGGCCCCAGCTGGTCCGGGGGGACCGGCCCGTCGTGCCCGAGGTGGTGGTCATGGTGGGATCACGGGCCTTTCTAAGGGAGCCGCCCGGGATCCACAGTACCCAATGGCGCAGATTGTCGGATATGTCGGCCTCGATCAGCTCACCCTGGCAGACCGAGATCCCCTGCGGATTTCGGCCTCGCAGGCGCAGGCCGCGGGTCGCCTGCGATGGCGAGACTGAAGCGGTCAGCCGTGAACCCCTAGCAGTGGCGTGTCGCCGGGAGGAGGGGACATGAGCCAGCAGGATCGTCGGCCCATCGCGTCCTACCCCACCTACGCGGAGGCGGAACGCGCCGTCGATTACCTGTCCGACCAGGAATTCCCGGTGGAACGAGTCGCCATCATCGGCCACGACCTGCAACTCGTCGAACAAGTCGTCGGCCGTGTCGGATATGGCAGGGCGGCGCTGAGCGGGGCCGCGTCCGGAGCGCTCCCCGGTGCACTGATCGGCTGGCTCTTCGGCCTGCTCAGTTGGCTCGACCCGGTGCTGTCGTCGCTGTTGCTGGCCCTTTACGGGCTGATCTTCGGCGCAGTGATCGGCACGCTGCTCGGACTGCTCCTGTACAGCGTGCAGCGCGGGCGCCGCGACTTCGCTTCGGTCAGCACGATGCAGCCGAGCCGGTACGAGGTCGTGGCGGACGCCGAGGTGGCCGATCAGGCCGCCAAGCTGCTCAACCGGCTCGGGAGCGCGGCGGCCGGCACCACCGCCACCGAGAAGTGAGACCCCGCGGCACAGGGCGCGCGAACACTTCCGTGACTTTCGATGAAGGAGTATCCCCATGGCTAAGGCAGTCGGCATTGACCTCGGAACCACCAACTCGGTGATCGCCGCGTGGGAGGGCGGTGAGGCGACGGTTCTCCCGAACTCCGAGGGCAGCCGCACGACCCCTTCAGTCGTCGCGTTCACCGACTCGGGCGAGCGGCTCGTGGGCCAGTTGGCCCGCCGCCAGGCGATCCTCAACCCCAAGGGAACCATCTACTCGGCGAAGCGCTTCATCGGCCGCCGCTACGACGAGATCTCCGACGAGGCGAAGGCCGTCGGCTTCGACGTGGTCGCCGATGACCATGGCAATGCGCGCTTCGAGGTACGCGACAAGCTGTACGCGCCCGAGGAGATCAGCGCACAGGTCCTGCGCAAGCTCGCCGACGACGCCGCCAAGCAGCTGGGCGAGAAGGTGACGGAAGCCGTCATCACCGTCCCCGCCTACTTCAACGACGCCCAGCGCACCGCGACAAAGGACGCGGGACGCATCGCGGGACTGGAGGTCCTGCGCATCATCAACGAGCCCACGGCGGCGGCCCTCGCCTACGGGCTGGACAAGAAGGGGCACGAGACCGTGCTCGTCTTCGACCTGGGCGGCGGCACCTTCGACGTCAGCCTGCTCGACGTCGGCGACGGGGTGGTCGAGGTCCGGTCCACCGCGGGCGACAGCCACCTGGGCGGTGACGACTTCGACCGGCGGCTGGTGGACCACCTGGCGGACAATTTCCAACGCGACAACAGCATCGACCTGCGGAACGACCCGCAGGCCCTGCAACGGCTTTTCGAGGCCGCGGAGAAGGCCAAGACCGAACTCAGCTCGGTCACCCAGACGCAGGTCAGCCTGCCGTTCATCACCGCGGACGCCGCCGGCCCGAAGCATCTGACCGAGACGGTCATGCGGTCCACGTTCGAGCAGATCACGTCCGACCTGGTCGAGCGGACCATGGAACCGGTCAAGCAGGCGATGGCCGACGCCAAGATCAGCGAGAGCGATATCGACGAGGTCATCCTCGTGGGCGGCTCCACCCGCATCCCCGCCGTACAGAACCTGGTCCGCCGGCTGACCGGTGGCAAGGACCCGAACATGAGCGTCAACCCCGACGAGGTCGTGGCCATGGGCGCCGCGATCCAGGCCGGAGTGCTCAAAGGCGACGTCAAGGACGTCCTGCTGCTCGACGTCATCCCGCTGTCGCTGGGCGTGGAGACCCGCGGCGGTGTGATGACCAAGATCATCGAGCGGAACACCACCATCCCGGTCCGTCGCACGGAGACCTTCTCCACCGCCGAGGACAACCAGGAAGCCGTCGACATCGTCGTCCTGCAAGGAGAGCGCGAGCTCGCGAGGGACAACCGCGTCCTGGGCCGCTTCCAGCTCAAGGACATCCGCCCCGCGCCTCGTGGCGAGCCGCAGGTCGAGGTCACCTTCGACGTCGACGCCAACGGCATCCTGAACGTCACCGCGCGTGACAAGGACACCGGCGCCGAGCAGGGCATCACCATCAGCGAGGGCTCCAACCTCGACCAGAGCGAGGTCGAGCGGATGGTCCAGGAGGCCGAAGCGCACCGCGGCGAGGACCAGGCGCTGCGCGAGGCCGTGGACGCCCGCAACGAACTGGACGCCGTCGCCTACCAGGTCGAACGCCGGCTGAACGAGCTGGGCGACGCCGCACCCGCGCACGAGAAGGCACGGGCCGAGATGCTCGTCACCGACGCCCGGGAAGCCGTCAAGGGAGAAGCGCCGCTCGACAAGGTCAGGTCGCTGACCTCCGAACTCCAGCAGATCCACGCCTCACTGGCCTCCCACCAGGCAGGCGCGGGCCCGTCCGCGGAGGAGCGCGCCACGGCGGACGCCGGGGCAGGCACTGCTTCGGGCAGCTCCGCCGGATCCGACGACGACGTGGTCGACGCCGAATTCGACAAGAGCTGAGGTGCGGCGATGTCCACCGAACAGGAGCCGACGACGCCGCAGGACGAGCTGAGCCAGGCCCTGCCCCCGGAGCAGCCGGAGGTGGACGACCACGCCGCGGCCCTCGACGAACTCCAGGACCGCTGGCGCCGCGCCCTCGCGGACCTCGACAACCTCCGCAAGCGCCACGCCAAGGAACTGGACGCCGTACGGAACGAGGAACGCGCCCGTACCGCGGCGGCCTGGCTGCCGGTGGTCGACAATCTGGACCTGGCGCTCGCCCATGCCGGATCCGATCCGTCCGCCGTGGTCGAAGGTGTCAAGGCCGTACGCGACCAGGCCGTCGATGTGCTCCGCCGGTTCGGGTATCCCCGCTACGAGGAGACCGGAGTGCCGTTCGCCCCGGCCGTGCACGAGGTCGTCGGCACCGTCGACGACCCCGATGCCGAGCCGAACACCGTCGTGCAGGTGATACGTCCCGGCTACGGCGAGGGGAGCCGGCAGCTGCGCCCCGCGGCCGTCATGGTCAGCAAGCGGCAGGAGTGACGCCCCATGGCACGGGACTACTACGACGTGCTCGGGGTGCAGCACAACGCGAGCTCCGACGACATCCAGCAGGCATTCCGCAAGCTGGCCCGCAAACACCACCCCGACATCAACAAGGACCCGCAGGCCGAGGAGCGTTTCAAGGAGCTCAACGAGGCGTACAGCGTGCTGTCCGACCCCAAGACGCGCAAGCGCTACGACCGCTTCGGCGAGGACTTCCGGCAGATCCCGGAGGACTGGGAAGAACGGGTGGGCGCGGGCGTGGGGGCCGGGGCGGGAGCCCGCGGCCGCGGCCGGTCCACCGGCGGCGGCCGGGTCCGGTTCACCGACTTCGGCGAGGGATTCGACGGCTCCGGCATCAGCTTCGAGGACCTGTTCGGCGGGATGTACGGCCGCGGCGGAGGCGGCGGACGCTGGGGCCCGGTTCCCGGGGCCGACCAGGAGGCCGAGATCCAGCTCAGTGTCGAGGATGCCTACCACGGCGGCCGTCGCAGCATCACCCTCGCCGGGCTCGGCGGACAGCAGACCTACGACGTCAACATCCCACGTGGCGTGGTCGACGGACAGCGCATCCGGCTGGCCGGGGAAGGCGGCAGGGGCAGCGACGACGGTCCCCCGGGAGATCTGTACCTCCGCGTACGGATCAAGCCCGATACGCGATTCCGCCTGGAGGGCCGGGACATCCACGTCGCGCTTCCCGTCACGCCCTGGGAGGCGGCGCTCGGCGCGACGGTACCGGTACCCACGCCCGGCGGCACCGCCAAAGTCACCGTTCCCAAGGGCTCGTCCAGCGGCCGCCGGCTGCGGCTGCGCGGCGAGGGCATGCCCAACCCCCGTGGCACCAACGGAGATCTCTACGCGGAGGTCCGGATCATGGTGCCGCCCGAACTCGGCGACCGGGAGCGTGAGCTCTTCGAGGAGCTGGCCGCCGTGTCCACCTTCGACCCGAGGAAGCCAGGATGACCCATGATCCGCGGCGCGCTGCCGCCGGGCCGGAGGCCGGGCATCGCCGGCCGACGGCGCCGGACAAGCAGCGGCCCCTGAACGTCGTTGTCCGCAACTACGCCCTCGCGCCCGTCGACAGACTCAGCCTGGACGTCGTGGCCCGGCGCTCCGGACTCCACCCCGATCTCGTCCGGCGGTTCGTCACCCTCGGCCTGGTCGACGCCACCCGCGACCACAGCGGGCGGCTGTGGTTCGACCCGGGCGCGCCCGCAACTCTCGCCCGCATCCAACGGCTACGGGCCGGACTCCCCCTCAACTACGCCTCCCTCGGTCTGGTGCTCGACCTGCTCGACCGGATCAGCGAGCTGGAGGCCGCGTTGCGACGCAGCAACGCCGGCTCGAGGAGTGATGAATCGTGGATATGAACCGGCTCACCCAGAAGTCCCAGGAAGCCCTTCAGGAAGCGCAGACGATCGCCGGCCGGATGGACCAGACCGAGGTCGACGGTGAGCATCTGCTGCTCGCCCTCCTCGACCAGCCGGACGGGCTGGTGCCGCGGCTCTTCGACCAAGCGGGCGCCGACACCAAGGCGTTGCGCGCCTCGCTCATGAGCGAGCTGTCACGCAGACCGAAGGTGACCGGACCCGGCGCCACACCCGGCCAGGTGTACGTCACCCAGCGGCTGGCCAAGCTGCTGGACACCGCCGAGCAGGAGGCCAAGCGGCTCAAGGACGAATATGTGTCCGTGGAGCACCTCGTCCTGGCACTGGCCGATGAGGGCTCCAGGACCGCGGCGGGACGGCTGCTCAAGGAACACGGCATCACCAAGGACGTCTTCCTGTCCGCGCTGACCCGCATCCGCGGCAACCAGCGGGTCACCTCGGCGACGCCCGAGGCCGCGTACGAGGCGTTGGAGAAGTACGGCCGTGATCTGGTCGCCGAGGCGCGCAGCGGCAAGAAGGACCCGGTGATCGGCCGGGACGCGGAGATCCGCCGCGTCACCCAGATCCTCAGCCGCAAGACGAAGAACAACCCCGTGCTGATCGGCGATCCGGGCGTCGGCAAGACGGCCATCGTGGAGGGCCTGGCGCAACGGATCGTCCGCGGCGACGTCCCCGAGGGGCTGCGCGAGAAGACCATCTTCTCCCTCGATATGAGCTCGCTGGTGGCGGGCGCCAAATACCGCGGTGAGTTCGAGGAACGACTCCAGGCCGTGCTGAGCGAGGTCAAGGCCGCCGAGGGGCGCATCCTGCTCTTCGTCGACGAACTCCACACCGTCGTCGGAGCCGGCGGCGGCGCCGAGGGCGCGATGGACGCCGGCAACATGCTCAAGCCGATGCTCGCCCGCGGTGAGCTGCACATGATCGGCGCCACCACGCTGGAGGAGTACCGCAAGCACGTCGAGTCCGACGCCGCCCTCGAACGCCGCTTCCAGCAGGTCCTGGTGGACGAGCCGAGCGTGGAGGACACCGTCTCCATCCTCCGCGGCCTGCGCGAACGTCTCGAGGTCTTCCACGGCGTGAAGATCCAGGACACCGCGCTGGTCTCCGCGGCCACCCTCAGCCACCGCTATATCTCCGACCGCTTCCTGCCGGACAAGGCGATCGACCTCGTCGACGAGGCATGCGCGCGGCTGCGCACCGAGATCGACTCCATGCCGGCCGAACTCGACGAGATCACCCGCCGGGTGACCCGTCTGGAGATCGAGGATGCGGCCCTCGCAAAGGAGACCGACGCCGCCAGCCGTAAGCGGCTGGAGGAGCTCCGGCGCGAACTGTCCGACCTGCGCGCCGAGGCCGACGCCATGAACGCCCAGTGGGAGGCCGAACGCCAGGCCATCCGGCGAGTGCAGGAGCTGCGTCAGGAACTGGAACAGGTGCGTCAGGAGGCGGAGGAGGCCGAACGCAACTACGACCTCAACCGCGCCGCCGAACTGCGCTACGGCACACTCACCGAACTCGAACGCCGGCTGGCCGCCGAAGAGGAGGCGCTCGCCGCCAAGCAGGGCGATACCCGGCTCCTGCGCGAGGTCGTCACGGAGGACGAGATCGCCGAGATCGTCGCCGCCTGGACCGGCATCCCGGTGACCCGGCTCCAGGAAGGCGAGCGGGAGAAGCTGCTGCGGCTCGACGAGATCCTCACCGAGCGGGTGATCGGCCAGGACGAGGCCGTCAAGCTGGTCACCGACGCCATCATCCGGGCCCGCTCCGGCATCCGCGACCCGCGCCGTCCCATCGGCTCGTTCATCTTCCTCGGCCCCACCGGCGTCGGAAAGACCGAACTGGCCAAGGCGCTCGCCGCGGCACTGTTCGACACCGAGGAGAGCATCGTCCGCCTCGACATGAGCGAGTACCAGGAACGGCACACCGTCAGCAGACTGGTCGGAGCGCCGCCCGGATACGTCGGCTACGAGGAGGGCGGTCAGCTCACCGAGGCGGTACGCCGCAAGCCCTACTCCGTGGTGCTGTTCGACGAGGTCGAGAAGGCACACGCCGATGTCTTCAACACCTTGCTGCAGGTACTCGACGACGGCCGGATCACCGACGCCCAAGGCCGCACCGTCGACTTCCGCAACACCGTCGTCATCATGACCTCCAACATCGGATCCGCCCATCTGCTCGACGCGGTGACCCCCGAGGGTGAGATCAAACCCGAGGCACGGGCCCTGGTCATGGGCGAACTGCAAAGCCACTTCCGCCCCGAGTTCCTCAACCGCGTCGACGACGTCGTGCTGTTCAAGCCGCTGGGCATGGACCAGATCAAGCGCATCGTCGAGCTGCAGTTCAACGACCTGCGCCGGCGCCTGGCCGAACGCCAGATCACCGTCGACCTCACCGAGCGGGCCCGCGAGCTCATCGCCCAGCAGGGCTTCGACCCCGTCTACGGGGCACGGCCGCTGCGCCGCTACATCTCGCACGAGGTCGAAACACTCGTCGGGCGGGCCCTGATCCGCGGCGATGTACAGGACGGCTCGGCGATCCGGGTCGACGCCCAGAACGGTGAACTGGTCGTGACGTACGACAGGCCGGCCCAGGCCGACCATGGAATGGCTGCGTGAGCACGGTGACAACGAACCGGAGCACGACGGTCGTCTGTGATTCGTGCGGCCGCAAGAACCGGGTGCCGGCAGCGGGGGACGGGCGCCCCACATGCGGAAACTGCGGTACCCCGTTGCCCTGGATCGTCGATGCCGGCGATGACGACTTCGCTGAGATCGCCGACAAGGCGGTGCCCATCGTCCTCGTCGACCTCTGGGCCACCTGGTGCGGTCCCTGCCGCATGGTCAGCCCCGCGCTGGAACAGGTCGCCCGCGAGCTCGCCGGAAAGATCAAACTCGTCAAGGTCGATGTCGACCAGGCCCCCAGGCTGTCCCAGCGATTCCAGGTGCAGGCCATGCCGACCCTGCTCCTTCTCGACCAGGGAGAGGTGATCGCGCGACAGGCCGGCGCCGCCCCCGCCCACGCGCTGCGCCAATGGGTCGAGGAGACCATCGCGGGTCGCCGCTGAACCCGTCCGCCAAGGAAGGACGACCATCATGACCACCGAAAGCGACTGGCACCTGTCGCTCGTGCGCCCGGTGACGCCGCGCACCCCCGGGGGCTGCGAGGAGTGCCTGCGCCTCGGCTCTCCCTGGGTGCACCTCAGGCTGTGCCTGACCTGCGGACACGTCGGATGCTGCGACTCCTCGCCACTCAAACACGCCCGTCTGCACGCCGCCAACGACGGCCACCCCATCGTGCAGCCCCTCGAACCGGGAGAGAACTGGCGCTGGTGTTACGTCCACGAGGCCGTGGTCTGATGACTGCCGCGGGCCCGGTCGGGGTACCCACCGAAACCCCCGATCAGCACGGCGCCTACCCCCGGCTGACGCCGGAACAGCTCGATGAGCTGGCCCAGTACGGCGAGTACCGCCCCACGCGGCGGGACGAGGTGCTGTTCCACGAGGGCGAACCGTGCGAGGAGTTCCTCGCCATCGTCAGCGGGGTGGTCGAGATCGTCCACGACTACGGCGGTCCCGACCAACGCACCGTGGCGGTACACGGCCCCGGCCGCTTTCTGGGGGAACTCGGTCTGCTCGAAGGGCAGACGGCGTTCGACACCGCGGTCGTACGCGAGCCCGGCCAGGTCCTCGCGGTCCCGGTGGAGCGCCAGCGGGCCCTGGTGGCACGCGATCCGGCCCTCGGGGACCTGATTCTGCGCGCCTACCTCGGCCGCCGGTCCCTGCTCATCGGCCTGGGCGCCGGCTTCCGGATCCTGGGCTCGTGCTACTCGCCCAACACCCTGCGACTGCGTGAATTCGCCGCCCGCAACCGGCTACCACACCGATGGATCGACCTGGAGAAGGACAAGGAAGCCGAGGCGCTGCTGCGCCGGTTCGGCATCCGTCCGGACGAGACCCCGGTCGTCATGTGGAAGGGCGAGCAAATACTGCGCAATCCCAGCATCGCGGACCTCGCCCGCCTCATCGGACTCCCCACCTCTGCGCACGGCGACGGTGAATACGACCTGGTGGTGATCGGCGCGGGCCCGGCCGGGCTCGCCGCCGCGGTCTACGGCTCATCCGACGGCCTCGTCACCGTAGCCGTCGACGCCATGGCCACCGGAGGCCAGGCCGCCACCTCCTCACGCATCGAGAACTATCTGGGCTTCCCCTCCGGGATCTCGGGTGGCGAACTCATGGAACGCTCGGTGCTCCAGGCCCGCAAATTCGGCGCACAGCTCACCGTCCCCGCCGAGGCCACCTCGCTCGAACCGCGCGACGGCCGCTACGCCCTCACCTTCGCGGACGGCTCCGAGATCCGGGCCGCCACCATCGTCCTGGCCTCGGGAGTGCGCTACCGCAGGCTCGACGTCCCCGGCATCGACCGGCTGGAAGGCTCCAGCGTCTACTACGCCGCCACCCTCCACGAAGCCAACCTGTGCCGGATGGACCCCGTGGCCGTGGTCGGCGGGGGCAACTCCGCAGGCCAGGCGGTGCTCTTCCTCGCCGAATACGCACCCAAGGTGTATCTGCTCGTCCGCAGCGGCGACCTCGGCAAGGACATGTCGCGCTATCTGGTGGACCAGGTGACACGCCATCCGAAGGTCGAGGTGCTGACCCACACCGAAGTGCGCCAGGTCAATGGAGAGGGCACGCTGCATTCGTTGACCGTGGAGGACAATGCCTCCGGCGACCGTCGCGAACTGCCGGCCCGCGCCCTGTTCGTGTTCATCGGCGCCCGGCCGTACACCGAGTGGCTGAGGGACGTGGTCGCGCTGGACCGACGGGGGTTCGTGCTCACCGGCGCCGACGCCCGGGCAGCGGCCGACGAGAACATCTGGGAGCCACTCGGGCGTGGGCCACTGATGCTGGAGACCACGATGCCGGGTGTCTTCGCCGCGGGTGACGTCAGGAGCGGGTCCGTCAAGCGGGTCGCCTCCGCCGCGGGGGAGGGCGCCATCGCCGTCCGGCTCGTCCATGAACACCGGGCCCAGGAAGGCAATCTCGTCCGCGGCGCCGGCGTGAGCGAGCCTCGGTCCGTGCCGGGCCAGTCGGTGTCCTGACGCCGGCCGTCCTCCTGTTGGTGGCCGGTGCGGCGCTGGGGTCGTGGCTCGCGCCGGCGGGCGGCTGGGGGCTTGCCTACGTACGGCCCGGCTGAGCCGGGCCGAGGCCGAGTTCGCGGCGCTCGGTGCTGAGGGGACCGGGGTCGTGCCTCCCTGACCGGGGATGCCGCCGCAGGCACAATGGCGGGCATGGCAGCACACTCTCTGACGGTCGGCTTCGACCTCGACATGACGCTGATCGATTCGCGTCCGGGCATCAAGGCCGTCTATCAGGAGCTGTCGGCCAGGACCGGCACCTTCATCGACGCCGACCTCGCGGCGAGCCGGCTGGGGCCCCCGCTGGAGCACGAGATCCGCCATTGGTTCCCCGAGGAGCGGGTGGCGGAGACCGCCGCTCTCTTCCGCGAGCTGTATCCGCAGTACGCGGTCGCGGCGTCGCCCGCCATGCCCGGTGCCCGGGAGGCCATCGACGCGATCCACGCGGCGGGCGGCCGGGCGATCGTGGTGACCGCCAAATACGAGCCCAACGCCAAGCTGCACCTGGAACACCTCGGCCTCGCCGTGGACGCCCTCTTCGGCTCCCTGTGGGCGGCGGGCAAGGCCGAGGCGCTGCGCAAGCACCAGGCGCGGGTCTACGTCGGCGACCACATCGGTGACGTCGTCGGGGCGCACACCGCCGGCGCGCTGTCCGTCGCGGTCGCCACCGGCCCGTGCGACGCCACGCAGCTGCGCACCGCCGGCGCCGAGGTGGTGCTCGCGGACCTGACGGAGTTTCCGTCCTGGCTGGCGCGCTATGTGGCGGACGGGGGCGATGGCGCCGCCACCTGACGGCGCTGAGCGGTGGCGGAACGGATCACCCCCCGTGGGCGGCCGGCTGCGCAGCAGCCGGGTCGCGGCCAGACCGTCCATGACCGGCATCCGGATGTCCATCAGAACGACGTGGGGGGGGTGAAGGCGCGGACCAGGGGCTGCACTTCGGTCCCGTCCGCGGCCTCGGCGACGACGTCGATGCCGTCGGCCCCGGCGAAGAGCAGGTGCAGACCGGAGCGTACGAGGGGGTCGTCGTCGACGACCAGGAGGCGGATCATGCGGCCCACGGTAGCCAGGCCCTCAGGTGGTACCCGCCTTCGCCCCGGCCGTACGTGAGCCGGCCGCCCGCCAGCTCGGCCCGTTCGGAGAGGCCGATCAGGCCGAGGCCGCCGCCCGGTACGGCGGTGGGGGACGCGTCCGACGGGACGGGATTGCTTCCGAGGCGGTGACGTCCAGCCGGGCCCGGATGTCCTACCGGCCTCGCGGCTCTCCGCGAAAAGCCGTTCCAGGTCGCCCAAGCCCGCCTGTGGCCGAGTGCCCCCGCTCTCCTCGGCCGTCGGGGCGCGCAACACCCCGATGACGGTGCGCAGTTCCTGCAACGCCTGGTGCGCGCTCTCCCGGATCACGGCAGCGGTGCGCGCAATCTCGGCCTCGGGCGCCCCCGGACTGAATTCCAGGGCGCCCGCGTGCAGGCTGAGCAGTGACAGCCGGTGGCCGAGCACGTCGTGCATCTCCCGGGCGATCTCCTCCCGCGCCGCCCGCTGTGCCTCCTCGGTGCGCCGGGCCGCTTCCGTCTCGGCGCGGTCGACGCGCTCGTGCATCGCGCGCACGAACAGGCCCCAGCCGACCGCCGCCGCCACCAGCGCCACACCGAGCAGACCGGTCACCATCTTCTCGGCGGTGAACGCCGAATAGGAGAGCCACATGGACACGAAGTACGCGCAGTGGAGCAGGAAGGGGGCGAGGGCGAGGCCCGCGACCCAGGCCGTGGTGCGCGTGGGGCGGTGCACCGCGACAGTGAAGACGGCGATCAGGCAGGGCAGCAGGAGAGGGTAGAGCAGGCCGGCCAGCAGCAGGCCGACGGCCACCGCGGTCGGCCGCCTGCGCCGCCACCACAGCACCCCGTACTGATCCGGCTGGCCGAACGGCACGGGCTGACCGCCCGCTTCATGGACGACTGGGAGACGCGGCCGCACGGCCAATCGAAGATCCGGGTCACGGCGCCGGACGGTCACCATGCCTAGTGCCGCATCAGGCAACGTTCGCCTCTTGGGGCGTCGAAATGGCAGTCAGCCAGATGCCCACACGACCTGCCTGCGCGACCTCTTACGGTGCGCGGCAAGCCACTGACCTGCCGGCGTGGGGGCGCCCGCCGCACCGGATTCAGGCCCGGCGGCGGGCGTCGTCCAGGTAGTGGAGGACGGCGGCGACGCGCCGGTCCAGTCGGTGGGTGGGTGAGAGGCCGAGTTTGGCGAAGATGCTGCGGATGTGCTTGTGGACAGCGCTGTCCGTGACGACGAGCCGTTCCGCGATGGCGTTGTTGCCCAGCCCCTCGGCCATCAGGACGAGTACGTCCCGCTCGCGAGGGCTCAGCCGGTCCAGCCGGGTGTCCTGACGGGACCGGGTGAAGAGCTGTGTGATGACCTCGGGGTCGATGGCGGTGCCTCCGGCCGCCACCCGCCGCAGGACGTCCAGGAACTCCTCCACCCGCCCGACCCGTTCCTTGAGCAGATAGCCGAGGCCGCCCACGCCGCCGGTGAGCAGCTCCGTCGCGAAGGTCTGCTCGACGTACGCGGACAGGACGAGGACGGCGAGGTCTGGTTGCCTGCGCCGGGCCTCCACCGCCGCGACGATCCCCTCGTCGGTATGGGTCGGTGGCATCCGCACGTCGAAGATGGCGACGTCCGGTCTGTGTTCGTCGAGGGCGTCCAGTGCCTCGTCGGGGGCGCCCGCGGTGGCCACCACATCGAGGGACTCGGCGCGCAGCAGCAGGGCGAGCCCCTCGCGCAGCAACGGGTCGTCCTCGGCGATCACGATCCGCATGGAAGATCCACCTCAAGGGTTGTCGGGCCGCCGGACGGGCTGGTCAGGGAGAGGTTGCCGTCGTGTGCCGCGATCCGGCGGCGGATGCCGGTGAGTCCGGAGCCGCCGTCCTCGTCCGCCCCGCCCCGGCCGTCGTCCTCGACGCACAGGTGGAGACGGCCGCCGCGGCTGCGCGCCGTGACGGTGGCATGGTCGGCGCCGCTGTGCTTGGCGATGTTGGTCAGGGCTTCGGCCACGACGAAGTAGGCGGTCGCCTCGACGGAGGCGGCGCACCGCTCGGGTACGTCCACGTCGATCCGGCAGGGCACCGCGCAGTTCGCGGCCAGCCCGGAGAGTGCGCCGGTGAGCCCCCGGTCGGCCAGCACCGGAGGCAGGATGCCGCGCGCGACCGTACGCAGTTCGGCCAGCGCCTGCTCGGCGGCGGAGTGTGCGCGTTCGAGGAGTTCCTCGGCGTTGGCGGGGTCGCGGGCCACCATGCGGCGGGCGGCGCCGAGCAGGATGGTGACGGAGACGAGCCGGTTCTGGGTGCCGTCGTGCAGGGAGCGCTCGATGCGGCGCAGTTCGGTGGCATGGGCGTCCAGGGCGGCCGCGCGCGTGGCGGTGAGCTCGGCGACGCGCAGGGACAGGTCCGTCTCGCGGCCGGCCACCAGGAGTCGTCGTCCCGGGCGGGCCTGCAAGCGCGCCATGCCGGGGGCGAGGCCCAGGATGATGGCGGTCCAGCCGAGGCCCAGCAGGCCGACGGCGACCGCGGCCGGCCAGGATTGCACGGTCCCGAGCCCCAGCGACGTAGTGGCCACCTCCTCGGGCGCGAACCGCCACCACAGCGGGAAGGTGCCGTCGCGGAGGGCTGAGATCGGCAGCAGGACGCCGAGCAGGCCCAGGAGGAACCCCAGCGTGGCGTGGCGGACCAGCCAGCGCAACTCCCGTCGTGTGGTGGGGTCGACGAGGGCGAGCCGCAGTTGCGTCGGCGGAGGTTCCGGGGCGACGACTTCGGGACCCCAGCGACCGAGCCGGTCGCGCTCCCGGCCGGCCAGGGCGTGCAGCGCGCGCAGTACGGCGGGTGCCATGAGCAGACCCACCCCGATCGGACCGGTCACGACGGTGACGGCCAGCCAGAGCAGCACGAACAGGGCCGAGAGGGCACTGCCGAGCCCGGAGGCGAGCTGTCTGACCGCGGCGGTCGCGGGCCGTACGACGGTGTCTGTGAAACCCGCCCGCGGGCCACCGGCCGCCGCGCCCTCCCGGATCGCCATCAGTCCTCCCTCCCCTCCCCTGCCGTGCGGACGACCTTATGACGCAGCCGGCTCGCCGTCCGTCGCGGGGGCGGGGAGCACGGCCTGCCGTACCCCGAACCGGGCGGTCTGTGGGATCGGCCGGGAAGGGTGCTCCAGGCCGGCCTTCGGCAGCGGCCCGGTCGACGCTCCCGCGCGGCCGGGGGCGTTCCGGCGGACGGCACACGCGACGGGAGGCCGGCCTCCCCGTAGGTCAGGCAGAGGCGAGCGGCTCGTGCCGGGGCCGGGCCGTCACGGCTTCCGCTTGTCGGCCTCCCGGACTTCGTGAAGGTGAATGAGGACGTCGAAGGACTTGGCGATCGCGACGTCGCGCGGCTTCACGGGGAACTGTGTGCCGACGCCGAGCGTGGGCCGGGCAACGTTCAGCCAGGCCCGCGCGGGGGCCGGGACGTTGCGGGCGTCGAGGTAGAAGTCCCGGTAGCGGACCTGGTCGAGGGTGTGCTCGTTCCTGCCGGGCTCGGCGCCGCCCACGGTGAACTTCTTCCAGTCGCCGACGAGGGCGGCATCCTTCGACAGGAAGGAGCCCTGATGGAAGGTGAAGCCGATGGGGAGGTAGTTCTTGCCCATCGTGTCGCGCAGGAACGACCCCTGCGTCTTGGGGTACAGCTCGGAATAGCCGGCGACGTGGCCGACGTGGTCGTTCTGCGCCGACAGCAGGATCTTGTGGCCGGTGCGCTGCTGCCACCAGGTGACGTTCTGGGCCATCACCTCGTCGCGGAAGCGCTGGAAGGAGGGCAGCGTGCCGGGGTCGTCGGGGTTCATGGTGAGGAACTTGGCGGTCTGGGCGATGGAGCGGGCGTTCTGCTCGGCCCATTCGAACGCGTCTCCGCCGGAGCCCTTTTGGCTGCTGACCAGTTCCAGGGCCTGCTGTGCCTTGGTGGCGAGTTGCTGCCGTTCCGCAAGCGGCTTGCGGAGGTAGGCGAAGATGTCGTCGATCGGGCGCAGGCCGGTGTAGAGCTCGTTGAGCCGCGGCAGCGCCTCCGGGTGGTTCTGCCGCACGTAACCGGTCACCCGGCCGAAGAACTCGTCGCTCACTGCGGGGGCGCCGATGTCGTCGCCCATGAAGTGGACGGTGCGGCCGGGGTGGCGGCGGTTGTGGTCGCGCATCCACTCGATGAGGCTCACGAACTCCTCACGGTCCCAGGGGGTGTTGGTCAGCGTCTCCTCGGCGATCTCGCGGGCGTCGCCCTTGCCGGTCTGAAGGTAGTCGTCGATCTGGAGCCCGGCGGACCAGCTCAGTTCGAGGGCGAAGGTGGTGAAGCCCTTCTCCTCGACGAGGTAGCGGAAGACCCGCTCCTTCATCGTGAAGAACTCGTGGGAGCCGTGCGTGGCCTCGCCGAGGCCGACCACCTTGGCGTCGCCGATCATCGAACCCAGGGCACGCAGGTCGGCCGTGCTCCTCCCGGGCTCGGTCGAGCGCAGCGGGTGGGCCGCCTGCTCCAGCGCGCGGACCGGGTTCTGCTTCCCGCCGGCCGTGTCGGCCGGGGCCGCCTGGACCGCCACAGGAGCCAGGACCGCTCCCGTCGCGATCACCGCCGTGACCAACAGCCCCCGCCGGCTGATGCGCTTACGGTGCCTCACCATGCTATTTACCCCTCAATTTGCGTACGGCAACTTGAGAAGGATCATCGCCCGCGACTCCCTCGCCCCGCGCTGGTGGCAGCCACCGAACTTCTCCGGGTGGCTACTGCCCGCTGGATGGGTAGTAGGGGGTACCGGAACGGGGGTCGTTGCCCGTTATCGACGTTGTCCGGCACCGGCTTGCCGCATCGCTGCCATCAGATGCCGGCACAGCCGCTCCGGACGTTGTCCTCCTCGTCGAGGGTCACCCACGCCAGAGGTCCGGGAAGGTGCTGCGCCCGCGAGCGGGCCCAGGTGGCGAGCAGAACGCTCTTGCCGGCCCCGGGCGGGCGATGACCGCGGCTACGCGCACCACACCGCACGGCCGCCGAGGCGCTCCCGACGCTGCGGCGCAGACCCCGTGACGACGGATGCACGTGCGCGACGCCGCTCGGTGTCTTGTCTGCGGACGGGCCGAGAGGCTTGGCGGCTAGGATCGGGCGGTGATGCAGAGCGCAACTCTGGCCGGGGCCTTCGATGAGCTGGCCGGCAGCTACGATCACCGGCACCACGAGGAGATCGCGCGGGCCCTGATCGCCTGGGTGGCCCCGGGCGCGGCCGACGCGGTCGCCGACGTGGCGTGCGGAGCGGGAGCCGTAGCCCGGCAACTCGCGCAGAGCCGGCCCGGCACCGCCCGGCCCGTCCTGGCCGTCGACCTGTCTCCCGGGATGGTCGCGGTGGGCAGGGCCCGCGCCGCGGGCCTGGAGCGTGGGACGACGGCGATCGACTGGCGGGTCGCCGATGCCGTGCCGCTGCCGGTTGCCGATCACTCTCTCGACATCGTGTTCTGCGCGTCCTCGCTGCACTTCCTGGGACTCCGGGCACTGGCCGACTGGCGGCGTGCCCTGCGTCCGGGGGGCCGGGTGGCCTTCACGCTGCCCCTGGCCACCCACTTCCGTCCGTCGGAACGCTTCGCCGGTCACCTCGCCCGTGATGTGCCGCTGCCCCACACCGCGCAGGACGCGAGCCGCTGGGCGACGGCATGCGGATTCACCGAGGCGGAGTCGCGCGTCCACGTCCTCGGTGAGCGCCGCGTGGTGGTGACGTCGGCGACGAGCCCGGACGGCCGGTAAGCGAGTGAGCCCACGCGCGCAGCGCCACGCGGGGCGCCTCGTCCGCGGTGGTGGTGTGTGGTATCCGGACCGTGCTGGTGCCCTCCTGCCGCTCGCCGGCGGAGGGCCTGGGTGTGCCGACGTCCGCTCAGGGGGCTCGGCGGGAGGCTGCGAAGGGGTGGCGGGGGCGGGCCGGGCGGTCCAGATAGCTCGTCCGGGAGCCTTCCCAGGAACGCCGCAGAGGGTCCCGTACCGCCCGCGCGCACAGCCCGGCCGGGGTGACCACCGCGAAGTACAGCGCGGCCAGGCCCAGGTGCCGCAACCGCAACCGCAGCCGCTCAGTCCATCGGGATCCCGGCACGCCAGTCGCCCTCCTCCCGCCACTCGGGCTGCTCCCGCTTGTCCAGCAGAAAGTCGCCCAGGACCAGCACATCGATCCGGGTGCGCATGAAGCAGGCGTACGCCTCCTCGACGTCACGCACGATCGGCTCCCCGCGCACATTGAACGAGGTGTTCACCAGCACCGGGCAGCCCGTGCGGTCCCGGAAAGCGGTGAGCAGCGCATGGAAGCGCGCGTTGCGCTCGGCCGACACGGTCTGCACGCGGGCCGAGCCGTCGACATGGGTGACCGCCGGGATCGTCGAGCGCGGCACCCGCAGCAGCTCCAGGCCCGTCGCCCCGTCTGCCGCGGGTCCGCACTCCCGCCGCTGTGCCGCGGCGACCTGCGCGGTCAGCAGCATGTACGGGCTCTCCTGCGTCAGGTCGAACCAGTCCTTGGCGTCCTCGGCCAGCACCGCGGGCGCGAACGGGCGGAAGGATTCCCGGAACTTGGTCTTGAGGTTGAGGGTGGACTGCATGGCGGGATCGCGCGGGTCGGCGAGGATGGAGCGATTGCCCAGCGCCCGTGGTCCGAACTCCATCCGCCCTTGGAACCAGCCGACCACCCGTCCCTGCGCGAGCTGCGCCGCGACCCGCTCCACCAGTTCCCGCTCCGGCAGCCGGACAGCGGGGTACCCACCCCGGGTCAGGAACTCCTCGGTCTCCCGGTCGGAGCAAGCAGGGCCGAGCAGCGCCCCCGCCATCGCGTCCGTGCCGCGCCCTACGTGGGGGCGGGGGGCTCCCCGGCGGTGTGACTCGGCCAGCGCCGCGCCGAGCGCCCCGCCCGCGTCCCCGGCCGCCGGCTGGATCCACAGCTCGTCGCAGACCCCGTCGGCCAGGATCCGGCCGTTGGCCACGCAGTTGAGCGCCACACCGCCGGCCAGGCACAGCCGTCGCTCCCCGGTGCGTTCCAGCGCCGTCCGGGCCAGCCGGAGCATCACCTCCTCGGTCACCTGCTGCACGGAGGCCGCCAGGTCGAACTCCCGCTCGGTGAGCGGGCCTTCCGGTGTCCGGCGCGGCCCGTCGAACAGCTCCTCGAAGGCCCGGCCGACCATGGTCTGCCCGTACTGGAAGGTGAAGTGACGCAGGTCCAGGCGGAACGAGCCGTCCGGCTTGAGGTCGATCAGCCGCTCCCGGATGAGCGGCGCGTAGCGCGGCGTGCCATAGGGCGCCAGACCCATCAGCTTGTACTCGCCCGAGTCGACCTTGAAGCCGCAGAAGTACGTGAACGCCGAGTACAGCATGCCGAGGGAGTGCGGAAAGCGCAGTTCGGCGAGTGGGACCAGCTCGGTGCCGCGGCCGTGCCACAGCGTCGTCGTGGCCCACTCCCCCACGCCGTCGACGCACAGCACCGCGGCCGACGGGTACGGGCTCGGGAAGAACGCCGAGGCGGCGTGCGAGGCGTGGTGCCGGTGCGCGACCACCGGTGGCAGCGGCTGTCCGGGGGCCGGCGCGCGCAGCCGCGCCCGTACGTCGTCGAGGGCCCGCCGCTTCCAACCGGCCCACTGCGGCAACGCCCGGCGGAACACCGGGAGGCCGTGCGGAGCGGTGGCCAGCCAGGTCGCCAGCACCCGGCGGAACTTCAGCGCCGGGTCCTCGTAGAACGCCACCGCCGCCAGCTCGTCGAGGCGCAGCCCGGCCTCGCGCAGGCACCAGGCGACGGCGTGCGAGGGGAAGCCGGGGTCGTGGCGGCGCCGGGTGAACCGCTCCTCCTGTGCCGCCGCCAGCGGGGTGCCGCCGGCCACCACGGCTGCCGCGCTGTCGTGGTAGTAGGCGGAGATGCCCAGGACCGGGCCGTCCGGCCCGCCGGGGCCCCAGCGGTCGGGACGCGCACCGCCCTTGCCGGTCCCCATGTCAGAACAGGGGGTAGACGGATGCGTCGTCCTCGGGCTGCGGCCGCAGCCGGGACGGCGGCGCGGGCGGGTCGGCAGACCGGTCCGGCGGGGTGTCGGGGGCGGGCCCCGGGCGGCCCCGGTGCCGCAGCCAGGAGGCGAGGCGGCGGACCGCCGAGACGGGCGCCGCGCTGCTGTCGTCGGGCATCGCGGGGCTCCTCACGCCAGGTCCAGGCGGTCCGCCAGCTGCCGGGCCACCAGGTCGTATCCCAGATCGGTGCAGTGCACCCGGTCGATGAACAGCCAGTCCTCCGGGCCGGCGGCCTCGGCCAGCGCCACGTTCAGGTCCAGGAACGGCACGTCGAGCCGGGCGCATCCGGCGGCCAGCCGGTCCGCGTAGGCGCGGCCCACCGCCATGGTGGAGATGTCGTTGTGGAACCGGCGGAAGTTGGACACCTCGTCCAGCTCCTCGAAGAGCAGCTTCTCGCGGGGCAGCGGTTCCTCGCGCACCCAGGGCGCGAGCGGCTGGAGCGCGAAGACCAGCCGGGCGCCCAGGGCGTCCGCGAGCCGCTTCCATCCGCCCAGATGGCGGATCGTCAACTCGGTGGCGTGGGCGACCCGCTGGTCCGGGGGCGGTACGGCGTCGGGGGCGGGCCCGCAGTCGAAGAAGGCACCGTGCCGGCCCTGCTTCTCCTCGGGCAGCCGGCTGAGCACCAGATTGTTGACCCCGGAGAGCAGCACGATGTCCGCGACCGGCGGGAGTTCGTGCTGGAACAGGGTGAACAGCAGTAGTTCCTGGGCCGAGTTGTGGCTCTGCCCGGCGATGTTCAGCCAGGGCAGCCGGGGTGCGTGGGCGTTCCACAGCCGCGCGGTGATCGTGGCCGCGTCACCGGTGGCGCCCACGCCGAAGACCGCGGAGCTGCCCGCGAGCACCCGCACCGGGCCGTCGGGGCGGTCGTCGCCGACCGTCGCCCGGAGCCCGCCGGGGCCCGGGGTGACGCGGAAGCCGTGCCGGTCGGTGGTGTAGACGGGGGTCTTCTCATTGCCGTACTGGAAGTAGCCCAGATAGGGCTGGTCCTCCAGGACGAAGGTGTAGTGCTCCATGTGCGGGGTGAACTCGGCGCGGGGTGACGTCATCGCGATGGGGCTCCCGTCGGTGCTCGGTGCGCGGTGCGTGGCTGTCGTGCCTTGCGTGGTGACCGGCCGTCCGGCCGTCCTGCCGGGCGCGGTGGGCCCGTGGAGCACGGCGGTGCGGGGTGGGCGGCCTGCGCTCAGGGAGCCGGGGTCGGGGGCGGCGGCTCGGGCAGGGAGCCGGGGCGGTCCTCGCGGATCAGGTCGGCGTTGATGGCCATGCCCGCCAGCCCTCCGCTGGCGGCGGCCATCGCGGCCTGCTGCATGTTCCGGCCGAGGTCTCCGGCCACGTACAGCCGGGGCAGGCTGGTGCGGCCGCGCTCGTCGGTCTGTACGGACTCCAGGTCCGGGGCCTGCAACCAGGGGCGCAGCGGGGCGACCCGGGGCTCGATGTCCAGGTGGAGGAAGAGCGCCCCGTAGCTCGCGGACCGGCCGTCCTCGAAGACGACCTCGACGCCCTCGGGGTGCGGCTTCACCTCGCTGACCTTGTCGTTGACGACGGGCACGGCGGCCGCGGTGAGCCGGTCCAGCTCGTCCTGGGGCAGCTCGCGCCGATCGGTGAGGTACGTAATGCTGTCGGACCACACCGTCAGGGTCGCGGCCAGGCACTCGCTGGGCACGGTTCCTCCGTACACGGCGAAGCTCCGTTCGCGCACCTCCCAGGCGTGGCAGTACGGACATTCCAGGACGGTCTTGCCCCACAGATCGGCCAGGCCCGGGACCGGCGGCAGCACCGAGCGCACACCGGCCGCGTACAGCAGGGTGCGGGCGCGGAAGGTGCCGGACTCCTTGGTGGTGACCACCACATGGTCGCCGTCCTGCTCCGCCGAGATCACCTCGTCGTCACGGAACGTCACGTCGTAGGCGGCGAGTTGGGCGCGGGAGCGGGCCCGGAAGTCCGCGATCGTCGCCCCGTCGTTGGTGAGGACGTTGTGCATGACGCCGGCTGCCATGTTGCGGGCGTCGCCCGAGTCGATCAGCAGCACGCGGCGGCGTGAACGGCCCAGGTAGAGCGCGCCGTTGAGGCCGGCCGGGCCGCCTCCGATGATCACCGTGTCGTAGAGCTGTGTGTCCAATGGTCATCCCTTGTCGAGAAGGTCACTGTGCGGAGGCGGATCGGTGGGCGGAAGCGGATCGGTGGGCGGCGCACCGGAAGACGGTGGTGGTGAAGGTGGTGGTGGTGAAGACGGTGGTGGTGTGCAGGGCGCCGGGGATGCGTCGCCGGGTGCGGAGTGGTCCTCGCGCAGGGGCGCGAGCAGCAGCAGCGCGCCCACGGCCAGGAGGGTGCCGCACACCACGAACACCGCGGGCACGGACAGGACTTCGGCGAGCAGTCCGCCGAGTGTCGCGCCGACCGGCATGGTGCCCCACGCGCACAGCCGGGACACGCTCATCACCCGGCCCTGGAGGTCCTCCGGCGTGAGCCGCTGGCGCAGCGACATCACGGGGATGTTCCAGCCCATCATGAAGACGCCGTTGGCGGCGAGCGCCAGCGCGGCCAGGACCGGATGGCGGACCAGGCCCAGCGCGGCGTACGCGGCCCCGGACGCCACCAGGGACCAGCGGGCCAGCCGTACGGTGGGCAGCCGGTCGGCGGCCCGGGGCGCCAGCCAGCTGCCGGCGACGGCGCCCAGCGATCCGACGGCGAGCAGCAGTCCGTAGCCGGCCGCGCTCAGCCCCAGCGTGCCCTGGCTCAGCAGCACCAGCATCGAGAAGGTCGCCGAGAACACCAGGCCGTACAGGGCGCTCGCGGCCAGCGTGAGCCGCAGGGTGCGATGGCCGAGGACGAAGCCGAGCCCGCCCCGGATGTCGCGCAACACCCCGCCGCGCGCCCCGCCCGGTGCCGCCTCGCCCGGTGCCGCCTCGCGGCGGGTGCGGGCGAGCGGGGCGAGGCCGAACAGCAGCAGCGCGGCCAGCGCGTACAGCACCCCGCCGGTGGCCAGCGCCGCGGCGGTGGTCAGGCCCACCAGTAGGCCCGCCACGGGCGGTCCGGCCGTTTCGTTGAGCACGATCGTCGCTGCCATCAGCCGCCCGTTGGCGCGCTCCAGGTGCCGTTCGTCGACCAGGCGCGGCAGCATCGCGGGCGCCGCGGTGTCGGCGAGGGTCTCGGCGATGCCCAGCAGGAACGCCAGCGTGTACAGGAGGGCCAGCGGACCGTGGTCGACGAGCACCAGGGCCGCGCCGAGCAGCGCTGCCGCGCGGACCAGGTTGCTGCCCAGCACGATCCGGCGCCGGTCCACCCGGTCCACGAGAACGCCCGCGGGGAGCGCGAACAGCAGCCAGGGCAGCATGTTGACGGTGGTCAGCCCGGCGACCGCCGCCGGGTCGGGGTGGTGCGCGACCACCAGCAGCGGCAGCAGCGTACGGGTGATGCCGTCGCCCGCGTTGGAGGCGGCCGTCGAGGCCCACAGCCAGCGGAACGGACGGCCCAGGTCCGCCCGGCGGACCGGGCGGGCCCCGGACGGGGCGGTGCTAGCCAACAACGCTCCCCTCGTGCCACGCACGCAGGCCCAGCAACCGCTCGCCCAGTTCGGTCAGCGTCGCCGGCCCGTACAGTTCGGCCTCGTCCTTGCGCACCCCGCCCTGCGGCGGATGCGGCGGGATCCGGTCCCGCCAGAACCTCACCCGGGCCTCCCGGAGGTCGGTGTTCTCCTCCCAGGCGGGCGCCATGGTCAGGTACTGGGCCATGCGCACCCGGGCCTCGGAGACGTTGGGGTGCACCCCGTGCGGCAGCAGGCTGTTGAAGATGATCAGGTCGCCGGGCGCGACCTGCGGCGTGGTGATCCGGTAGCCGGTGATGTCCGGGGTGAACGGATCGCGGTCGGCCGGCTGGCCGCTCAGCCACTTCTCCCACTCGGTGAAGATCTCCGGCACGCACTGGAAGCCGCCGATCTCCTCGTCGCCGTGGGTCAGCGAGAGCACCGACTGGCAGCTCACCTGGAGCGGCTCGGCGGAGGTGTCCACGTCCCAGTGGATGAACCCGTCGAAGGCACGCGGTCCCCGGTTGGGCGGGTTGACGTTGGCGAAGTCGATGGTGACCCACAGGTCGGTGCGGTCCCAGATGTCGGCGAAGGCCCCATGGACCCGCGGGGTCTGCCGGACGTCCCACTGGGCCTGGTGGTTGTACATCTCCACCAGCCCGCTGTGGCCCGGCAGCCGGTCGTTGCCGGTGTGCGGCGAGGCCCAGGTCGAGGGGTCCTCGGGGCGCATGTCGAGGAAGGAGTACAGCCCCTCGGTGAGCGCGGCGACCGTCTCCGGCGGCACCGCCTGACGGACGATCACATAGCCTTGGGTGATCCACTGTTCCCAGTCCGCGGGGGACAGGACGCGCAGCGGTTCCGTCTTGTGGATGTCTCGCAGTGGAATGGCGGCCACGGGCACTCTCCAGGGACACGACGCCTGCACATGATCGGGTGGGACGGGCCGGCCTCGACATCGTCATTCCGGCCATTTTTCGCCCGGCCGGAGATATCGGGGAATACGGGTACGGGGCGCTGGACGGGGACGGGAACGGGGACGGGAATCACTCGATGATCAGGCGGCGTTCGGGCAGCACCACGGCGTCCAGCTCGGTCCCGGTGAGCAACTCCAGTGCCTCGTCGAGGCGGTTGAGCAGAGGGCGGCCGCCGCCGTTGGCGCTGGTGTTGATGAGCACGGGCAACTCCGTGCGGGCGGCCACCGCGTGGCACAGCCGGTGCAGCAGCGGATGGGCGTCCGGCCGTACGGTCTGGAGGCGGGCCGTACCGTCGATGTGCCGCGCCTCGGCGAGTTGCCCGGCCCGGTCGGGCCGCACCCGCACCGCGAACAGCATGGTCTCGGCGTGGTCCAGGGGCCCGGTGAAGTACTGGTCGGCCACCTCTTCCGGGCAGATCGGCGCGACCGGCCGGAACCACTCCCGGTTCTTGATCGTCTGGGAGACGTACCGGCGAGCGCCGCTCCAGTGGGCCGAGACCAGCAGTGAACGGTGGCCCAGCGCCCGCGGTCCGGTCTCCAGACCGCCCTCCAGCCAGGCCACGCACCGCCGGTCGGCCAGCAGGTCGGCGACGGCCTGAACGAACTCCTCGTCACCGGCCGGGCGGCGCAGGGACAGCCCGAGGTCGCCCAGTCGCCGTCGCAGGCCGTCGTCGGCCGGGGCCTCGTCGTCGCCGTCCACCGTGTCCAGGCCCTCCAGCGGCGGTCCGGCGTAGGCCAGCGGCGCCCAGCGCGAGCGGCCCAGCAGGGCCGGGCGGTCGGCCGGGTCGGCGACGGCCAGCGCCGCGCCCAGCGCGATCCCCGAATCGTCGCAGCAGGTCGGGATGGACACCCGGGTGAACTGGGCGCATTCGACCAGGCGGCTGTTGGCAGTGATGTTGAGCGCGCAGCCGCCCGCGTAGCAGAGCGTCGCGTAGCTGGGGAAGCGCCGGCTGATACCGGTAACCAACGACGTCAGGTCCTGTTCCACGGCCGCCTGCAAGGTGGCCGCCAGGTCCCGGCAGCTGCGCGCGTCGGGGGAGGTCCCGACCGGGGTGCTTCGCCCGTCCGCGGTGCGGATCTCGTCGGGGAAGACCGAGCCGAAGGAGTGCACGACGTCGTCGTCCGAGGAGTCGGCCAGGCCCGCGTCCAGATACCCGCCGCTGTACGGGTCGTACTCCCACCAGGTGTCGGCGTAGCGCAGAGCCGTGCCGGTCAGCCGGTCCTCGTCGAGCTGCTCGTACAGGTCCGGCGAGGCGCGCCGGGTGGACTGCGGGACGAGCATGGCGCGCAGCACCGGCAGCAGGGCGGCATCGGTCTCCCCGGTGGCCGTCAGCCCGAGCAGCTTGCCGGTGTCGAACTGGCTGCCGTGGACGCGCCGGGCGAGCGCCTCGTAGACCAGACCGAAGCGCGGGCCGGTGCGGTTGGTGAAGGACATCACCGGGGTGAGCTGGTCGCCGTCGCCGAGGCAGACCATGCCGCACTCGGCGTAGTTGCCCGTCCCGTCCAGGGCCAGCACCAGGGCCTTGCGGGCCCCTGAGGTGTAGTACGCGAGGGCGGCGTGCGCGTAGTGGTGGCGTACCGCGGTCAGGGTGATGTCGCCGAACCCCTTGGCCAGCGGCCAGTCCAGGGGTTTGATCACCCGGGTCACCGCGTCGGCGAGGCCGGTGCCGCCGGTGGCCGTCCAGCGGGCGTCCTCGTTGACGAGCTCCACCAGCGCCGGGGGCAGCACCTGGCACACCGGCGTGTACCAGTCGGCCACCGCGATCCCGGTCACCGGGCTCGCCGCCCCCTCCCGTAGCTCCGCCAGCCACTCGGCGGCGGCCTGCGGGAAGCCGCCGTTGCCGCCGCACACATGGCGCAGCCCCAGGCGGCGCTCGGCCTCGATGACGCGGTAGCCGCCCGCCTCGGTGAGCGCGGCCCCCGCGTCGTGGCCGAAGTGCATCCCAATGATTGCCATGGAACCAGTCACCCTTCCTCGGCCCGGACCGGAGTGGTGGGGCCGGGTCGTGGATCGGCGGCCCGCCTCGCGCGGGGGCGGGCCGGTGCGGAGATCGTCGGGGCCCGGCTCAGGACAGCGTGGCGAGGCTCTGGGCGTGATGGCGCTCCAGGAGGCCCTGCACCACCTCGCGCATGTAGGCGCAGTAGCCGGGCGACATCACCTGGATCGAGCCGTTCTCCTCCTCCAGCGCTCCGGCGGAGCCGCCCGAGCAGGTGCCCTGGAGTTCACAGCCCTGGCAGCCGGGGCCGTTGGTGTAGGCCCGCATGCCGTAGTCCTGGTAGGCGGGAGAGGAGAAGATGCCGCGCCAGTCGTCGATGGTGCCCAGCTTGCGGGCGGTGGCCTTGCAGGCGAAGACGCTGCCGTTGGGCTCGATGGAGAGCTGACGGCCGACCGCCGGGCAGGTCTTGTAGTCGGCCTGCTCGGCCCACTTGGCCTCGTCAATGATCATCTGGAAGGTCTGGTACCAGTAGCCGCTGAGCTGCACGCCGCGCTCCCGTCCGTAGTCGACGGCGGTCAGCAGCCGCTGCGCCACGTCGTGCGGGCTGTGCTGCTGGAAGAACTCCTTGGCCTGGAAGGACACGATGACGTCCAGGGATTCCAGACCGGCCTCGGCGACGAAGTCGATGAGCGGGGTGCCCCACTTGTCCCACGTGTACTGGGAGAGCACCGAAGTGATGCTGACCGGGACGCCCGCGGCCTTCATGTCGAGGATCGCCTTGCGGACCACGGCCCACGAGGTGCGCTGCTGCTGCCCGCCGCGGAACTCGCCGGTCTCCGGAACCAGGTAGTCGATGGAGACAGTGGTGTCGACGCGGTGCCTGGCCAGCGCCGCCAGCAACTCGTCGTCGATGCGGGAGCCGTTGCTGGTCAGGTCGTAGGAGAGGGTGACGCCGTCGTAGCTGTCGCCGAAGGTGCGCAGTACGTGCAGGATGGTGCCCCGCGCCAGGGTGGGCTCGCCGCCGAAGAACGACACCGTCAGATGGCCGCCACCGTTGGCCTTGCGCAGCTCGATGGCCTCCTTGACGGTCTTCTCGGCCACCTCGCGCGACATGTGCATCGAGGGGTTGCGGGCCTCGTCCGCGCCGTGGTTCCAGTCGCCCTTGGCGAACGTGGGGCCCGAGTCCTGACGGGTGGGGCCCGCGACCTCACGCGTGCGGCGCAGTTCGACCAGAACCGGGCCGGGCTTCACCGACTCGCCGGAGGTGTTGCGCTCCTCGACGCCGCCGTCGAAGTTGTACGCGAAGCAGCCCTGGCAGGAGAAGTTGCAGGCGTTGGTGAGCACGAGCTGGATGGAGGAGTGGAACACGCCGCTGCCGAGTGCGCTCTGCCGGCTCTCCAGCAGGCCGTCGATCTCCGCGGCCTCGTCGTGCCCCGCCTCGACGAGGAACCGGGCCGCGACGAGGTCGCGCAGTGAGGCGTCGTCGACCCGCTCCCGCAGTCGGTCCCAGCTGATGCCCTGGGATGCCTCCTTGAGGAGTTCGACGATGTCCCGGTCGATCAGCCGCGCATTTCCGAAGAGTGAATGAAAGGCCATGGTCCGCTCGTCACCCTCATAGGAATCGAGCCGGCCTCCGAACGACGTGAAATCCCGGTTGCCCGCGGCACGCAGGGTGCGGACGTAGCGCGAGGACTGGTACATCGAATTCTGCATGGCGAAGACTTCTCCCTGCGTCTCACGACTTCCGACGCTACGTACGGCACGTCCCTGGGGCGCGGCATACGGCACTGCGTCGGCGAAAAGGGCCCCGGGCGCGGAGCCGTGGGACGCGGACCGGTCCCGGCCCTCGGCCCGGCCCGCGCGACAGACCGGGGCCCGGCCGGTGGGCGGGGCCCCGGGGAACCTCAGCCCTTAGGCCGACGCACTCTCTTTCCGCTGCTCAGCGGGGGCCGAAACGACCTCCGCCTGCTTGTGGGCGGGCGTGATGGTCGGGGCGTTGCCCTTGTCCGGCGAGACGAACGCACACGGACGGGACGACGCGGTGACCGCGGGGCGGGCGACCTTCTTGACTTCGGCCATATGGCCTCCTCAGTAGGTGCGACACAACGCGGTCCACTCAAGCAGAAGAAATGAACCCTCAATAAGCCTTCAACCGGACACAGTTGGAAAAGATCGTCACTTCGGGACATACCAAGGGGAATTGATCTTTCACCATTCGGCACGCGCCACTCTGTCTGCCGATTCGCCCGCACACCCCGCGTGATCCGCCGCGGCCGGAGCGCCTCAGAAAACCCTTCGCATGCCCTCGCACGGGATGAATTCCGGCCAGGAACGGCCATCCCCTAGCGCAGGACGAAGCCGGTGCCGAGATCGTCGTCGGGGTCGAGTGCGAAGCGGTGCTCGCCGGTACGGTAGGCGGTTCCGGTGACCACCGGGATGACGGACCGGTGACCGTCGGCGGTCAGCTCTTCGGCGATGCGGGCGGTGAAGCGGCTGCCGACGATCGAGTCGTGGACGAGAGTCCGGCCCGGCTTGAGGGTGCCGGTCGCCGCGAGGACGGCGACGCGCGAGCAGGTGCCGGAGCCGCACGGGGAGCGGTCGACCTGGCCGTCGGCGAAGACGGCGACATTGCGCTGGTGCGGATTGCCGTCCGCATCGGCGCCGAGGTCGTCGTACAGGATGGTGCCGTAGATGCCGCTGAGGCGGTCGTCGGTGGGGTGGCGGGCGTACTCGGTGTCGTTCAGCGCCCACTTCACCTCCCGCCCGATGGCGATGAGGTCGGTGTAGTGCTCGGGCGTGACGGCCAGGCCGACGCCGGCCGCGTCGAGGTGGGCGTAGAGGGCGCCGCCGTAGGCGATGTCGACGGTGACGTCGCCGCGTGAGGTGGCGAGGGTGACCTGTTCGGCGAGGCGGTAACTGGGCACGTTGACGAAGTCGATGCCGGTGATCTTCTCGCCGTCGGTGCGCACGTGCAGGGTGACCCGGCCGGAGGGGACATCGATGACGACAGTGGTGGTGCCCGAGGGGTCGCGCGCCACGAGGCCGGTGTGCACGGCCCAGGCGGCGAGCGCGATGGAGCCGTGGCCGCAGGCCGTGGAGAAGCCGTCCTTGTGCCAGAACAGCACCCCGAGGTGGGCACCCTCGTCGTCGGGCGGCGTGATGAACCCGCCGTACATGTCGGCGTGCCCGCGGGGTTCCGAGCACAGCAGCTTGCGCAGGTTGTCCACGTCGGGGTCGGCGAGGGCGAAGACGCGGCGTTCGGCGACGGTGGCGCCTTCGATGGCGACGGGCGGCTCGCTGACGATACGGAAGGGCTCGCCCCCGGCGTGGTAGTCGACGGTGCTGATCGTCAGGAGCTGCTGTCCGGCCATGGGCGTCTCCTTGCGCAGTGGTTGTGCTGCGCGTTGCCGCGCGGCCACCGTGATGCGGACTCTTACCATCCATAGCGTGCCGGGACCGCGCTTGCCAGGGTGACGGCCTGGCTGCGTGCGCCGTCAGGGACCGCCTCCGGGGACGGGCCTTCTTCGGGAGACGGTCCCGCGGTCGATCTCCGGGCTGTCGTCGTCGTGTTCGGGCCCCGAAACGGGCAGGGTGGTGGCGGTGACGGGGTCGACCACGCGCCACACCTGGTCCTCGGGGCGGGACAGGGCGCGGAGCCGGTCGAGCAGACCCGCCGCGCGCAGCGCGACCTGACCGGTGCCGCCGTGGATGTCGAGGCTGCCGCCCTGGGGGCGGACGCCGGTGGCGGCGTCATGTTCGAAGACGGTGACGGAGCGGCCGTGGAGCTGTAGGACGCGAGCCAAGGCAAGGCCGCCGAGGCCGGCGCCGACGACCGCGATGCGGGCGTGAGCAGATTTCATGGGGCTGTCCCCTCGAAAAGGTGGAGTGGGATTCCGGGCGTCGAAGTGGGTTGCGTGAGCGAGTATTTGCTGCCGCCGGCTGCCCCGGCCCCGGAACCGCCAACAGGCTCCTTCCGTCTGGGGACGAGACGAAGGGGGCGAAAGGTGTTTGCGTGGCTGTTCCTGTGGCTGGTGCTGGGCATCTGGTCAACCGTCGGGGTGTTCGCCTACCTGGCCTGGAAACGCCGGTGCCATCCCGCACGGCACCGGCGCTGGTGGGTGTTGGGGATGAGTACGGGCACCGTGGGGTATCTCCACACACTCGCCTACGGCTTCGCCCTGACCCGGCCGGCAGAGGTATGCGGGCAGCGGACCCTCGACAACGACTATCCGCTGACCCACGTCCGCGTCGACGTGTTCCCCCCACGCCTGGCGTGCTACTGGACGGATTCATCGACCTACGGACCCAGCCACCCCACGGCCGCGGGCACCTGGCTGCTGTGGTGCGGGGCAGCCCTCCTGGTGGCAGGCACGGCCGCCAGGGCGATGACTCTCAGCTCGCGTACACCGCGCTGGGCCAGAGCCGGCACGGTCCTGGCGCCCGCGGCCGCCGCCACCATCTGGGCCACGGGAGTCGCCCCGCTCATGCGCCTGTCGACCGTCGATCTCGACAATGCGTGCTTCCGCCGGCAAGTGGCTCATCTTCACTCCGCACCCTCCGGCGACATCGTGCACACCCAGCGCAGCGTTCTGCCACCGGCCGTCGACTGCGTATTCACCGACGGCACCACCAGCCTCATCCCCCTCGAAACCCTCGGACTCTCCTGCTGCCTCACCGTGTTCCTCATCTGCTGTGCCGCCCTCAGGCTGCTGAAAGCGCCTATGCCCCTGCGAGACCACGAACCCCTGGAGGGCTCGCGACCCTCCCCGCGTCCCAGGTAGGTGGTCAAGCCCCTGGGTCGTCATCAGCCCTGGAGGGCTCGTCATCGGTGCGGCCCGGCCTGGCCCATCGGACACGCCCTAGAGGTCCCGTGGCCGCACCGTCATCCGGATCCCGTCCCGTGCCCACAGCACGAACCGTTCCACCGGCGTCACCTCGTGCCCCGGCGCGGGCCGAAAGCGCAGGCGCTTGAGGAGGACGGCCAGGACAAGCTGGGCCTCGACGGTGGCCAAAGCGGCGCCCTCGCAGCTGCGTGGCCCGATCCCGAAGGGGACGTACGCGAGCCGCGGCCGCTTGGCCACCTCCTGCGGCGTGAACCGCTCGGGGTCGAACCGCTCCGGCTCGGGCCAGTGCTCAGGGTTCAGATGCACCGCCCAGAACGGATAGAACACCGTCGTCCCGGCCGGGATCTCGTACGGGCCCACAACCAGGTCCTCGGTCGTCTCGCGTGCGCCGTACGGGCCGGGCGGGAACAGGCGCATCGACTCCTTGAGCACCATGTCCAGATACGTGAGCCGCCGCAGATCACCGTAATCGGGCGTGACGCGCTCGCCCAATACCTGGTCCAGTTCGGCGGCGACGCGATCGGCCGCGTCGGGATGGCGGCCCAGCAGATGCAGCGTCCACGAGACGGCGACGCCGGTGGTGTGGTGGGCGGCGAGCAGCGTCACCATCACGGTGTCCCGGATCCGCGCCGGGCTCTGACCGGCCTCGACGAGCGCCCCGATCAGGTCGCTGGGGTCGGTGCGGCCACCCGAGCCGTGCGCCGCCACCAGGCGGTCGACCGTCGCACGCAGATCGGCAAGGGCCGCCTCGGCCCGCTCCGCCGAGCGCGGGTCGGCCCGCGGCACCTGGTAGAGCCGCCCGAGATGCTCGGTGAGCACCTCCTCGAACGCGGCGACGACACGGTCCGTGTCGGTTTCCGCGCCGCCGAGCGCGAACCCGCAGATCATACGGAGCGACAGCACGGTCAACTCCTGTTGCAGCTCGACGGGTGCGCCGTCGGCCTGCCCCGCCCAGCGGTCCGCGAGCTCCCGCGCCAGCTGGGTGAAGCGCGCGAAGTGCCGCTCGTGAGCCGGCCGTCCGGCGAGCACCGAGAGCAGGAGTCTGCGCCAGGGGGTGTGCTCGTCGGCGGGCAGCACTTGCAGGTTGCCGGCCTCGCACAGCGGGTCCAGGAACGCGAACAGCTCCTCGGGCCGCCTGTCGAGGTGCGCCGTGGCCTCCAGAAGCACGGGATCGGCGACCGACACGGCCGTGTCCGCGCCCGGCAGTTGGAAGCGCACGACGGGCCCGTGCGCCTCGTGCAGACGTAACTGGTACCTGTGCAGCCCGCCCGCAGCCGCAACGGCGCTCAGCCCGCCGTCCTCCTGGTGCTCGGGTCCGGGGATGCGCATCACGGTGCCTCCTGTCGCAAGTCCTCCCCCGCGAGTCTGCCCGAGGGGCCCCGCAACCCGCCCTTGTGTCAGCCAGTCCCCCCGTTCCCGCTTCCTACCCGCGACGGGTCCCGTGCGCGCACCGGCGGCCGTCCCTGCCGGCCCGGAGGCCCATGCTCGCCCTGACCGGCCGGACCAGCCTCTTGGCAGCGACGGGCGGCCGGCCACCGCACTTGGACTGTTTCCCGGGCAACCCCTCACTCCATCTCCTAAGCTGCTGCCGGGCCGACGGTTGGCTGCCGTCCACATACCAGCCGGGGAGCAAAATGGAAGCTGCCGCCATTGGCGCTCGCCTCGCCTCAAGTGTTGTAGCCCCGCTGGTCAAGAAACTGTTCGTAGCTGACGGCCCCGGCGCCGGTTTGGTCGACAAGCCGCTGCGCGTCTCGAAGCTCGTTTCGTTCAAGGGCGAGAAGCGAGCCCTGTCGGACGAAGATCTGCACAAGATCGCCGAGGAACTGGTGAACCGCGCGGCGCAGTCCACCGGCGTCGAGGAACGTCTGCCCCCGTACGAACAGCGTGCTGTGGCCCATGCCGTAGCGGACTCGCTGAGATCGCTCGGCTACATCGACATGGACGACGTGCAGGCCGTACAGCTCGGGCACCTGGCCCTCTCCCGGCATTTGCGGTCGCAGAGCCCCTCGGCCACTCTCGGTCTGTCCAGCGACGCGGTGACACTCCATGCGAGCGTGCTCGATACCGCGTGCCTGCACATCCTTCAGTTCTTCACCCAGAGATCAACCTTTGTGGCCCGTACGCTGATCGAACACAGCCGTCGGATCGAAGAGTTGTCTCGCAAGATCGACTCCCTGATCGCACGCACTCCGTCGCCGGCCGACGGGCCTTTCGAGGAGCGCTACGCCGAGTACATCGCCTCCAAGCACGGCAAATTGACCATCTTTGGGCTCGATCTTTCCGAGGCGCCGGAGAATTGGCCGCTCGACGCCGCCTATCTGAGCTTGGACGCAGCGGGCGGCGGAACGCGCGACCTGCCCACCCTCCTCCCCGCCGATCACATCTTGGCCGGCCGTGATCGAGTGTTGCTCCGGGGCGTAGCGGGGTCAGGGAAGACGACGCTCGTCCAGTGGCTGGCGGTATCCACGGCGCGGAAGGCTCTCGACGAACGTCTCTTGTATCTCTACGGCCTGGTGCCATTTGTACTGCCACTGCGCACGCTGACCCGAGGCGGCGCCAAACTCCCCACGCCCGACGGATTCCTGGCCGCCGTGGACTGTCCCATCGCCAACCTCCAGCCCACGGGGTGGTTCGACAGGGTGTTGCGGTCCGGGCGTGGGTTGCTCCTGGTCGACGGGATCGATGAAATCCCGGAAAGCGAACGCCAAGAGGCTCGTCGTTGGTTACAGGAGCTGGTCAGTTCCTACCCCCGCAACCGGTGGCTGGTGACCTCTCGGCCTTCGGCCGTACGCCAGAACTGGTTGGTCGGTGACGACTTCGCAGAGCTCGACCTTGCTCCGATGAGCCGGGAGAACGTCGCCGAGTTCATCAAGCGGTGGCACAAAGCCGCGGGCATTGGTGACCGCTATGCCACAGATCTCCTGCGGTCCGTGCGGACCAAGCCGGACCTGGGCCGGCTCGCCACCAACCCCCTGATGTGCGCGCTGATCTGCGCCCTTCACCAGGACCGCCGCGGCTACCTCCCGGACGGCCGGAAGGAGGTCTACGACGCCGCTCTCTCCATGCTGCTGTCCCGGCGTGACCGTGAGCGAGGAATCTACAAGCCGGGCACCATCCGCATCGGCGAGGAACATCACATCCAGTTGATCCAGAAGCTGGCCTACTGGATGATCCGCAACGGTCGTTCCGAGATGGACCGGGCCGACGCCGTCGAGCTGCTGGAGCACGCACTACCCGCGATGCCGAAGATCGCCGACCAGGGGACTGCTGAGGAGATCTATCACCACCTGCTGATCCGCAGTGGTCTCCTGCGCGAACCCAGTGCAGGTTCGATGGATTTCATTCACCGCACTTTTCAGGACTACCTGGGCGCCAAGGCTGCGGTGGAAGGTCTTGACTTCGATTTCCTCATCGCGCACGCGCATCTCGATCAATGGGAAGACGTCATCCGGATGTCCGTCGCCCACGCCCGGACCATGGAGCGAACCCGGCTGCTGACCGGTCTCATAGAACGAGGTGACGCATCCGAGAAGGACAGCAGGCGTCTCCATCTGCTGGCAGCGGCCTGTTTGGAACATGCGACAGAGCTGAACCCGGATGTGCGGATGAAGGTGGAACAGCGGGCCGCGGCACTGATTCCTCCTCGATCGGCAGATCAGGCGCGCGCTCTGGCCGATGTGGGCCCCGTCGTTCTGGACCTGCTTCCCGGGCCGCAGGGGCTCTCCGCCGACGAGGCGTACTTCACGGTGCTGTCCGCGACACGCCTCGCCACCGACGCCGCGATCTCCGTACTGGCGCAATACCGCGACCTCTCGGACCTCCGTGTCCGTTCGGAACTGGCCAGGGTCTGGAGTCGTTTCGAGTGCGATCGATTCGCCGAGGAAGTCATTGCCCACCTCGGAGAGGAAGATCTCTACTTCTGCGTCTCGAATGCACAGGAATTGCATGCGCTTCAACGATTCGGTGGCCGTTGTCGCATCCGCATGACAGGAACGATCACACCTCGGGAGTTCCAAACCGCCTGCGACGGGTCCCGCCTCACTCATTTGTGGGTGGAGGCCGACTCGGACACCACCTGGGAGTGGCTGGCGTACTTCCCGAATCTCCACACCGTCACCTTCGAAAGCCCGCTGACCAGTTTCGATGTGAGCAGCCTCAAGAAGGTCAGCTCGCTGCGCACCATTCGGCTCTCCGAGGAGACCGTGTTCGTGGGATCCGAGGCTCTTCCGCCGTCCATGCGCATTGTGCGAACGCGCCTGAGCACGACCTGATGGGTGCCGCCCGCTCCTGCTCAACGAGCTCGCGCAGGGGCTGCGCCCGGGGTCCGAGGAAAGATCGCCGGTCTCGCGCCTCCCGACGAACGCCGCAGGGCGTTACCCGGTACCGGGAACGTATCGCTGTGCGGCAGCTGTGGCGCAGATGGCACCCCTCGATGATCGTAATTGCTGGCGGACCATGCGGTTCAGCTCCTACGATTGCGGTACCCGGGGGAGGAGTTGGACCGAGTGGCGCGCAGAGACGCACCTTCAGGACACGTGCCAGGACCATCGACAGGGAATCGGATCGAGGCTGCGGTCGCGTGGACCTTCAGACACCTCGACGGGGTCGTCGCCATCGCCGGCGCCATGGTCGTCGGCCTGATGGACATCTTCAGCGACGCCGTTTCGGACAACGTCACCGCCGGTGCCACGCTGCTGGTGCTGGCCGCGCTGGTCTTCGGTTCGCTCACCGAACGGCGGCGCCGGGTCGCCGACATCAAGGAGGCCACGGCCGGGACACAGCAGGCGCTGGAAGACCTCGCCATGGTGCGCTCGCTGTCCGGTACCGAGGTCCGGCGCGCCTTGGACGAGGCCCGTCAGAACACCGACCGCTGGGTGTTCAAGGGCGGCACGGGCACATATCTGCGCGCGGTCACGCTCCCCGAGTGCGTCCGGAAGGCGCAGGAGCAGCGCCGCTCCCTCACGATGAAGATCGACATCGTCAACCCGGCTGACCTACAGGCGTGTGAGGCGTACGCCCGCTTCCGGCGGACCTTCCACGGCGGTCAGGCGGACACGGCGCAGCGGCAGACCTGGAGCGCCGAGCGCACCCGCAAGGAGGCGTACGCCACCGTCCTGGCGGCCTGCTGGTACAAGCAGCGGCTGGACGTCCTGGAGATCGACGTGCATCTGTCGTCCGTCGTGCCCACCCTCCGGTTCGACCTGACGGACTCGTGCCTGATCATCACGCAGGACGACCTGCGCCGGGTCAACCTCTTGGTGGACCGGGGGCGTCCGCTCTACGACTACTACCTCACCGAGCTGCACCAGGCCCGGGAGCAGGCCCTCGCCCTCAGCCTGCACCACGCGGTGCCGCTCAGCGACGAGCCCACGGTCGACGAGGCACGCCAGCTCTTCGAGAGCCTGGACCTCGCGCTGTCCTCCACCGTCACCGACAGAGACGTCAGTGAAATCATCGACAAGGCGCTGCACGCGGAGAACCCGTACCGGAGTTGATGTCTTGCCACGCCTGGGCGCGCCCGGCACCACCGGGCGCCCCTGGGCTCCTGTTTCCCGGCCGACCGTGGAGAGGAGGGCCGTTGTGCCGACCGACACCGGGGCTGCAGGCACAGCCCGGCGCCGTGCCGCAGAGCCCGACGCGACCGGCCACTCGTGTGCGCGGCCTGGGGCGTGTCCGCAGAGTCCCGCCCGGCCCGCAGACCGCAGCACCCTTCGGGAGGTCAGGTGAGCCCGCCAAGCCGACACCCCGGGCAACTCCCCATGGACTACGGCACTCTCGAACGGGCCATGGGGCGGGACGGAGGGGCCGAGCTGCTCTTCGGCGCGGCGTCCACCGCGCTCGAAGAGGTCGCCGCCGGACGGCGTGAGCTGCACGCCGTCCACCATCCGCTGGGCTTCTTCTGTCTGCCGGTGCTGCGCGACGGTGACCAGGGCGTCTGTGTGCACCTCTTCGAGCCCGACGCCGCCGGCCCGGTCCCCCTCACCACCTCTCCCCTGCACTGCCACAGCTGGGAACTGACCAGCTTCGTGCTCTACGGCGAGGTCGGGAATCTGCGTATCCGGGTGCGTCCGGAGCATGCGCGGCCCACGCACAGGGTCTTCGAGGTGCACAGCAGCCCCTCGGGGGTGGACGAGATCCAGCCGACTTCACGCCTGGTGCGCTGCGAGCCCGGCCCCGGGCAGACCAGCGTCTGCGGGGAGGTTTACCGGCTGCCGGCCGGGGAGTTCCACAGCACTGTCGTCCCGAGCGGCAGCGTCGCGGCCACCCTGGTGCTGGGCCGCTCGGTCCCGCAGCACACCGACCTGTCCCTCGGACCGGTGCACGGAACCGGGCACCGGGTGGTACGACAGACATGCGACGGCGTTCGGACCGCCCGGTCCGCGCGGTCCGCCCTCAGGAGGATCCATGGGCACCACCCGGAATGACCCGGCCGGCTCGGGAGACCCGCCGGGGCCGCCGCCGGCAGGGCCGTGCGCAACGGAGGCGTTTGCCCTGTCGCAGTTCGCGGCCGAGGGGCACCTGGCCGTGGCCATCGCACGGGAGGCCGGCGCGCTGGTGCGCTCGCGCTTCCAGGGGGAGTATGGCGTGCGGCCGAAGGACGACCGTGGCGATGTGGTCACCGAACTCGACCTGCTGGCCGAGCAGCTCGTCGTGCAGCGCCTCCGCGAGCGCTTTCCGCACGACCTGATTCTCGCCGAGGAGGCGGGAGCGCTGGGAGGCGACGCCGGGGCGGGGCCGGGCCCGCGCAGAACCTGGCTGGTCGACCCGCTCGACGGGAGCAACAACGTCGTCATCGGGCTGCCCGCCTATGTGGTCGGTGTGGCGCTGTGTGTGGACGACACACCGGTGGTCGGCGTCGTTCACGAGCCGGTCACCGACCGGACCTGGTCGGCCCTGACCGGCTGTGGGGCCTACGGACCGCTGGGACGGATGACGGGGCCCAGCGGCCCGCGCGCGGCCTCCGGGCCGTTGCTCGCCTGGACCCAGGGGCACGCTGTCGCCCGCGACGATCCGGCCGCACGGGCCCTCAAGTCGGCCCTGGAGACGGGCTCCCGTCGGCTGCTGCAACTCTGGGCACCGCTGCTGACCTGGTCGATGCTCGCCCGAGGGGACATCGACGGGTTCGTCGGCTACCGGGCCGAGCTCATCGACTTCCCCGCCGGGGCGCTGCTCGCGGCGGAGGCGGGGCTGGAGATCCGGGCCCTGGACGGCAGCACGTTCCGGGGCACCCTCGCCGGGCCCGACAGCGACCGCAGCTTTGTCGCCGGCCGCCCGGAGGACATGCCCTATCTGCTCGACCTCGTCGGCCGGAGCTGAGGCCCGTCCCGCAGGGCTGTCCCGCGAAATCCCGCCCGGCCCGCGAAGTCCGGTACGGGCCGCGCGGGCGGGGCGAGGCGCCTGCCCGGCGTACCGGGGAGCGTGTGTGCCCGCTCATGTCGTTGCCACGAGCGCCGCCGTGGACGCCAGCACCGCACCCACCGCGAGCACCGCGCCCGTTGCCATGAAGCTGCGCAGCGGCACCCGTACGCCCTGGGCATGGCAGCGCTCGAACCACAGCAGGGTGGCGAGCGACGCCCACGGGGTCACCACCGGGCCGACATTGGTGCCGATGAGCAGGGCGAGCAGCTGCTGGTGGTTCCCGAGGGGGACGGCCGACTCGCCCGCCAGATAGACGGGCAGGTTGTTGAGGACGTTCGACAGGCCGCCGCCGACCGCGGAGGCGCGGAGCATGCCGAGAACCCCGCCGTCCGTGCCCACCGCGGCGGTCAGGAGCTCATGGAGTCCGTTGACGTTGACCGTCTCCACCACCAGGAACAGGCCGGGCACCATGACGAGCAGCCGCCACGGCACCAGTGACGGACGCAGGCTGGCGGGGCGGCGCACGGCGAAGGCCACGACCACCACGACCGCCGCCGTCGCGGAGGCCAGCCACAGCGGTACATCGGCGAGCAGCATCGCCAGCAGGAACCCCGCACAGGCGACGGCGCACACCCGGAAGAGCACCCGGTCGCCGGGGCGGTGCCGCTCCGGGGGAATGTAGCCTTCCGCCCCGCGCCGCCCCCGGCGCCAGAAGAACAGCCACAGGCATCCCATCGTCACCGCGATGGCGGCCAGCTGCGGAGCCCACATCGTGGCGGCCATCTCCGTGGGGCGGAGCGCCACACGGTTGGCGGCCAGCAGGTTGGTCAGGTTGGACACCGGCAGCAGCAGACTGGCGGTGTTGGCCAGCCATACCGTCGTCATCGCCAGCGGTACCGCGGCGATCTTCACCCGGGAGGCCAGCGCGAGCATCACCGGGGTCAGCAGCACCGCCGTGGTGTCCAGGTTGAGGGTGATCGTGGTGATCGAGGCGAAGGCCACGCACAGCACGAACAGCCGTGCGTAGCGGCCCCGTCCGGCGCGGGCCACGCCCGAGGCGACGACGTCGAAAACCTCGGCCTCGCTGGTGAGTTCGGCCAGCACGATGACCGTGGCGAGGAAGGCGAGAAGGGGACCGATCCGGACCATCGCCTGTCCGGCCGACTCCATGGGAAGCAGGCCCGTCGCCGTGAACAGCAGACCGCAGGCGAGCAGCCCGACGGCAAGCCAGTCCAGCGGATGCAGGCGTTGTATGGCACGCACAGGCAAAAGGGTAAACGCTGTGCAGCCGCTTGACGAGGAAACATAGGATGGCAGGCATGGTGGCTCGTCAGGAATTCGGAGACCCCGAAACCCGCCCGGAATCCGGCCTGTTGGACTTCTTCATCAGCTATTCACCGGCTGACGAGCGATGGGCGGCCTGGATCGCCTGGACACTGGAGGAGGCGGGCTACCGGACGGTCCTTCAAGCCTGGGACTTCGTGCCGGGCACCAACTTCGTGGACTTCATGGACCGCGGCGTGAGTGAATCCGCCGCGGTCATCGCCGTACTCTCCAGCAACTACGAACGCTCCCGCTACGGGCGCATGGAGTGGCAGGCCGCGCTGCGTGCCGACCCCGATGCACCGGAGCGCCGACTGCTGACCGTCCGGGTCGAGGACATCCCCGTCGAGGGACTGCTCGCGACCATCACCTACGTCGACCTGGTCGGCGTCACCGACACCGGCACCGCCCGCGAGATGCTGCTCACCCGGGTGGGCCAGGCACTCGACGGGCGGGCCCGGCCCACCAGCCGGCCCGGATACCCCGGAGGGCCGGGGACCGGCGCCGGCGCCCCGGCCGGCATCCCGCGGCCGGTGTCCGGATCCGGCCGGCCGCTCGGCCGCCCCGGCTGGGCGGGGCGCCGCCGCCCCGCGGTTTCGCCGCAGTACCCGCAGGAGTCCGGTGCGCACCACGCCCGGGAGGCGGTCACCGTACTGCACCTGGCCGGACCCGCCTTCGGCCGCGGCCAGGACCCGGCCGAACTCCAGGCGGCCATCTGGGGCGACCTGGTCGAACTCACCGACGCCGGTGCGCCCGCGCCCGACCTCCTCGTCGTCACCGGCGACCTCACCGCCTCCGGGAGCCCCCGCGAGTGCGACCAGGCCCTCAGCTTCCTCACCGGCCTGCGCTCGCTGCTCGGCCTCGAACCGCACCGCCTCGCCGTCGTGCCCGGCGGCCAGGACGTCAGCCAGGCCGCCTGCCGCGCCTACTTCAGCACCTGTGAAGCCGACGAGATGCAGCCCAAGCCACCCTACTGGCCCAAGTGGCGGCACTACGCACGGCTGTTCCACGAGCTCTACCAGGGCCTCGATGTCGTCTTCGACGGAGATCAGCCGTGGAGCCTCTTCCCCGTCCCGGAGCTGCGCACGGTCATCGCGGGCCTCAACTCCTCGATGGCGTACAGCCACCGGCCCGATGACCAGTACGGCTGGCTCGGCCCCGAGCAGGCAGCGTGGTTCGCCCAGGCCCTGCGCCCGTACGAGGAGGAGGGCTGGCTGCGCCTCGGCGCGCTGCGGCACCCGGTCGACGAGGACGGGGACCGCCCCGGCGCCACGCACGGCCCCGGCCGTCTCCGTGACACCGCCGCCCTCGCCCGGCTCACCGCGCCCCGGCTCCACCTCCTGCTGCACGGCCCCGACAGCGACCGCCGCGCCCCGTCCGTGCCGTCCGCCATGTCATCCCTCGCTCTCACCGCCGGGGAACTTCCCGTGTACGGCGCGGCCGGGCCCGCCCGGCACCAGCTCCTGCGCCTCACCCGCGACGGCCTCACCCGGTGGCACGAGCGGCCCGGCACGGAACCGGAGCAGGTGGACACCGGCTGGCGGCGCGCCCAGCGCGTGTTCGGGCCGCCGCGTCCGCAGCCCGGCGCCGACGAGGGCGCACCCGTCGTGCCGGCACCGCCCACCGCGGAGCCGAGTGTGCCGGGCCATGAGCCCGGGGTGGAGGCCCGGACCCTCGGCGACCCGCTCGACGAGCTGGTCGCCCGGGTCGCCGAGGTCTGCCGTACCCGCCACGAAGGTGCCCAGCTGCGTCGTATCACCGCCCGGCTGCCCCAACTCCTGGTCACCTGGACCGAGTCCGGGTTCGTCCGGCAGCAGCGGGTGGGGGTCTGCCACGGCACCCCCTCCGCCGAGGACATCGACGGCTTCCTCGACCACGTCCACGCCTCCGACACCGAACCCGACGCGGAACTCGTCCACGACGGGCCGTCGCCGGCCCGCGACCTGCGCGAGCGGGCCCGCCGCCGGGGCGTCCGCGTCCGCAGTTTCACCGAGTTCCAGGGCCTGCTGGACCTTCGCGACTATGTCACTGCCCAGACCGAGCGGTTGCGCACCGACCAGCGCTACCGGCCCGACCTCTACCTCCCGCAGCGCTACCGGGAGATCGAACGGCCGGGCGGTGAGGAGCGTGACGGGCTGGTCGAGGACATGCTGCGGCTGCTCGACGCCGACCACGGCCGGTTCCTGCTGCTCCTGGGGGACTTCGGGCACGGCAAGACCTTCGCGCTGCGGGAGCTCGCCCGCCGTATCCCCGAGGAGATGCCCCATCTGGTACCGCTGTTCATCGAGCTGAACACCCTGGACCGGGCGTACTCCCTGGACGGCCTGGTCGCCGCTCACCTGGCCAACCACGGCGTCGACTCCGTCAACCTCCGGGCCTTCCGCTACATGTTCCAGCAGGGCCGGATCGTCCTGCTCTTCGACGGCTTCGACGAACTGGCCAACCGCGTCAGCTACGAGCGGGCCACCGACCGGCTCCAGGTCCTCCTCGACGCCGTCGTGGACCACGCCAAGGTCGTCGTCAGCAGCCGCAACCAGCACTTCAAGTCGCAGTCACAGGTGCTCACCGCCCTCGGTGAGCGGGTCGGACTGCTGCCGCAGCGCCGGGTGCTCGCCCTTCAGGAGTTCACCCCGCAGCAGATCCGCACCTACCTGGCCAACCGCTACGGAGACGCGCAGTCCGCCGACCGCCGGGTGCGGCTCCTGGAAGGCATCCCCGACCTGTTGGCGCTGTGCCGCAACCCACGGCTGCTCAGCTTCGTCGCCGACCTCGACCACGACCGGCTGCGCGCCGTCGCCGGTGCCGGACGCGCGCTCAGCGCGGCGGGGCTGTACGAGGAGGTGCTGACCTCCTGGCTCCAGTTCGAGGAGCAGCGCGGCCAGGGCGGCGCGGGCGCCGCCCCCGGAATGAACCTCGACCAGCGGTGGGACGCGGTCACCACGCTCGCGCTGCGGCTGTGGTCCAGCGGCCGGAGCACCCTGAGCCTGGACGAACTCACCGATGTCGCGACGACGCTGACAGGGCTCGCGGACATCCAGCTGTCCCCCGGGGAGGCCGCCCACACCATCGGCTCCGGCAGTCTGCTGGTGCGCAGCGACGAGGGGCTGTTCCAGTTCATCCACAGTTCCATCGTGGAGTGGCTGGTCGCCTCCGAGTCCGCGTCCCGGCTCGCCCGCGGCGAGCACGAGCTGCTGGCCCGCCGCCCGTTGAGCCAGCTCACCGTCGAGTTCCTCTGCGACCTCGCCGACCACCGCACCTGCCAGGAGTGGGCGGAGCGGGTCCTGGACGGCGGGAACGAGAACGCCGACGGGGAGACGCGGCGGCGCGGTCAGGCCGACGAGGTCGCGCGGGCCAACGCGGTCAAGGTGCTCGCCCGTCTCCGGGTACCCGCCCACACCGACCTGCGCGGTGCCGCGCTGGCAGGCGAGGACCTCTCCCACCGCGACTTCTCCGGCGTCGACCTCACCCGTGCCGACCTCAGCGACACCCAGCTGGTCGGCGCCAACCTCTCCGGAGCCGTGCTCCGCGATGCCCGCCTGGTCGGCGCGCGGATGGACGAGGCCGATCTGACCGGCGCCGATCTGCGCGGCGCGGACCTGCGCCGGGCCCGGCTGATCCGCGCCGACCTGCGCGGCATCCGGGCCGAGGGCAGCATCTGGAACCGGGCCGCGCTGATCGACACGACCACCGACGACGACACCCTGCGCAGCCCCGAGCTGCGCTCCGCCGCGGCCGCTCCCGGCATGCCCGTCGACGCGGGCTTCCGGCCCTCCGCGGTCGGTGTGCCCTACGGCTTCGGCGTGCAGTCGGTCCGGTTGCCCGAGCCGGTCTCGTACAGCCCGGACGGCGAACTGCTCGCCGTGGGCAGCGAGGACGGCGGTGTCCTGGTGTGTGACGCCGCCACCGGCACCGCGCTGCGCACCCTCCAGGGGCACGTCGGCCGGGTCTACGCCGTGAAGTTCCGCCAGGGCCTGCTCGCCACCGGCGGGGCGGACGGCACGGTGCGGCTGTGGGACGCCGTCTCGGGTGCCTGTCTGCACCGGCTGGAGATCCACCCGAGCGGGGTGTGGCCGGTCTCCCTGGACGCCACCGGCACGCTGCTCGCCACCGGTGACGCGGAGGGCACCGTCACCCTGTGGGACACGGCCTCCGGCACCCGGCGGCACGAGCTGTCCGGGCATGCGGCGCCCGTCTTCACCGCGGTCTTCAGTCCCGACGGGCGCACCCTGGCCACCGGCGACGCGGCCGCGGGCGTCCGCCTGTGGGACACCCGCACGGGGCGGCTGCGCAGAGATCTGCCCGGCCACGAAGGCGTCTGCAACCGGGCGCAGTTCAGCCCGGACGGCGCGCTGCTGGCCACCGGCGACAACGGCAGCGGCCGGGGCGGCACGGTGCGGGTGTGGGACGTGGCCTCGGGACGGCTGCGCCACACGTTCACCGGCCACACCGGGCGCGTCTACACCCTGGACTTCCACCCCAGCGGCACGCTGCTGGCCAGTGGCGACACCGACGGACAGGTGCGGCTGTGGGACCCGGTGTCCGGCACCCCGGCCGGGCAGCCCGGCCGGAGCGGCGGTGCCGTGTACCGGGTGGTGTTCGACATGGAGGGCAGCCTGCTGGCGGCGGGCGACAGTGACGGCGCGGTCCGGCTGTGGCGGGTGCAGCCCGCCACGGCGGGGGCCGACGGCCCAGGACGCCGTCCTGACCGCCCCGACTCCGGCGACGCGTCCGGCTGGTCGGTGACCCCACTGCGCCAGCAGCCCGCCGACCACCGCGGCTCCGTCTGGACGTGCCGGTTCCGGCCGCGCAGCGGTCTCAGCGGTGCCGGGTCCGGCCCCCTGCTGGTGACGGCCGGCAACGACGGCATGGTGCGCCTGTGGGACACCGCCAGTGGCCAGGGCCGGCGCATCCTGCGCGGCCACGGCCGCCGGATCGGCACCCTGGCCTTCAGCGCCGACGGCTCGTACCTGGCCGCCAGCAGCAACGACGGCTTCGTGCGGCTGTGGGAGCCGTCGACCGGCCGCCGCCTGCGGGAACTCACCGGACACAGCGACCGGTTGGTGTCGGCGGTCTTCAGCCCCGCCGGGGCCGGCCGGTCCGTCCTGGGGACCTCCAGCAACGACGGCGACGTGTACCTGTGGAACGCCGCCACGGGCGAGTACCAGCGGGAGATCGACGCCGAGACCGACCATGTGTGGGCCGAGGCATTCAGCGGCGACGGCGAACTGCTCGCCACCGCGAACGACGACGACACGGTGCGCCTGTGGTACCGCACCACGGGCACCCATGTCACCACGCTGGCCCAGCACCGGGGCCGGGTGCGGTCGATCGCGTTCAGCTCCGACAGCCGGCGCCTGGCCACCGGTTGCGACGACCGCGTCGTCCGTCTCTGGGACGTCCGTAACAGCCGGCTGACCGCCGAACTCGACGGGCACCGGGACCGCGTTTACACGGTGGCGTTCGGGCCCGGTGACGCCTGGCTCGTCAGCGCGTCCTGGGACGGCGACGCGATCGTCTGGGTCGACGGCCGGCCGGAACAGCGGCTCCGCGGTCACTCCGGCCGTCTGTGGACCGCCGCCGTGCACCCGAGCCGCCCCCTGGTCGCCACCGCAGGTGACGACCGGACCGTACGGCTGTGGGACCCGCGCAACGGTCGGCAGACCGGCGAACTGACCGGCCACACGGGCCGGATCCTCTCAGCCGCCTTCAGCCCCGACGGTTCGCTGCTCGCGACCGGCGGCGAGGACGGCACCGTACGGCTGTGGACCGTGCCCGCCCAGGGCGAGCCGTCCCTACAGGCCACCCTGATCGGGGTGCCCGGCGGCTGGGCCACGCTCACGTCCTCCGGCGGCTACAAGTACGAGGGCGACATCGCGGGCGAGTTCTGGCACGTGGTCGGCATGTGCCGCTTCGAGCCGGGCGAACTCGACGGCTTCCTCCCGGGGGTGCGCCGGCTGCCGATGACGGCACCGATAAGCGGCCCGGCGGAGGACGAGGCCGAGCGGGGGTGAGCTCCGGGCCGGGCGGTGGTCAGGCGACTCTCAGCCGCCGTGTTCGGCGTCCACCCCGGCAAGCTCCCGCAGCAGCGGCAGGAGCTCCTCCAGCCGCTGAGCGCCGAGCCGCTCGACCGGCCAGTTGTTGACCCGGGCGGCCGCGGGGGCGACACGACGCAGCAGGTCATGGCCTTCGGACGTCAGCCGGACCTGGTGACGGCGGCGGTGGGCGGGGTCCACCTCGCGAGTGACCCAGCCACGGGAGGCGAGCCTGTCGAGCATGGTGGCCATGGTGGACCGGTCGATCGCGGTGGCCTTGCAGAGCTCCACCTGGGTGCTGCCGGGTGAGTCGACGAGAACGGTGAGGACGGCGTACTGGGGGGCGGTGAGGTCGGGAACCTCTGCTTGCCAGACCGCGGTGAGCTGTTGCAGCGCGCGACGCAACAGGTGCATCGGAGTGTCGGCGAGGGACTGCTCGGACATGGCCGCGGTGTCTCCGAATCATTGCAGCGCCGGCGGGTGGCAAGCGGGGCCACGCTGTGGGGCTCCGGATGAATCTTGGCACAGGCCGGGTGATCTCGGCCGCGTCAGGGGCAGGTGGAGCGGCGCGGATCGCGCCGGGGCCGGAACACGGCGGGCGGCCGGGGGCCGGGGCAGCACGGCTGTGGTTCAGGCAACGGCCGCGTCCGGGCTGTGCGGCGTGGAGGGGACGCCGTCGCCGCGCGCGGTGGAAGGTCCCTGCCAGCGCACCGCGCGTTGGCTGTCGAGGCCGAACTGGTCCATGACCCGGGCGACTGTGTGATCCACGATGTCGTCCACCGATTCGGGCTTGTTGTAGAAGGCCGGCATGGGCGGCAGGATCGTCACTCCCATCCTGGAGAGGGCCAGCATGTTTTCCAGGTGAATGGCTGACAGCGGGGTCTCCCGCACACCGAGCACCAGGGGCCGCCGCTCCTTGAGAACGACATCTGCCGCCCGTGACACGAGGTCACTTCCGTAACCGGCCCGGATCGCGGCGAGTGTCTTGGCACTGCACGGCAGAATCACCATTCCGTCGGTGCGGAACGAGCCGCTGGAGATGGCGGCCGCCTGGTCCTCGGGGCCGTGCACCGCATCCGCCAGTTTCGCGACCTGCCGCGCCGTCCACGAGGTCTCCAGCTCAATGGTCGCCCGTGCCCAGCGACTCATGACCAGGTGTGTCTCCACGTCCGGCTGCCGGCGTAGTTCCGCCAGCAAGCGGATGCCCAGAATCGCGCCCGTGGCGCCCGTCATCCCGACGACCAACCGCATGTACGTACCTTTCGCTTGAACGTGCCTTAGTGCCCTGCATCGCGCCGATTCGGAGAGGCGCATTGCCCCCGGGGACGCGGGGCGGCCGGGCCCCGGCCGCCCCGCGTCCCATCGGAGTCAACGCCGGTGCCGGGCCAGCACCTTGGCCCGCACATCGGCGGGGTAGGCGTGCTCGAAATTGGAGGTCACCTGACGCTCGCCGGGTGCGGGGAGGAGTGCCTCGTGTACCACCTTGGTGCCCTGTGCGGCGTGCCGCTCTTCCTCGGTGTAGCAGGCGAGCAGCGGCAGGATCGGACCGCCTTCGAAGCAGACCTTGCGGTCCACGGGGTGGACCCGGGTGGCCAGTGCCCACGTCAAGACATGCTCGTCGGCGGGGTCGACGTCGTCGTCGAGCAGGAACACCTGCGGCAGGCAGTGGCCGAACTTGGTCGAGAAGAGGGCCTCGCCGACCCGGCGGGCGAACTCCTCGGGCGTGCTGCCGGGCAGTTGGTCACGCCAGTCGGCGGGCACGGTCACCGCGTACCAGTGGCCGGCGCTGTACATCGAGCCCCAGACGGTGGTGACCGGAAGGCCGGCTGCGCGCAGCGCGGCCACTGCGCCGACGGCCATGCCGATGGTCTGCGAGGTGTGGCACTCGTCGACGGGTGTGCCTTCCGCGACGATGGGCCAGATCGGGTCGTCGCGGTAGGTGATCGCCTCCACGCTGTAGACCGGCTGGAGGCTGGTTTCCGTCGGAATGTAGCCCGCGTATTCGCCGAACGGCCCCTCCACGCCGGAGCGTTCGATGGAGAGATGGCCCTCGATGACGATCTCGGCACCGGCGGGGACCAGCAGATCCGACAGTTCGGCCTTGACCACCTTGAGCGGTTCATCGATCAGTGCGCCGATGTAGTCGGCCTCGTTGACATTGTCGGGCAGCGGGACACCGCCGATGAACGGAATGGCCGGGTCGCCACCCTGCACCAGGGCGTACGGCATGGGCTTGCCGAGGTCGACCCACTGCTGCCAGACCTGGGCGATGTGCTGGGGGTGCATCACGAGGCCGGTCATGTGCTTGCCGTCGACCATCATGATCCGGGCGATGGACCAGTTGGTCCACGAACCGTCCGGGGTCTGGGCGATGATCACGCCATAGGTGTTGGCGTAGCGGTTGCCGTCCCCGTGGTGCAGGAACGGCACCGGGAAACGGGTCAGGTCCGCGTCGTCGCCGCGCAGCACGTTCTGCTTGACCTCGGCCTCTTCGCGGCTGACCGGCTTCGGGGGGATGCCGGGGCGGCTCCAGGTGTCGACCAGGCGGTCCACCACATCGCGGCCGGTGGCCTCCGGCGGAAGGCCGATGCTCAGCGCGACGCGGGCGAACGGCTTGTCCGGGGCGGCGCTCAGCGCGGCCGGCGAGCCGAGCAGGCGAAAGCCTTCCTCGACACCGCTCACCTTCTGGAACAGCGGCGCGGGAAGGCGGCGCTCCACGCTGTAGCGCGTGTGCGCGGCGGCTTCCAGGTTCCAGTCGACCTCCGTATCGATTCGATCGAGGTCGCCGAGGGCTTCCAGCGCCGCAATGTGTTCCCGCAGATCCGAAGGGTGACGCATAGGGACTCCTTCTCAATGACAGCACACGGAATGTTGGTGTGCTGAATGTCAGTGTACGCATATTGGTTGCCCCGGGAAACCTGATGCGTGTCGGGCGGCGTGCGGATGCCGGGCTGCGGCTTCGCCGTGGCGCCCCTTTACAGGTGGCCGACGCGCTGCGCAGGCCGCTGTGATGCCGTCCGCAGGCGCGCTTCCCGCAGGTCAGCGCACGGTGCCGCCCACATGTCAGCGCACGGTAAGGGGCGCATCAGCCCGCCGGTGAAGCATGGCTCGTGTCCGCATCCAAGGAGCACGAGTACCGGGAGGCGGGGGAGATGAGTGACGTGGTGAGCACCGCACTTCGCGTGGACGAGTCCGCGCTCGATGCCCTCCGCCGGGAGAGCGGCCCGGCGTCGCCCCCGGTGCAGCGCGCTCCGGCCCCGCCGTGGCCGACCATGGACCACGCCGGGAAGACGGCTCACCGGGCCGTGCTGGCCGTGCCCTCGCGCGAGCCGTTCGTGCGCACCTGCCGCGCCTTCGCGACGCGGGTGCTCAGCCGCTGGGGCGTTTCCGAAGCGGCGCGGGACTCCGCGGTGCTGGTCATCGACGAACTCGCGGTCAATGCCGTCCAGCACGGCCACGCCGACACCACGGTCGTCCTGAGCCGGGCCGGGGACATCCTCTTGATCTCGGTCACCGACTCCGGTGCCGCGGTGCCCCATTCCCGGGACGGCGCGGACAGCGACGAGCACGGGCGCGGTCTGGCGATCATCGAGTGCCTCGCGGAGTGGACCGAGGTGCACCACACCACGGCAGGGCGTCATGTGCGCGCGGGTCTGCGTCTCTGATGCCGGTGGCAACCGGGGCCCTTAGCCCGGCGGCCGGCGGCCGGCGGCCGGCGGAATCCGCGTCGTCAGTCACGTGTCAGTGCCGCGTCAGCGCTTTCTCAGGCCGGTCCTGACGATGGGCGTATCAGGTCCTGCCCGCCCTGCACCGGTCACCGGTGGGTCGGCGGGCCGCTGACCCCGAGAGAGAGGTCGAACATGGCGGTGTCTCCGGTCATTCTCAACCTGCGGCGGTGGATGGACGACAACGTCGATCACTTTCAACCGCCCGTGGGCAACCGGGAGTTGTGGAAGGAGGGGTCCCAGTTCATTTTCATGGTGTCCCGCGGACCCAACTCGCGCAACGACTTCCACATCAGCCCGAGCGATGAAATCTTCCTTCAGCTCACCGGTGACATTCGTGTCGACTACCGGGACGAGAACGGCTGCATCGAGAGCGTGACCGTCCGCGAAGGCGATGTGCTTCTGATGCCCGCGATGGTGCCGCACTGTCCGCTGCGCCCCGCCGGGACCTGGGGAGCGGTCATCCAGCGGGTGCGCACCGAGCAGGAGCCCGATTGCATCCTCTGGTACTGCAAAAACTGCGGTGACCGGCTCAACGAGACATGGTTCGGCCTGTCGGACATCGAGGTCCAGGTCAAGGCCGCCATCGACCGGTTCAACGGCAGCGAGGAACTGCGGACCTGTGCGAACTGCGACGCCGTGCACGAGGTCGCCGGGCCGTTCGTGATGCCCCTGAGTGCCGGAGTGGGCGGCCGTAACCGGAACGGAGAGTGCGGCGATGACGCGTAGCCAGGAAAATGACGGTCAGGAAAGCCGGGGTGTCGTCGCCGATCAGGCGGTGCCGCGTGGCAGGTATCCGCACCTCCGGCGGGTCGGTGACTTCGTCTTCGTCTCGGGCATCAGTTCACGACGTGCGGACAACACGCATATCGGCGCGCAGGCCGATGAGTTCGGCACGGTGACGCTGGATATCCGCGCACAGACCCGCGCGGTGATCGAGAACATCGCACGGATACTGGACGCCGAGGGATCGGGGCTCACCGACATCGTCGATGTCACCAGTTTTCTGGTCAGCATGAATGACTTCGCCGGATACAACGAGACCTACGCGGAGTTCTTCGACTTCAACGGCCCCACCCGAACCACCGTGGCCGTCCATCAACTCCCGCACCCGCACCTCCTGATCGAGATGAAGGCCATCGCCTTCAGCCCGGTCGAGGGCTCGCGGTAAGACATCCCACGCAGCAACGAAGGAGGATCGATCACATGGGTGCGCGCACTGCACAGGAATATCTTGAGGGCCTCAGGGACGGCAGAGAGGTCTGGATCGGCGGGGAATCGGTCAAGGACGTCACCTCCCACCCCGCCCTGCGCCGCGGGGCGAGTTCGCTCGGCGGCTGGCTCGGCCGGCAGCACGAGGCGGAGCTGCGGGACGTTCTCACCTTCCCCTCACCCGAGTCGGGGGAACGCGTCGGAATGTCTTTCCTGCGCCCTGCGACCCAGGAAGACCTGGGCAAGCGTTCCGCCGCCTTTCTGGAAGCCGCACGATGGAGTGGCGGAATGCTGGGGCGCACGCCCGACTACCTCAATTCGTCGATCATGGCGCTGGCTTCGGCCTCGGAGTTCTTCACCGCGGTCAACCCCGAGTTCGGCCGGAACATCCAGGCGTACTTCCGCCATCTGCGGGAGAACGACGTCGTGCTCACCCACACCCTGGTGAATCCGTCGGTCAACCGGCGGCTCACCGATCAGGGAATCCCCAGCGCACAGGTCGCCCTACAGATCGTCCGGCACACCGACCGCGGCATCGTGGTGCGCGGGGCACGGCTCCTCGCCACGCTCGGTCCGCTGGCCGACGAACTCCTGGTGTTCCCGTCCACCTCGCTCAAGGACGACCCGTCGTCGACCCGCTACGCCTTCGCGTTCGCCGTGCCCTGCGCCACCCCCGGTCTGCGCTTTCTGTGCCGGGACAGCTACGACACGGGCCGGTCGGCCTTCGACGCCCCGCTCTCCGCGCGGTTCGAGGAGATGGACGCCGTCGTCGTGTTCGACGATGTCGAGGTCCCCTGGGAACGGATCTTCCTGCTGGAGGACCCGTCCTCGTGCAACTCGGTGCATTCCGCGACGAATTCACTGATCCACATGATGCATCAGGTCGTCTGCAAGAACATCGCGAAAGCCGAGTTCATGGTGGGGCTGCTGTGCGCGATGACCTGGGCCAACCAGCGTGACCGCGCCCCGCAGACACAGGCGCAGATCGCCGAGGCGATGTGTGTGGTGGAACTGATGAAGGCATGTCTGACCGCGAGCGAGGCCCACGCCAGGCCCGACCAGTGGGGCACGATGACGCCCGACCGGATGCCGCTGGACGCCGCCCGCAACGTCTTCCCGCAGCAGTACCAGCGGCTGGTCGAGCTGGTCCAGCTCCTCGGCTCCAGCTCGCTGATGGCCACCCCCGCGCAGGCCGACCTGGCCTCGGCGGTCGCCGGTGACATCGAGACCTACTTCGCGCTGGAGAATCTCGAATCCCCGCAGCGCATCGGGCTGTTCCGGCTCGCCCAGGACGTCGCCGTATCGGGCTTCGGCGCCCGGCAGGCGCTCTACGAGCGCTTCTTCTTCGGCGCACCGGAACGGGTGGCGAGCATGCTGTTCCAGGCGTACGACAAGGAACCCCTCACCAAGAGGATCTTCGACTTCCTCGGCCGCCCGGACGGCCTCGCCGAGGCGCAGCGCGACACCGTATCGGAGGCCAACGATGGACGCTGACTCCTTCCGCCGGGCGCTGGGCACCTTCCCCAGCGGCGTGACGATCGTGACGAGCACCGACGCGAACGGCGCGGCATGGGGCATCACGGCCAGCGCCTTCTGTTCCGTGTCGCTGTCGCCGCCACTGGTGCTGTTCTGTCCGGCGGTGTCCGCACGCTCCCACGACCTGCTGCGCCGGGCCGAGCGGTACGCGATCAATGTGCTGCGGCCCGAGCACCGCACACTCGCCCTGCGGTTCGCGACGGCCGGCGCCGACAAGTTCGCGCGGGCCGGATTCCGCACCGAGGACGGCGTTCCCGTCCTGTCCAGCGCGCTGGCCAGTCTGGTCTGCCGGGCATCCGCCCGGTACGACGCCGGCGACCACAGCATCCTCGTCGGCGAGGTCGAAAGCGTGCAGGTGAACGACGGGCTGCCGCTGGTGTACTTCGACCGCGAATTCCGCGAGCTCTCCCCCGCGCCGCTCCTCGCGCCACCGGGCCGGGTGGACCGCTACCGCGACCTGCCGCTGTTCGAGACGGACGGTGCCGACGGAAGCCATGCCGCGTGACAAAGGGGCCGCTGACCGGGGGTGTTACCCTTCTCACATGCGAGTTCAGCTGCTCGGCCGGCTGGAAGTCCACGACGCGGACCAGCTGGTTCCGCTCGAAGGGCCCCGGCAGCGGACCTTGCTGGCCCTCTTGGCGCTGCACAGCGGAAGGGCGGTCTCGACCGACCGCATCCTCGCCGAGGTCTGGGGCGAGGACTCGCCCTCGCACCCCGCGAACACGATCCAGGCTCAGATCTCGCGGCTCCGGGCGCTGCTGGGCAGCAAGCGGATCGTGACCGAGAGCGGCGGCTACCGGCTGGACGTGGACCGCGAACACGTCGACGTCTACCGGTTCGAGGCCCTGGTGGCGGCCGGCCGCACGGCGCAGAAGTCCGGTGAGCCGACGGCCGCTGCCGCCACCCTGTCCGAGGCGCTCGCCCTGTGGCGCGGTCCCGCCCTGGCCGATGTCCTGGACATGGGCTTCGCCCGGACCGAAGCCGGCCGTCTCGACGAGTTGCGGCTCATCGCTCTGGAGAGCCGCATCGAGGCGGACCTCGCCGTGGGCCGCCATGCCGAGGTCATCCCGGAGCTGTCCGCTCTCACCGAGGCACACCCGCTCCGGGAGCGCTTCTGCGCCCTGCTCATGACCGCGCTGTACCGCGCCGGCCGCCAGGCCGAAGCCCTGCGCGCGTTCCGGCGGACCCGCACCCATCTCGTCGACGAGCTGGGGGTCGACCCGAGCGAGGAACTACAGCGGCTGGAGCAGCGGATACTGATCCACGACGCGGGCCTGCTCGGGCCCGCTTCCTCGCCGGTCGCCCCGGCCGCGCGGGCCACGGGCAACCTCCGAGCGCCCCTGACGAGCTTCGTCGGACGTCATGACCTGGTCGACCAGGTGCGGCAGTTCATCCGTTCCTGGCGGCTGGTCACCCTGACCGGGGCCGGCGGGACCGGGAAGACCCGACTGGCCCTGGAAGCGGCCGACGCCGCCGGCCTGGCGCTGCCCGATGGCGTTTGGGTGGTGGAGCTGGCGCCGGTCTCCGAACCGGACCGGGTCGCCAGCGCGGTCCTCCAGGCCCTCGACGTCAGGTCGCAGCCGTCCACCACCATGCAGGCGGCGCCCGCTCCGGGCACGGTACGGCCCGCCGTCGAGCGTCTGCTCCAGTACCTCCAGGAAAAGCAGCTGCTGCTGGTGCTGGACAACTGCGAACACCTCGTCGAGGCCGTCGCCGAGCTGGCGGAAGCACTGCTGCGGGACTGCGGACGGCTGCGCATCGTCACCACCAGCCGGGAGCCGCTCGGGGTTCCCGGAGAGATGCAGCTGCCCGTTCCCCCCATGCGCTACCCCGGTCCGGCCGAAGAGGACCCCGAAGCCATCGCCGGCCACGAAGCGGTCCAGCTCTTCGTGGAGCGTGCCCGTGCCGTCAGTCCCGGCTTCCGGCTGTCCGAAGGGAACGCCGTACAGGCCGCGGAGATCTGCCGCCGGCTGGACGGCATTCCGCTGGCGATCGAACTCGCCGCCGCCCGCACCAAGACCATGTCCCCCACGGAGATCACCCACGACCTGGCCGACCGCTTCAGCCTGCTCACGGGAGGCTCCCGCACCGCGACCGCGCGTCACCGCACCCTGGCGGCGATGGTCGACTGGAGCTACGAACTGCTGTCCCCGGCGGAGCGGTCGGTCCTCGACCGGCTCTCGGTGTTCTCGGGCGGATTCACCGTCGACGCGGCAGCGGCCGTCTGCGCCGACCTGCCGGAGACCGCCCCGGCGGCCGTGCGGGACTGCCTCGACCGCCTGGTCAACAAGTCCCTGGTCACCGCCGAGGTGGCCACCGGCGACCACGCGCGCTACGAGATGCTGGAGACGATCCGGGAGTACGGCACCGCACGGCTGCACGCCACCGGTGACTACGCAAAGGTGCGGGACCGGCACGCCGCGTACTTCCTCACGGTCGGTGAGGAGGGCGGCCGCCGGGTCCGCGGGCCGGAACAGCCCGCATGGCTGGCCACCCTGCAACGTGAGACGGGAAATCTCGACACCGCCCTGGACTGGCTGCTCGGACAGGAGGAGGCCGAGGCGGCCCAGCGGCTGGCGGGCGCACTCGCCTGGTACTGGTGGATCCGCGCCGAGCAGCAGAGCGGCATCCGACGGCTGCTCGCCGCGCTGGAGCTGGACGGCAGCGACATCTCGCCCACCGTCCATGCCCTCGCGCTCGCCTGGGCCTCCCACCTCGCGCAGAACGCCCACGACCTCGACGCCGCCGTGCGCCTCGGCCGGAGGGCCCTGGACGTCGGCTCCGCGGCCGGCAGCTCCGACTCCGATCTCGCCCTCGCCTCCGCCTTTCTGGCACATGCGCTGATGCGCCAGGGGGAGCACGACGAGGCCGCACCCCATATCGCCCGTGCCTTCGACGGGCTGGACGAGGACACCGACCACTGGGTGCTGGCGAGTTCGTACCTCGTCGCCGGACTCGGTGCCTTCTGGCAGGGCCAGGTGGAACGCGCCACCGATCTGTTCACCCACGCCCTGACGCACTACCGCCGCAGCGGCGACCAATGGGGAGTGCTGCGCGCGCTGTTCCGCCTCGGTGCGGTCAGCGAATGCCGCGGTCGCTACGAGGAGGCCACGGCGCTCGCCGACGAGGGGCTGGGCCTGGCCCGGCGCCTCGGGCTGGCCGAGATGGTCGCGGCACGGCTGGCCGACCTGGGGCGGCTGGCCATCCTCCGCGGCGAGCCGGACGCCGCCCGTGACCTGTTGCACGAGTCGTTGAACACCGCTGCCTGGGTCGGTGCCGAAGAGCCCGCCGCCAGTGCCCGCAACAGCCTGGGCATCCTCGTGCGCGCCGAGAAGGACCTGGAACGGGCCGGTGCCCTGCACACCAGCGCCCTGGAGTCCTACGAGCGCATGGCTCTGTCCAGGGAGGCAGGGATGTCCCGTATCTGCCTGGGCCTGGTGCTGGTCGACCTCGGAAAGACGGCGCAGGCGCGGGAGTGCTTCGAGGGCGCCGTCGCCACCGGCAAGTCGGTGCACGACCCTTGGATGCTGGCCATGGGTCTCGAAGCCCTGGCCCGGACGGTCTGCCTGACCGACCGGCAGCGCGCCGCCGGCCTGCTGGCCCAGGCACGGCAGCTCCGCGACGAGACGGGAATGCCGACTCCGGCCTGGCTGGCCGACGACGTGAACCGCACCGTCAAGGCCGTGGAGAGCCGGTCGCCATCCCCACCGACGCCGAACCCAGTGACTCGATCACCGCACGCACCTGCGCCCCCGAGTGCAGCGGAACCGCCGCGGTAGCTCCGCCGGCAAGTACCACCCACCCCGCCCGCAGGGGCATCCCGGCCCGCCCGGTCAGCTGTGCCGCGGCGACCAGCGAACGCCATGGATCCCCGAGGATCGCCGCGGTGGCCCCGGCCTCGGCGATCCGGCCGTCCACCTCCAGGAGCACGCCGAGGCAGTCCAGCGACGGCGGCACGGCCCGCCAGGCACCGAGGACGAACCCGGCGGCGGACGCGTTGTCGGCCACCACATCCGCCAGGGTGAAGCGGAAGTCCTCATACCGGGAGTCGATGATCTCCAGGGCGGGGGCGACCGCGGTCACCGCCGACGTGATCGTCTCCGGCGGCGCGTCAGCGGGGATGTCGTGCCCGATCAGGAACGCGACCTCGGGCTCGACCCGCGGATGGATGTAGTGGTCCGGAGCGATCCGGTCCCCCTCCGGGAGCAGCATGGCGCTGGTCAGACGGCCCCAGATGACCTCGTCCACACCCATCTGTGCCATCTTCTGCCGACTGGTGAAGCCCATCTTCACGCCCACCAGACGTTCGCCGCGGTCCAGCCGCCGGGCGACGGCCAGCTCCTGCACTGCGTAGGCGTCCGCGACACTCAGCGGAGCCTCTTGTGAGGGCTGCGAGGTGGCCTCACCCCGCCGGGCCGCCTCATCGAGCCGCGCGGCGAGCCGTTCCCTGGGAGTCCATCCACTCATGGCGACCTCTCACGCGTCGTCTGCGGTGTGTGCTTGGTTGCCGCGATCGCGCGCCAGGTCGAGCGCCACGTCCACGATCATGTCCTCCTGGCCGCCCACCATCGCCCGGCGGCCCACCTCGACGAGGATCGAGCGGGCGTCCACCCCGTGCCGGCTCGCGGCGCGTTCGGCGTGGCGGAGGAAGCTCGAATAGACGCCGGCATAGCCGACCGCCAGGGTCTCCCGGTCCACTCGGACCGGACGGTCCTGCAACGGGCGGACGAGATCGTCCGCGGCGTCCATGAGCGGGAAGAGCTGACAGCCGTGCCGCCAGCCCATCAGGGTGGCCGTGGCGATGAAGACCTCAAGCGGAGCATTGCCCGCTCCCGCACCCTGGCCCGCCAGCGCGGCGTCCACCCGGCGGGCGCCGTGTTCAACGGCCACCACGCTGTTGGCGACCCCGAGGGAGAGGTTGTGGTGGGCGTGGATCCCGATCTCGGTCTCCGGTCGCAGCACCTCACGGTAGGCACTGACCCGCGCGGCGACCTCGTCCATCGTCAGCCGTCCCGCGGAATCGGTGACATAGACGCAGTGCGCGCCGTACGACTCCATCAGCCGGGCCTGCTCGGCAAGGACCGCCGGGGGCGCCTGGTGCGACATCATCAGGAAACCGGCCACATCCATACCGTGCTCCCGCGCCCAGGAGATGTGCTGGGCGGCGATATCCGCCTCGGTGCAGTGCGTGGCGACACGGACGCTGCGCACCCCCAGATCGTGCGCCTGTCGGAGATCGGCGATCGTGCCGATGCCTGGCAGCAGCAGCGTCGTCAGCCGTGCCCGGGTGAGCGTCTCGGCGGCGGCCTCGATCCACTCGGCGTCGGTGTGGGCGCCGTGACCGTAGTTCACGCTGGATCCGGCCAGACCGTCCCCGTGCGCGATCTCGATCGCATCGACCCCGGCCCGGTCCAACGCCCCGGCGATCAGCCGCACTTGATCCAGGCTGTACCGGTGCGCGATGGCATGCATACCGTCGCGGAGCGTCACGTCCTGGATGTAGAGATTCCGGCTGCTTTCCTTCGCCGTGCCCGTGGTCGTGTCCGTGGTCGTGCCCGTGGTCGTGTCCTGCGCTGCGACGGAATTCACCGTGCTCACCTGGCCGCTGCCTTTCTCCGGAGTTCCACCAGGCGCTCGGCTGTACGCACCGCGGCGGACGTCATGATGTCCAGGTTTCCGGCGTACTCCGGCAGGAAATGGCCGGCTCCGGATACTTCGAGGAAGACGGACACCTGGAGGCCCGTGAAGGAGCCACCGAGTGCGGGAACGCGCCGGGGACCGTCGACGCGCTCGAACTGCACGGCCTGTTTCAGCCGATAGCCCGGGACATACGCGCGGACGGCGGACACGGCGGCCTCCACCGAGGCGCTGATCGCCTCCGGATCCCCGTCCGGGCACAGGCAGTGCACGGTGTCCCGCATGATCATCGGCGGCTCGGCCGGGTTGAGGATGATGATCGCTTTCCCCCGGCCGGCGCCGCCCACCTGCTCGATCGCGCGCGCGGTCGTCTCCGTGAACTCGTCGATGTTCGCCCGGGTGCCGGGGCCGGCCGACCGCGAGGCGATGGTGGCCACAATTTCGGCGTACGCCACCGGTGCCATGTCATTCACCGCGGCCACGATGGGGATCGTGGCCTGGCCACCGCAGGTCACCATGTTGAGGTTCTGGGCGTCGAGTTGGTCGAGATTGACGTTCGGCACCACATACGGGCCCAGTGCGGCAGGTGTGAGATCGATGAGGGTCTTTCCCTGGGGGCTCAGCACCGCCGCGTTGTGCAGGTGCGCGCGGGCGGATGTCGCATCGAAGACGATCTCGATCTCCGCGGAGCCGGGCAGCCCGATCAGCCCCTCGGCGCCCGCCGCGGTGGTCGGTATGCCCAGCCGACGAGCGCGTGCCAGTCCTTCCGACGCGGGGTCGATCCCCGCCATGGCGGACATCCGCAGACTGCTCGACTGCCGGAGGATCTTGAACATCAGATCGGTGCCGATATTGCCGGACCCGAGAACGGCGACCGGTACTGTCATGAGTGCTTTCCCTTCGCGAACGCCGCTCGTACCGAACCGAGCCCGGAGACCTGTGCTTCATAGACGGTCCCGGGCGCCACGCGGACCATGGGGCCGAGGGCACCGGACAGGACCACATCGCCGGCGGCGAGCGGGTGGCCGGTCCTGGCCAGTCGGCGGGCGAGCCAGGTCACGGCGTTCACCGGGTGGCCCAGGCACGCCGCGCCGGCTCCGACGGACAGGGGTTCCCCACCGGCCGTCAGGACCGCTCCGCTCTCCCGCAGGTCCAGTCCCGCCAGCCGCCCCGGGGTCCCGCCCAGAAGGAACCGGCCGCTGGAGGCGTTGTCGGCGACCGTGTCGACGATGTCGATGTCCCAGGCGGCGACCCGTGAGTCGACCACTTCGATCGCCGTGACCACATATGCGGTGGCACGCAGCACGTCGGCCGTCGTCGTCCACTCCTCGGCAAGGCCGGTTTCCAGGACGAAGGCGACCTCCACTTCGATGCGCGGGTCGATCAGCCCGGTGAGATCGATTTCCTCGGTGTCGCACACCGCCATGTCGCCGAACAGCATCCCGAAATCCGGCTGATCGACACCCAGCTGCTGCTGCACTGCCGGTGAGGTCAGTCCGATCTTGCGCCCGACGAGCCGTCGTCCCTCGGACAGCGAGCGCCGCGTGTTCGCCTCCTGAACCGCGTACGCGGCGTCGATAGCGCCGGCACCCAGCAGTGCGCGGACCGGTTCACACGGCAGATTGCTCACCCGTGCGTTCCAGAGCCGTTGCGCCGCTTCCGCGATGCCGTCGTCATCAGTGCTCGGGAGCATGCTGAGGGCCCCTTTCGGCATTTTCCTGGCCGCCCGCATCCACTGATCGGGCGCCGGACATCCACACCCTGCTTCCCGGCTCTGTTGCCGGTCTGACATGGCGCTGACGGAACGGGTCGGCCGCGCGGCCGGGCGCGTCAGCCCGCCGTCAGGCACACCTCAGCCAGGGGGCCGACCCTTGGCGCCACTCCCGACACGAGCAGAGGCCACGGCCGGATTCCGACGAGGTGGCCGCGAGGTCCGGGTCAAGAAGGAGGAGATGTGCACCAGTTGCTACGCCTCAGTGACGAGGTCGAACAGGCTTTGCGGGAAGGGCGGCCGGTGGTGGCGCTGGAGACCACCGCCATCAACCACGGGCCGCCGTATCCGGGGAACCTGGAATGGGCGCTGGCCATCGGCCAAGCGGTGCGCGAGGGAGGTGCGACCCCCGCTCTGCTCGGTATCGCCGACGGACACTTCGTCGTGGGGATGAGCGAGAGCGATCTTGAGCGGTTCGCCGCGACCGAGCGCATTCCCAAGGCCAGTACGCGGGACCTCGGGCTGGTCCTGGCTTCCGGCGGTCTCGGAGCCACCACCGTTGCCTCCGCCTTGCTCATCGCCGGCCTCGCCGGGATTCCGGTGCTCTCGGCCGGCGGCATCGGAGGAGTGCACCGCAACGCCTCGGTCACCTTCGATATCAGTGCCGATCTACTGGAGTTGACGCGCCATCAGGTCGCCGTGGTGTGCGCGGGCGCCAAGAGCATTCTCGACGTGGGACTCACCCTGGAGTATCTGGAGACGCTGGGGGTGCCGGTCATCGGCTACCGGTGTGCGGACTTCCCGGCGTATCACTGCACCTCCAGCGGGTTCCCCAACCCGCAGCGAGCCGATGAGCTCACGGCCCTGGCATCGGCCATCGACCTGCACTGGCAGGCCGGGGCGACGGGATCGGTGGTCGTCACCTCGCCCATAGGAGCCGAGCACGCGCTGGACGGCGACCGCATCGAGCGGGCGGTCCACGGCGCCGTGCGGCAGGCCGAACGCGACGGTGTGCACGGCGCGGCGATCACCCCGTACCTGCTGACGGCCGTATCCGCGGCGACCGGGGGACGGAGTGCGGCGGCGAGCCGCGCCGTGCTGATCAGCACGGCGAAGCTGGCCGGACAGGTGGCCGGTGCCTTCACGGACCGCCAGGCGGCTGAGCGCGGTGCGGGCCGTGCTCCGGGACCAGGGCGGCCGACCGGCCAGGCCGACGACGCGTGGAAGCGAGTGAGATGATGACCAGCCCCGGAACCAAGGCCACTGAGGCCCGGCGCGGGCACTCCCCCGCCACCCGTAAGGCAACACTGATCACGAGCTGCCTGGCGGTGTGTCTCGCCCAGATCGCACTGGCCATGCCCGCGACCCTGAACGGGCTGTTCCAGGACAGCCTGCACCCGGTCGGCTCCCAGCTCACCTGGATCTCCGACGCGTTCTTGTTGCCCGTGACGGTACTGGAGCTGACCTTCGGTGTGCTGGGCGACCTCTTCGGCCGCAAACGGCTGCTCGTCGGCGGCACGGTCCTGATCGCCGTCGGCGAGGTGGTGGCGGCAACCGCCAGTGGTGTCCCCCAGTTGTGGGCAGGCCAGCTCGTCGGCGGCCTCGGCGCCGCGGCGCTGTTCCCCACCACGCTCGCCATGGTTGCGGCCGGCACCCACACGGCGCGCGACCGGGCCCGGGGCATCGCGGTCTGGACCGCCTCGCTCTCCACCGGCGGCTTCGTCGCCCCCGTTCTCGGCGGCATATCCGGAACGTACGGATCATGGAAGCTTTCCTTCGTGATCGTCGCCGCCCTGGCCGTGGTCACCGCGCTGGTCTGCCGGCTGCTCGCCGAGGACTCCAGCTCACCAGAGGGCCGCTCACTGGACTGGGGCGGCCAGATCACCATCCTCGTCGGCCTGTTCGCCCTGCTCTACGCCGTGATCCAGGGGCCGACCGACGGCTGGGGCTCCCCCTCGGTGATCGGTGCCTTCGTCGTCGCCGCGGTGTTCCTCGTACTGTTCGGCTTCGCGGAGCACCGGGCCTCCACTCCCCTGCTGCGCCTCGACCTGTTCCGCAACCGCGCCTTCACCACCGTCTCGGTCATCACCGTCGTCGGAATGTTCAGCTTCCTGGGCACCGCCTATGCGACCAGCATCCGCATCGGGGTGATCCAGCACCAGAGCCCCCTGCGGACCTCGGTTGCCTTTGTCCTGCTCGGCGGGTTCTCACTGGTGCTCACTCCGCTCGTCTCACGGCTCCTGGAACGGGCGAATCCGCGCTGGCTGCTCGCCGGGGGCCTGCTGCTGATGGCCACGGGCGACTTCTGGATGGCGACCCTGGACGTACGAGAGACCTCGCTCGGTGCGCTCTTCGCCCCGTTGGGCCTGGTCGGCATCGGCTATGCGTTCAGCGTCGCGTCGGTCACCGCCGTCGCCGTGAACACGGTGCCGATCCGCTTCACCGGTATGGCCAGCGCATCGACCAGCCTGCTACGGGACTTCGGCTTCACCCTCGGCCCGGCGCTCATCGGCGCGGTCGCCCTCGGCCATGCCTCCTCGGCGTTCCAGTCCCACCTGTCGTCCTCCTCGCTTGCCCCCGCGGCGAAATCCGCTGCCACAGAGGTGGCCCGGGCCGGCGGCCCTCTGGCGGTGAATTCGGTACCGCCGGACTCCGCGCCGGGACAGGCGGTGTCCCTGGCCCGGGACGCGCTGGGCCAGGGCTACTCGCTCGGGTACCTGGTCTGCGGGACGGCCGCGCTGGTGTCGTGCCTGCTGGCCATGACGGCCTTGCGGGGAGACTGGAAAGGCACCCCGGACACCGGGGAATCGCTGACAGCGGGCACCCCGGCAACTGCGGCCCCGGAGCCGCTGTAGCAGGACTGCCGGTGCGCACCGGCCCGGGGCAGGCGAACGGTAGCGCGGTGTGCACAACCGAGGAAGCCCCACCGGTACCGCCTGGTGGGGCTTCCTCGGTCGTGCGGATACTGCTGCCCTCGTCGCACAGCGGTCCGGGCGGAACTACACCTGGGCACGGGTCATGAGTCCCGCGAAGTCGGCGTACCGGCAGCAGGGGGTGCGGGGCCTCGAGTCGCCCGTCGTTGTTCGCCTATGGTGCGCGTGCGCTGGGCATCAAACTCCGCTGCCCCTTGTCGTGCGCGGCATCGCCGCCGGAGGCGGGTGGAACAGCCGGGTGCGGGTGCCGAGGGCGGACGATCTGGGGCCTTCCCGTTCCTCGTGGCCCTCGACGACCCCGCTGCGATCGGAGCGGAAGGCCCCGAGGTCGATCCCCTGAAGGTGCTGACCAGTCTGATCGGCCCGCAGGAGCCGTGGGTGAGTCCGCAGGAGGGCGATCTGTGGTTCGCCGCCGGTCTGGTGATCACCCATCGGCTGAGTTACGTGACGTCCTTTAGGGTCACGCACATGGAAGAACAGCAGCGCATGGATGAGCGGGAATGGGCGGACAACCCACGGCTGAACGCATGGACCGCCACACAAGCTGCCTCATTCGAAACGTGCTCCCCGTTCGACATGGGCGGATGGGACTTCAGCATCGAATCCCTTGACCCGCTCGAAGACCTGCTGCGCGGCCGGTTCACCTCCTACGAGGACATCAGGGCGGCCCGTGACAGCCAGCTCGTCACCCTCGCCGCCTGGTACCTCGGTGAAGTCCACATCCGCCACCACGGAGCACAGTGGCAGTGCCGGCCCGAACCCGACCCCCACGGCCTCGGGCACGATCAGCCCTACGTCACCATCCCCTTCGACCGCGCCGACGAACACCCCCCGGCCGACGACGACCCCGACCAAGACGGCCGCCCCCTCACACTCCCCGCCGACGAACTGCACGCCCTGTTTCTGCGCGGCCCCGATCACCACCTCCGCGACACGCTCACCCGCTACCGGCCCCGGGACTGGTGACCGGCACGCCCCGTCCTGCCCGGCTCACCGACACGACCGGCGCTCCCCAGATCGGGTCCGCTCCATCGGCCAAACCCAGCAGACCCTTGAGGCGCCACTGCGCCCGCCCGGTCACCTCGCGTCGTCATCGGAAAGCGAGGACCGGGTCACGCGTTCGTCGGCAGGCATGCCGCAATCCTGTGGACGCTCACGCAATTCCCCAGGGAGAAGTCCACGTAACTCCCAGGGGCTGCCGTGCGCCGTTGGGAGAGACTTGGCTCAGTCCCACCAGAGCACGAGCTGAAGGCGTCGTAGGGATGCATCACGGTAGAACTCGCGGAGGGCATTGAAGTGCTCCAGCAAGTACTTCCTCGGGCCCCCGGCGATCCCGCCCGCTCCGCCGCCGATCAGGGCAGCCTCTGTCTCGTCGGTCGTCAGGGTGGCCAGTACAGCTCGCAAGTCGATCTGTCCGAGCAGTTCCGCGACGTGAGCAACTTCGGCTGTGGACAAGGCCGTGGGAGCAGGTCCGAAGGGCGCGATGCCATGCGGATGCGTGTTGAGGAAGCCGACGTCGATCGAAGTGTCCCCCTGCGTAGCCAGCCGGAGAGCATTCAGATGGTCGTCATCGAGACCTGCCAGATCGCAGACCCGTTCAAGCAAGGCGGGTGCCCAGTCCAGGTCCAGAACATCCTCTGGCGGCGGATTCCATTCGGGATCTCCATCCGGTGATTCGCCGGCTAACTGGCGGCAGGCGGCGAGATACTCCACCGGGATGCGGGCGAGCTGCTGAGTGACGGCCATGGCGGCAGTATCCCGACAACGTCCAGCGGTTTTCCTCTCCTTGGTCGGTCCGCAACCACACCCTCAGCTGGGACAAGCTCTCCCGGTACGCCTTCTGGCAAAGCCGTCCGGACAGCCCGCAGGGAGCCCGGGACACCAACGAGCCGATCCGCTTCAACGTGGGCGAGCCGCACCAACCCCAAGACGTCTACCGCACCGGCTCCCACAGACCCCAAGTCTGGGACACCCTCCGCCTCTACACCGGCAACGGCCGTCGCTACGGCACCTGCGGTGGCGTCTTCAACGGAAAACCGGGCCAACCGTGTCGGCCCACGCCCAAGCCTTACGGCTGAGGCCCGGAGGAGGGGCGCCCAGGAACAACGCCCTCTCCCCCACCCAGATGCTCCCGCTGCCCGATGCCAGCACGATCGCCGAGGCCGCCCGGCAGGCTGTTGTGCGGCAGGCAGACGTACTGCTGCGCGAGGTCGGAGTCCTTCATGAGTGCCATGGCCTGCTGCTCGGCCTTGAAGAACGCCGAGTCCTGCGGCACCGGGCACACGAACGTGTTGCCCCGAAACCGCTGAGCGTTGCCGTCCAGATCCCACTTCATACTACGAGGCCGATCCGGACAGTCTCGGTGCGCGACGGATTCGGCCTGTCGAGAGGCCCGGAAGCTCACCTGGGAGGAAGACGCGGATGCTCATGCGCTGCGTCGTCAGGGCTGATCAATCTCCGCGATCGCTCGGCATCTGGGCCATGGTCAACGAGCCGCTGCCGGCGCACGCGGCCTCCGTACCGAACCGCTTGCCGCATCCGGCAGATACCCCATGGGGTATTTGACGGTCGCGTCGCACGGGTGTTACGTTCGAAATCAAGATACCCAGGGGGGTATACAGAAACGGCGTGACCTGCGAATTCGGCCTCAGCGCCTTCGCGACGGCCCACGCCGGACATGCCCCCACCGCCGACCCGCACCCGCACCGACCCGCCACCGCGCCGCCTGGCGCGCCTTCGCTCCCCGTACACCTGAATCCACGGCCCGTCGCCGACCGGCGGCCGGCCTCAGCCTCGCCCTGCCAATTTCTATACCCCGGGGGGTATAGAAAGCCCGCCCGGTGTGGGCCTCTCGATCGGAAGGTTGCTCATCGTGTTCTTCGCCCAGTACTACCTCGACTGCCTCTCCCAGGCGTCGTACATGATCGCCGACGAGTCCACCGGCAAGGCGGTGGTCGTCGACCCGCGCCGGGACATCTCCGAGTACCTTGCCGACGCCGAGGCCCGCGGCTTCATCGTCGAGGCCGTCATCAACACCCACTTCCACGCCGACTTCATCGCAGGTCACCTGGAGATGGCCGCCCGCACCGGTGCGTGGATCGGCTACGGGCGGCGCGCCGAGACCGAGTACCCGATCCGCAAGCTCGCCGACGGCGAGCGGATCAGCCTCGGTGACGTCACCCTGGAGATCATGGAGACCCCCGGCCACACCCCGGAGTCGATCAGCGTCCTGGTCTACGAGCACGCAGCCGACGAGGTCCCCTACGGAGTGCTGACCGGAGACGCGCTGTTCATCGGCGACGTCGGCCGCCCCGACCTGCTCGCCTCGGTGGGCGTCACGGCCGAGCAACTCGGCCGGATGCTCTACCACAGCGTGCAGCACAGGCTGATGGGCCTGCCCGACGAAGTGCGGGTCTTCCCCGCCCACGGCGCGGGCTCGGCCTGCGGCAAGAATCTCTCCACCGAGAAGCAGTCCACCATCGGCGCCCAGCGCGCCACCAACTACGCCTGCCGGCCCATGAGCGAGGACGAGTTCGTCGCCATCGTCGCGGCCGGACAGTCCGCCGCACCCGGCTACTTCGGCTACGACGCCACCCTCAACCGCCAGGAGCGCGACCTGTTCGACCCGGCCGCCGCACCCCGGCCGCTGTCGGCGGAGGAGTTCCGCACCGAGCGCGCGGCAGGAGCGGTAGTGGTGGATGCCCGCAGCCCCCAGGAGTTCGGCACCGGCCACCTGCGCGGCGCGATCAACATCCCCGCCGACGGCCGCTTCGCCGAGCAGGCCGGCACCGTCCTGACCCCCGACAGCCGCATCCTGGTCCTCGCACCGCAGAACCGCGAGGAGGAGATCACCACCCGCCTCGCCCGCATCGGCTTCGACCGCGTCGCCGGCTACCTGCGCAGCCCCGACGACGCCCTCGCGGCGATGCCCGACGAGGTCGCCCCGGCCAGCCGGCTGACCGCCGACCAGTTGCGTACCGCCCTCGCCGGGGACCAGCCCCCGGTGGTCCTGGACGTCCGCAACTGCTCCGAGCGCGCGGGCGGCTTCATCGACGGCTCGCTGCATGTCGCGCTCAGCGAACTGCCCAGCCGCCTGGACGAGATCCCCACCGACCGCCCCCTGGTGCTGCACTGCGCCGGCGGGCACCGCTCCTCCATCGCCGCCAGCCTGCTGCGCCACCACGGCTTCGAGGACGTCTCCGACGTGCTCGGCGGCTACGGCGCCTGGGCGCTGCTCACCGAACCCACCACCGCCTGACCGCCCGCCCCAATGCGCCGGGGTTCGGCGCGGAGGCTGCCCGTCATCAGCCTCCGCACCTCTCGGCCCCCGATCCGCCGGTGTCCGACGGGAGCCCCCAGCGCACCGCCGGACGCCCGTCCGCCACACCCCGACCCCTCCCCGGGCGGGCATTCCTCCCGACCCGGCCGACCTGACACCGGAGACCACATGACCACCGCAGCCGGCACCCCCGCCGGACTCGACGCCGCCGCCCTGAGGGAACTCACCAAGGACCGCAAGGGCCCCCGTCTGCTGGACGTCCGCACTCCCGGCGAGTTCCACACCGTCCACATCCCCGGCGCCTGCAACGTGCCCCTGGACACGCTGCGCGAGCACCGCGCCGAGCTGCTCCACCACCTCGACGAGGACACCGTCCTGATCTGCCGCTCCGGCGCCCGCGCCGCCCAGGCCGAGCAGGCGCTCTCCGACGCCGGGCTGCCCAACCTGCGCGTCCTTCAGGGCGGCATGGTCGCGTGGGAGGCGGCCGGGGGCCCGGTCACCCGCGGGTCGGCGCGCTGGGAACTGGAGCGTCAGGTCCGGCTGGTCGCCGGTTCGATCGTGCTCGTCTCGGGGCTGGCCGGCCTCGCGGTGCCCGGCGTGGGCCTGGTCGCCATCGCCGTCGGAGCCGGCCTCACCTTCGCCGCGGTCACCAACACGTGTGCCATGGGCATGCTGCTCGCCAAGCTCCCCTACAACCGCGGCCCGCGGACCGACATCAACGCGGTGATCGCCACCCTCAGGAGCCGGTCGTGAGCGCTCTCACCCTCGCCGCTTCGCTCCTGATCGGGGTCTTCCTCGGGGTCCTGGGCGGTGGCGGATCCATGCTCACCGTCCCGATCCTGGTCTACCTGGCCGGCCAGGACACCCAGCAGGCGATCGCCACCTCGCTGTTCGTCGTCGGCGTCACCGGTCTCGCGGGCCTGATCTCCCATGCCCGCGCGGGCCGGGTGCAGTGGCGCACGGGGACCCTCTTCGGCCTGTCGGGCATGGCCGGCGCCTACGCGAGCGGACGAGTGGCCGCGTACATCCCGGACACCGTGCTGCTGATCGCGTTCGCGCTCATGATGCTCGCCACGGCGGCCGCGATGCTCCGCGGCCCGCGCAAGACCCCACGGCAGGTGCACGGCGAACTCCCGCTGCACCGCCTGCTGTTGCAAGGGCTGCTCGTGGGCGCGGTCACCGGCATCCTCGGCGCCGGCGGCGGCTTCCTCATCGTGCCCGCACTGGCACTGCTGGCCGGCCTGCCGATGGGCATCGCGGTCGGCACCTCGCTCCTGGTCATCGCCATGAACTCGTTCGCCGGACTGGCCGGACACCTCTCCGGCGCGCACCTCGACCGGAGCCTGGCCCTGGCCGTCACCGCGGCCGCCGTCCTCGGCAGCCTCATCGGCGGGCGCTTCGCCGGACACATCCCCCAGCACATCCTGCGCACCGGCTTCGGCTGGTTCGTCGTCGCCATGAGCGTCTTCGTCCTCAGCCGCCAGCTCGGCCCGGTGGTCCTGACCGCGGTCCCTGCGATCGCGGCAGGCATACTGCTCCAGCGCAGGCGCGCACGCCGCACCGAAAGCCCGTCCAGGGCGATGGCACCCGCCCCGGAACCCAGCCACCACTGAGACGAAATATACCCACTGGGGTATCCTGACAAAGCAGTCTGCACGAGCTAGGAGGAGTCCGGTGAAGGTGGAAGAAGAAGCGATGAGCGCGGTCCTCAACCGGCTGCGCCGCGCCCAGGGACAGCTCACCGCCGTCATTGCCATGATCGAAGCCGGCCGCGACTGCAAGGACGTCGTCACCCAGCTCGCCGCCGTCTCCCGGGCCCTCGACCGGGCCGGCTTCAAGATCGTGGCCAGCGGAATGCGCCAGTGCCTCAGCGCCGAGCAACAGGCCGACTCCCCCCCGATGACCGAGGCGGAACTCGAAAAGCTCTTCCTCGCCCTCGCCTGACCGAACCCGAGCGGCCCGCCGACGGGCACGGGCAACGACGTCCAGTGGCCGGGACGGCCCCCGCAAGCATCCCGCGGGGGCCGTCAACCGACGGCCGCCCGCGCGCGGGCTCATCAGCTCGGGTGGGCCGGTTCCGACAGCACTCACTCGAGAGTCCGGCCGGAGTTCAGCCCGTCCCGTCCTCAGGCGGCCGCAGGCGGCCCCATCGGACGTTGGCGCCGCTGAGACACATTCCCCGACGACCTCCGGCAGGCCCAGCGCGCCTGGTTCACCGCCTACCGCCAGCTCGCCCGGGAGGAAAACCCGCCCAGAGGTGGGCGTCGTTGAGTTACTCGCGGACCTGAGCGTTCAGTGTGGGATGCGCGTCACCGCTGGCCGCGCCCAGGCCCGCGAGCAAGCGCAGCCCGTCCTCGGTGGGGCTGCCGGGGGCCGCGGACAGCACCAGCAACTCCATGCCCGACTCGTCCGGTAGCGCGAAGTTCTCCTGGTGCAGTTCCAGCAGTCCGACCAGCGGGTGCCGGTACGCCTTGCGTCCATGTGTGCGGGCGCGCACATCGGCGCGGGCCCAGAGGCGGCGGAATCGCTCGCTGCCTATCGCCAGCTCTCCGATGAGCGAGGCCAGGCGGGGGTCCTCGGGGTATTTGCCGGCGGCCAGTCGCAGGTGCCCGACCACGTCGAGGGTGCAGTTCTCCCAGTCCGCGTAAAGACCGCGCTCGGCCTCCTCAAGGAAGATGTGCCGGGCGGTGTTCAGGCCCGGCACCGGCCGGCCGAAGAGGAGCCCGGCGAGCCGGTTCCCGGCGAGCACGTTCAGGCGGTGGTCCATGATCAGCGCGGGTGCGTCGGTGACCAGGTCGAGAACGCGCAGCAGCTCCGGCCGGACCCGCCCGCCCGGCGTCTTCACACGGCGGCGGCGCTGCCGGGCGAGCCGGTAGAGATGCCCGCGTTCGGTCTCGTCGAGGTCGAGGACGCCGGCGAGCGCGTCGAGAACCTGCTCGGAGGGCTGGGTCGCGCGGCCCTGCTCCAGACGTACGTAGTAGTCGACACTGACTCCGGAGAGGTGCGCGACCTCTTCGCGGCGCAGCCCTTCGACCCGGCGGCGGCTGTCGGTGGGTATGCCGGCGGTCGCCGGGTCGACCCGGGAACGCCGGGTCCGCAGGAAGCCCGCAAGATCGTCCATATGCCCAGTATGGCCTCGGTGTTGGCCGTGAGGGTGGCCCTGTCAGTACCAGGAATTCCCGTCCGATGGAAGAGGCGCCCCTGAACGCCGGGGGCTGCGGCGCCCAGGATCGAAGGCATCCGATCCGAAGGAGTTCCCGTGAAGACGCTGATCGTCCACGCCCACCCGGAGCCGAAGTCGCTCAACAGCTCGCTGAAGGACCTCGCGGTGTCCACGCTGGAGACTGCCGGGCATGAGGTGCAGGTGAGCGATCTGTACGCCATGAACTGGAAGGCGGTCGTGGACGCCGCGGACTACGGCCCCCACGCCTCAAGTCCGCTGAAGGTCGCCCTGGACTCGGGCCGGGCCTTCGACGCCGGGGCGCTCACCCCGGACGTCCTTGCCGAGCAGGAGAAGCTGCTGTGGGCCGACACGATCATCTTCCAGTTCCCGCTGTGGTGGTACACCATGCCCGCGATCCTCAAGGGCTGGGTGGACCGGGTGTTCACCTACCGCTTCGCGTACGGCGTCGGCGAGCACAGCGACACCAAGTACGGCGAGCGCTTCGGTGAGGGCACCCTCGCGGGCAGGAAGGCTCTGCTGTCGGTCACCGCCGGCGGCCCGGAGTCGCATTACGCCGCTCGCGGGATCAGCGGCCCCATCGACGATCTGCTCTTCCCGATCCACCACGGCATCCTCTACTACCCGGGCATCGAGGTGCTGCCGCCCTTCGTGCTGTACGGCACCGACCGGATCACCGGCGAGGACTACCCGGACATCGCCAAGGCATGGAAGCAACGTCTGCTCACCCTCGAGTCGACCGAGCCGATCGCGTTCCGGCGGCAGAACTTCGGTGACTACGAGATCCCCTCGCTGCACCTGAAGGAGGGACTGGAACCTCGGGGCCGCACGGGTTTCGGGCTGCACGTGCGCGGCTGACGATGTCACCACCACCGGCACGAAGAAGGGCCGGCATCCCTCACCCGCCACCTTCATGCGTCAAGGAACCGAAAGCCCTTCAGCCTGAGCCCACGGGTCCACCGGCTTGCTTCAAGCCGGTGGACCCGTGGGTTCGGTTGGAACACAAGGTTCGCGTGGGGTGAGTTCGCCGGCCGGCATCCGGGCGGCAGATGAATGTGGCGGTGGATAGGGCGGGCTCGGGCTTGCGCTGGGGCCTGCTGCCCCGGGCCGCCAGCATCGGTAACGGTGCCCCGGCCGCCCTGACCTGCGACCTGGTGGCAGGGTTCGCAGCTGCCCTGACGCACCGGGTGGCCGTGGACCGCGCGGAGATCGCCGACGCCACAGCGTCCGCTCAGGGTTCCCGTCCGGCCTTGGATGGATGCGGCGCTTCGCGTGTCTGCGGGTTACCGCAGCGGGAAGCCGTCCCAGTGGAAGGCGACCATGACCGCGCCGGCAAGCAGCATCGGCAGGGATGCCATGCGTGTGTGGTGGAGGGCTCGCTGGTTGCGGCTGGCCTTGTAGTGGATGAGACCGGCGATGAGAGGGACCCAGGCCGTTAAGTAGAGGATCCACCCTGTGCGTTCTGCGGCGTCGGTGCGAATGATGAAAGTGATGAGCTGGGAGGCGACACCGAGGGCGCCGGCGGCGGTCAGCCACCACGCATCCGACACACGGAGCTTTTCCCTGTGTTGCACCGTTTCCACAGATTCCATTACTTCCCCTCAATAGCGGACTTGCCCCCAGCGCAGGCGCGTTGGGGGCCAATTAAGCATCTTGTGGTTAGGACCTGTCCGGCGGATCATGTGGCCGTCGCGACTTCGGGCCGTTGGCATGAGCATGGGGCGGGGAGACTCAACGCACGTGGAGTGGGCCCGACTGAAGTCGCATCTGCCGACGTCCGGGCAGCGCGGCGGCCGTTGGTCAGCCATGCCGGGTCATCGACGGGGTCCTGTACCGCCTGCGCGCTGGGGTGCCGTGGCGGGATCCGCCTGAGCGTTTCGGTCCATGGAGGACAGTGTACAAACGGCACAAACGCCGGTCGGCGGACGGCACCTGGGACAGGATCTTCGCGGCCGACGCCGACGCAGAAGGCCGCATCCCTGGTCCATGGTGAGTGTCGATTCGACCTCCTATCGTATCCGTCAGCATGCAGCCGGGGCTCGCAGGAAGCCGCCACGAGTGCGGAGCAGCGACAGCAACGACGGTTTCGCATCGGGCCCCTTTGGCTATGACCGGGTGATGCGGTGCTGTGCCGGCGCTACGCCGGCGAGCCCGGCATGGCCGGGCGCCGCGTACGTCGGGGGTCGGACAGGAGCCGCTGTGTCCGGTCTTCGAGGCTGTCGCCGAGGGGGGTGAAGTCCGCTGTTTCGGGGTCGAAGGGCACCACGTGTCCGTCGTCGAGGGCGAACGGGACGCCGAAGAGGTCCTGGGCGAAGCACAGCAGACCATCGGCCAGGCCCTCGTAGGTGTGCTTCCAGGTCTACGGAGGCCGGCTTCGCGGCTGCCGTCCGCGGCTTCCTCGACGCGGTCTGACGCAGGTCCGCAGTTGTCCACTCGCTGCCGGCCGCTGCACCGGGCGAGCACTCCTCCGGGCACACCACCTGCATCGACGAGACCGACCTCGCCCACGGTGATCACTCCAGGCCCCTCCGGCCCGCGGGGGACGCGTACGTGGCGCCCCAGGAGGGGTCCGTCACCGCGCGTCGCGTAGCCGAAGAAGGTACGTCGCAGTCAACGCAACGGCACGGTCTTCGTCATGCGACAGCTCCACGAGGGCACGTGTGGCTGTCGTCCCCGGGATGCCCGCCAGCGCCTGGGTCAGTCGTCCGCGTGCAGGCGCTTCAGCAGCGTCGTGGGTGTCGTGGGCGAGGCGGTCGACGAGGCCGGTCGCGATCTGATCCGCCGTCGCGGTGTCGCTCGCCAGCACGCTCAGTGCATCGGCTGCGTCCGTGTCGTTCCTTCCCTCCACGATCATGTCGATGAGGGTCGGCACCGCATCGGCCACTCCGCGTGTCCCGAGCGCCAGAGCCGCATACCCGCGGACCACGACGTCGGGGTGCGCGAGAGCCTCCCGCAGCCGCACGGTGGCCTCGCCACCGGGCATCTCGGCGAGGGACTGCACGGCACGTTCCCGCACCGCGGCCACCGGTGAGCCGAGGCCCTCCGCCAGCAGTGCCGGACCGCCGTCGCCCGAGCGCGCCAGCGCCCATCGAAGGGCTCCGGCGACGTTCGGCTCCGTCTCGTTCAGTGCCGCCTCGACCAGGGCCTCCACCGGCACCGGAACCTCATCGACCGAGGAAAGGGCCGCGCGCTGACGCGCGTCGGCGCTCTTCGACCCCAGTGCCTGGAGGAGCGCAATGGTCTGGAGGACGTCCTCCCAGCCGGTGGGGTCCGCAGCATCGATCCGGCGCAGCCGGGTGAGCAGCTCGGTCTCCGCCGCGATGCGTTCGCGTGTCTGACGGATGAGGTCGTCGACGAGTGCCGAGGGCGTGAAGCCGGGATCGTCGAGCGCGCGCCCGATCTCACGCAGCGACAGCCCCAGCGACCGCAGGCTCTCGATATGGAAGATCCGCCGGATGTCCTGCCCGGAGTACTCCCGATAACCGGAGCCCGTACGGCCCGAGGGCCGCACCAGACCGAGCGACTCATAATGCCGGAGCATGCGGGCACTGACCCCGGACCGTCGCGCCACCTCACCGATCAACACCTTCTACCGTCCCACCTGGCCGGACCCGCCGAGGGCCACGACGCGCTTGGCCTCCTCGATCGCGAACTCGAATCCGGCGTCCGGGTCGCGCAGCAGCCGGTGTGTGGCGAGCGCGTGCGCGCGCACGCGCTCGCCGGGGGCCGTCGTCGCAGCATGCAGAGCCGGCAGAATCACCTGGCCCAGCGCGACCAGCGCCCTGCTGAGACTCAGCTGAGTCTCCCGCTCACCGCGCCCGAGCTGTGTCGCCAGCACCGCGGCCAACGCGGACTCCTCCCCTTCCGGCACGAGCACGACCGCGGCCCGCCAGGCGCTCCGCGCCACCTCGTCGTCGGCGTCGGACAACAGCCCCCGTGTGATCGCCGGCCACGCCTGCCGGTCCCCGATCTTGGACAGCGTATGCAGCGCCTGACTCCGTGCCTGCGCACGCTCCGACCGGACTTCGCGGACCAGCCCGGGGAGCGTCATGGACACCGGGTGGCGGGTGAGCGCCCAGGTCAGCATGTCCCGGACCAGGAACTCGGGCTCGATCGCGCATCGCTCGATGAGCTTGTCGACGAAGCGCGGGTCAGGCGTCGTGCCGACCGCCAGAGCAGCCCGCAGCCGTACGGACGAACGGCCGTCCTCCAACCCCTGAAGCGCTCGTATCCCATCCGTGTCCTGTCCCGTGATCGTCATCGAGACCACCTCCTCGGCAAGCAGTGAAAACCCTGTCACCGTGTCAAGGTCAAACAGAGGCCGCTGCGCGATCACCGGTCACCTGCTGCGTCCCGAGCGCGCCTGTGCGCACTGCGCATTGTGACGTTGCCCGTCGCGCGGCGGTTTCCACGGCGGGTGGGGGACTCGTGCCGGCCGCGGGGGATGACTTCGGATCGGATGGGCGGCATGAAAGTGGTCGACAACCGCAGCTCTCATGGCGAGGTCGACTACTCCTTCCAGCAGTCGTCGTAGCCTCCGTCGAGCGGCTGGGTGTTCTCAGCCATGAGGTTGGTGACTCGCGTCGGTAGTTGATCAAGGAGAGACCTCAAGACCTCACGCTGCACCTCAGAAACACCCTGGATGCCTCAACAACACACAACCGACAGGCCGGGGCGCGAACGGCGCGCCCCGGCCTGCGGCCTTTCCGGTTCTGCGGGTTCCTCAGCGCTGCGGGTCGATCCCCACGGAGTAGAGCACCTTCCCGTCGATGTCACGCAGCCGTACGGTCATGACCCCGGACGAGCCGTCGATGTCGACCTCGCCGAAGTACTGGTAGCCGTACGCCGGATTGTTGTGTTCCGCGTCCGGGGCGAGGGCCTGGAAGCGCACCTGGGGGCCGAAGGTGCCGTCGAGCCTGTTGGGCTCGTTGGCGACGATGGCGTTGAGGGGTCCGGAGACGAACTCCCAGAAGGGCGTGAAGTCCTGGAAGGCTGCCTTGTCCGGGTCGTAGTAGTGGGCGGCGGTGTAGTGCACGTCCGCGGTGAGCCAGACGGTGTTGGCGATGTGCCGGCGGTGGATGAAGGACAAGATCCGGGCGATCTCCCCTTCGCGGCCCAGCGGAGCGCCGCTGTCGCCCTGCGCTATCGCCTCCAGGGCGGCGCCGTCCGGCACCACGAGCGCCAGCGGCATGTCCGCGGCGATCACCTTCCAGGTCGCCCGCGAGGCCGCCAGCTCGCGCTCGAGCCATGCGACCTGCTGCGCGCCCAGGATCCCGCTGTCCGTGGCGGGTCCGGTGTTCGCGCTGTTGGCGTCCCGGTAGGTGCGCATGTCGAGTACGAAGACGTCGAGGTGCGGCCCGTAGCGGATGACCCGGTGGACGCGGCCGTCGCCGCTGGGACCCGTCTCGATCGGCAGGTACTCGAAGAGCGCCTGCCGGGCGCGGGCGGCGAGGACGTCCACGCGCCGCTCGGTGTAGCGGGTGTCGGTGAGCACTTCGCCCGGATACCAGTTGTTGAGGACCTCGTGGTCGTCCCACTGATTGATCTGCGGGACGGCCGCGGCGAAGGCGCGGAGGTTGTCGTCCATGAGGTTGTACTTGTGCTGGCCGCGGAACTCGGCCAGGGTCTCGGCGACCTTGGACTTCTCCGGGGTCACCAGGTTCCGCCAGGTGCGGCCGTCCGGGAGGGTCCGGGTCTCGGGGATCACGCCGTCGGCGTACCAGAAGTCGCCGCTGCACAGGAAGAAGTCCGGGTCGCGCTCCCCCATGGCCCGGAAGATGCGGTAGCCGCCGGCGTCCGGGTTGATGCCCCAGCCCTGGCCGGCCAGATCGGCGGACCAGACGAAGCGCACGTCGTCGCGGTTCGCGGGCGCCGTGCGCAGCCGGCCGGTCGCGGGCTCGCCCACGAGCGAGGCGTCGCCGGGGTCGGCGAGCCGCACCCGGTAGTGGACGTCGCTTCCGGCGGGCAGCCCGGACAGCTTGACCTTGCCCGTGAAGTCGGTCTCGGCCGTGAGGAGGGGGCCGGGTATGGTCGCCGACCGCGCGAAGTCGGGGCGGGTGCTCACCTCGACCGCCATCCGGGCGGGCCGGTCGGCCCGGGTCCAGACGACGCCGTTGTGCGCGGTGACCTCGCCGGTCTGCACGCCGTGGGTGAGGGCGGGGCGTCCGCTCCGGACGAGGGCCGGCGCGGCGGATGCGGGTCCGGCGTTCGCGAGGGTTGGCAGGGCTGCTCCGGCGCCCAGCAAAAGGCCGGATCGCAGGAGTTGGCGTCGCTGGATTGCCATGGTCAGTGCTCCCTGAGTGGCTCGACGGCGCGCATATCTGCACGACTTCGCGCATGTCTACTCACCTGCGGGAGCCGGCACCCCTCGGCTGGGTGAATGGGTGGGGGCGCCGGGCCCAACGAACCCCGAGCCACATGAAGAAACGGACAGCGGCTCCTGAAACGTCCTTCTTAGAGGTCGTCCTCAGGCCGGGCGGAGTCCTGAACGGAGGTTGTGGCGTCGGCGGTCCCCGCACGGCCCCCGGCCACCCGCAGCGTCAGGGCAGCCGCGGATCCCGCCACCAGGCCGCAGGTCAGGGCGGCCGGGACACCGTTTCCGATGTTGGCGGACAGGTGCAGCAGGTCCCAGTGCAGGCCGGAGCCCACCCCGTCCACCGGCAGCCTCAGCAGCTGGCTCGCCAACAGCCCGAGGACGGTCGCGCAGACCGTGCCGGCCGCCATCGCGGGGACAGTGGCTCGGGTGAGCAGTCGGGGCAGCCGCCGCAGTGCCCACCACACCACGGCGAGCAGCAGCACGTCGCCGGCGCGGTACAGGATCCAGTCACCGAGCGGCGTGCCACCCGGGCCCGCCCAAGCGCCGAGCAGCAGCCACTGGCGCAGCAGGTCGCCCGGTTCGGCGAACAGCCCGATGTCCGGGGAGACCCCCTGGAGGGTGGCGGCGACCGGCTGGTACGAGAGGACCACCAGGGAGAGTGCGATCACGGCGGTCCCGATGGTGGCGGCCAGGCGGGCGGCGCGCGCGGGGACGGCCTCGCGCGGCAGCGGACCGGCCCCCTTGGCCGTGACCCGCGCTATGGCCACCGTCACGGCAGCCGCGACCAGCGCGGTCACCACCAGGACCTGTCGGCCGGACGAGATGACGCTCGCCAGCTGGGGCAGGAAGCGGTAACTGCCGCGCCCTCCCGAGGCGATCAGCCACGGCGCGGAGACGGTCACCGCCAGGGTCCCGGCCACCAGGCCCCAGGCCCATACCGCGAGCAGTGCGGCCGGCATCCGGCCGTGCACCGGCGGCAGCCTGCGGACCAGGAGCAGTGCGCCAGGTATGAAGAAAGCGAAGACCGCGGCGAACCGGATCTGAAGCGCGGTGGTGTACAACGCAAGGTAGTTGGTGCCGGCGATCCCCGCCGCGCCCCCGATCCCGCCGGACACCTCAGTGCCGAACCGGGCCGAGGCCGGAGGGTCGTACGACCATGGGATGAGCCAGCGCTCCAGTTCGGCGACGCCCTGGCCGTCGAGCATGCCGGTGGCGCCCGGAAGGTGCAGTGCGTGCGCGCTTGCCCCCGCCCACCACAGAAGGGCCGTGAGCAGCAGCCCTCCAGCCAATGCCGGTAACCCCGCACGCCGGTATGTCATGACTTTCCCCCGTCTTGGTCACGCATCTCCTGAATCCCCTGCCCAGGGGAGATTATGGGGCGTTGGTCACATACGGATCACGGCAGAGCGCAGAACGCACCGTCAATGAGACACCGCGTCGTCGCCACGCGCTATGACAAGTTCGCGGTCCGCTACGCGGCGACCGTCCTCGTAGCGGCCCTCAACGAGTGGCTGTGACCAGCGGTCATACGAGACTGGCCAGGATGTCGCGGGGGCGTCAGGAACCCATCGCGGCTCGGTCGGACTCGCTGCGAAGAACGCAGAATTCGTTGCCTTCGGGGTCAGCGAGGACTGCCCAGCCAGAGCCATCGGGATTCCGGTGATCGGTGACAAAGGTGGCACCGAGGCCGAGCAGCCGTGCCACCTCCTGCTCACGCGATGTCTCAGGGCGCAAACACAGGTGGATCCGGTTCTTGGTCTTCTTGGGCTCGGGCACCTGGTTGAAGTACAGCACCGGGCCCTCCGCCAGCAGCACCTGAGTCTCCCGGTCACCCGGTTTGTCCTCCGGATGCAGTGGACGACCCGTCACTCCGCTCCAGAACCGGGCCAGCTCGTAGGCATCCGCACAGTCAATCGCCACGTTCTGCAATACCGAAACCATGCGCGCGAGCCTTCCTCACCTTCCACTCCGGACGCCACCCAGTTGCGCTCAGCCTTCGCGGGTGCGCGCCTCGATCCGGTGGTCGAAGGCAACACCGCCGACGCCGACCGTGGTCACCCCGCCGTCGACGTTGAGGACGGCCCCGTTGACGTAGGACGCGGCGGGCGACAGCAGCCAGTCGATTGCCTCGGCGACCTCCTCCGGATCACCCGGCCGCCTGGCAGGAGTCAGCCGGTTCGCCTCCTCGTACGCCGCCTCGGCACCGCCCGCCAGCCCCGCCTCCGCCGCGAACCGCGCCATCCGCTGGTCGGCCATCTCCGTACGCACCCAGCCCGGGCACACCGCGTTGGCCCGCAGCCCCTGCGGCCCGTAGTCGACGGCGAGGGAGCGGGAGAGGTGGAGCAAACCCGCCTTGGACGTCGCATAGGCGGCGTTGCCGACGCTGTTGCGGAGCGCGGCGACCGAGGCGACCGTGACCACCGCGCCGCGAGCCGCCAGCAGATGCGGCAGCGCGGCACGCAGCAGCAGGAACGGGCCCGTGAGGTTGGTCCGCATCAGCTCTTCCCAGTCCTCGACCGTGGTGTCGCCGACCGCGCCGCCGCGCCCGATTCCGGCGTTGAGCACCACACCGTCGAGTCTCCCGTAGGCCGTCACCGTCGTCTCGACGAGCTCGCGCACGGCCTCGGGGTCGGCGGCGTCGGAAGGGTGGGCCAGCGCCCCGGTCTCCTCGGCCACCCGGCGCAGTGGCTCGGGCCGCCGCCCGGAGATCACGACCTGGTGCCCATTCGTGCACAGCAGCCGGGCGGTAGCCGCCCCGATTCCCGTTCCCCCGCCCGTCACCAGGACAACTCGCTGTTCCGACATGGTCGTTCGCCTCCGAAGGTGGTCAGCTTCCGGTTCCCCGCATCGTGAGCATACGAAGCGCCGACGCTGCCGGGCCGACCGGGTGCCGCTGCCGTCGGCCCCGCGGCGGGGTGTGTGGCGAGGAACGACCGTGGGCGAGGGGCAGGGCGAGCAAAGCGGCGATTCATCGATGGAACGGTGTGACGGCGCAGGCTTGCGGCAGCAGCAGCACGCCGCATCGCGACGCCCCTGCTCCTGAACCCGGCACTCAGCACTGGCGAGCGGCAGGCCGACCAGTGTGTCCAAGCGGCGCGTGTGTGGAGAGAAGTTGCCGGCCAGGCGTGTCCTGCCACTCGTCTGGTTACTCGCCGCTGGCGCGGCACCAGTAGCGCCCGCGGGCCCGCGGCCGTCATGGGGGCCGGCCGCGGGCCGGGCCGCCGTCAGGCAGTCGTGGTCCCGGGCCCCGTGGGACCGGTGCGCTGGTCAGGGATGCGGGCGTCGGCCCACCCCTGTACCGCCGGCTCTGCCAGCGAGGGGACCCACCAGTCGGCCAACGCCGTCTCCCTGTCGCTGGGGCGGGGACCGACTCCGAGTACCCGCATGCCCGCGCCTGCGGCAGCTTGGATGCCGCAGTGGGAGTCCTCGACGGCCAGCGTGTCAGCGGGGTCCACCCCACAGAGTTGGGCGGCGGTGAGGTAGACGTCCGGATGAGGCTTGGGTCTCGTGGTCTCGTCGGGTACCACAATGTGGCTGAAGCAGTCCCGGAGCCCAGCCATTCCGAGACAGGACTCGACGACTTCAAGCGGGCAGTTGCTGGCCACGGCCAGCGGGGCGAACTGCACGGTCGAGTGCACCAACTCCGGCGCCCCCGGCATGGTGGTGGGGTCCGAGGCGACGAGTTCACGGAAGTTCTGGAGCAATGCTTCCGTCATGTCCCCGGTCAGTTCCGGTCGCCCGGCCACATCGGCCAATAAGCGCCCGCATTCGGTGTAGTGCAGCCCTCGCGCCTTTTCCGCGAATTCGGCCGAGGGTGTGCATCCGTAGCTGTGCAGCACCATGTCACGGGCGTCCTCCCAGTGGCGTTCGGTGTCCATCAGTGTGCCGTCACAGTCGAAAACGACGGCCGCGGGGGTCCAGGAAAGGATGCTGTCTGCGGTCATTCGGGATTCCGTTCTGAGGGGCCCGCAGGCGCCATGTGACCGGTCGCGAAAGAGGCAGGGCAGCGTCGGTTTCACGGACGCCCCGGCACCGGGCCGAGGGATTCCGGCAGGGCAGCTCCCATGGCGGGGTTTTCTCCCGCTCCAGCCGGAACATAACGATCGTTACGTTACGGATGGCAACGCGGAATGGTCAACCAATTCGTAAATGTCAATATTGTGTGCTCTACGTATAACCGAAGATTCCGTGGGCCGTCTCCGTGCCGTCCTGGAGGATGCGGAATGCACACGTCGAGCCGCGCCGAGTGCACAGCACACGTGCGGGCGGGGCCAGTTCGGTGAACCGGGTGGCCTTCAGCCGGCCGGAAAAGGGCCGGCTCAGCCTCCCTCGACTGCGGTACGAGGCGGCCTGGCGGGCGGCTTCCAACAGCACCATGCCAGGCACGTGATCGGTGGGGTGGTCGAAGAAGAACGGGTGCAGCGGGTCGGCCGGCGAGATCAACAGCTCGCCCTGGTCGAGAGTGAGGACCGCATCCTGCGGGTGATTCACGGTCAGCTGCGCGGCCGGCGGGCGGTACCCGGCCTCCGGAGGACGAGCCGGAGCGGCAGCTACCGCGCTCCTGGCGCGCAGCGCGGTGAAGCGCGCGCCGTCCAGGAAGCGCACGCCCCCGCCGCCTTGGCCGAAGGCCACCCCACACGCGGCGAAGGTGACATTCAGGCGCAGTCCGATGGCGGACTCGTCGGGCACCCGCCGTACGGCGCTGACGCGTGCCGAGCAGGTGATTTCGGTCGCTCCGGCGTGGGCCGGCAACTCGTCGGCGGGGCTGAGGTGGAAGTGCAGATCGGTGAGGACCGCGCGGAAGACCTGCGGAACCGCGTAGAACCGCAAGGGAATGTAGAGACCGAGCTGACGCAGTGTTTCCACCAAAATCAGCGGACTGTGCCGCTGCGACCCGTCGCGGGGGAACGTCACATGCGCCCGCGGCCATGACGCCGCCGCCAGGAAGACGTGCGGGGTGCCGGTCGGCCGTACATCCGTAAGGAGGACCTCCGCCACCGAGGTCCGGTGCACCAGCTCCCGCTCGACGGTATGGGACCAACTGAGCGGCTCACTCTTTCCGACGACCCTGACCGTTGAGGTGCTCATACGACCAGGGAATACCAAAATTCGAACATGCGCACCCTTGAATTCTGGGGCGCGGGGCGCGGTAGGTTGCCTTCCGGCTGAACGAGACAACGTTTGAGGTGTACGTGCAGATCCGGGCGGAAACGACGCGCAGGTTCCTTCTCGAGGCGGCGGCAACCTTGTTCGACGAGAAAGGGTACGCCGGTACCAGCATCAGCGACATCAGTGCACATTCCGGTCGCACCAGCGGGGCCATCTATTTCCACTACGCCAGCAAGGAGAAGCTCGCCCTCGCCATCGTCGAGGAACATTTCGCCACCTGGCCGCATTTGATCAGCCGCTACCGGCAGCCCGGCCGGCCGGCCTTGGAGAAGCTCGTCGGGCTGAGCTTCGAAGTGGCACGCGCCTTTCGGGACGACATCGTCGTCCGGGCCGGAGCCCGCCTCTGGGCCGAACGCAAAGCCATCGACGCCCAGCTCCCCGCACCGTTCCTCGGCTGGATCGAAGCCGTTACACAGCTACTCGAAGAAGCCGCCCGTAACGGTGAACTCGCCCCCGATGTGCCACCTGCCACCACCGCCCACGGCATCGTCTGCTCCTTCTTCGGTCTGCACACCGTCTCCGATGCCCTGGAGGGACGCCGCCACATCGAGGAGCACCTGCACGACCTGTGGACTCTGCTGCTCCGCGCCCTCCAGGCCGACCCTGATCCCGCCGCCCTGCTCAATCGCGTGCGCTGAGCGACGTGCGACGCCCACCGATCGTGCACCAGGTGGCCAAGCTGGCCGCCCATCGCGACCGGCGCGCGGTCAAGTCGTATGGGAACCGAGGGGTATGCGGCGGCCGAGCCGTTCAACTACCGGTCCGCGCGGGCTCGGTTCGCCGGGACCAGGGGGCCGCCCCGGCGCAGCCGACGCCGTACTTGCGCATGAGCGCCCGCATGGGGTGTCCCGGTGCGGATGTGCGATCGGCTCCGCTCCCGGACGTGGCAGCCGGGCCTGGCGCCCGCCACCGTGCCCGCGGGCCTGGGCTGCTTTGGCTGCTTGGGCTGCTTTGGGCTGCCTGGGCTGCTTTGGGCTCAGCCCAGCGCGTCCATCAGGGCGGTGACATAGGCATCCAGCCGCTCCTCCACCGCTCGCGTCGTCAGCTCCGTCCTCCCTGCCTCCCGCCATGGCTGCGCCACCTGCCGCACTTCTTCCGAGCACGCCAGCCCGTCCCGCACCCGCCAGTACAGCCGCTCGCGGGCGGCCGCGGCCAGCACCCCGCCGGCCTCCTCATACACCTCAGCAAACCGCAGACCCCACGCCGGGCCGTGCAGCAACGCGAGATTGGTCGAGCAGTGCGCCACATCGAGATCCGCCGGACCCCAGGAGGCCGCCGCCCAGTCGACGACGCCGGTGATCCGGGCACCTGCCGACCCTGAGGGCGGCACGTCGAACAGCACGTTGCCGGGTTGGAAGTCCCGGTGCAGGAACCGCCCTTCATAGGGCGGCGCGGGCTTGCGGATCACGTCGATCGCCGCGGCCCATACCGCCGCGTCGGCGCCCTTCGGAGTCACGACGGTATCGGCGGTCGTCAACGCCACATACTCCCGAGGCCGCTCGACGGGTCGCAACGCATGGATTGCCACGAGTTGACGGGCCAGCAGAGGAACCCGCGTCGCCAATCCCTCATCGTCGAAGACCGCCCGGCCCCCCAGATGCGTCATCAGGAGCGACGGATACTCGCAATGCGCGGCGGTGGGATCAACCGCGACCAGTCCAGGAGCCGGCACGCCGGCCCCCGCCAGCAGGGTCAGGGCGCCGGCCTCCCTCTTCAGCCAGTCCTCGGCGCGCTCCACATAGAACGGGTCGACGAAACTCCGCAGCACCAGGTCGCGAGTCTCTCCGTCCCGCGCGCCGACGGTCAGCCTCCGCACTTCGGCAGTGATGCCACCGTGCAGCGCCTCGGTTCTGACGATCCGTTCGCCGACCTCCAAGTGCCGGCTCACCCAGGCCAGGGTCAACGGGCGGACAGCTGCCGCCTCATGATGCTTAGTCACCTTGCCATCCCAATGGTTGGTCACCTTGCCATCCCACCATCCGGACGTCGGCACCGGCGAAGCACTCCCCATACAAGAAATTCTGGCGACCGGCCCCAGACGTGGCCGTCCTCGATGGTGCCGTCCTCCAGGACGCGCGGGACCGGCTATCCGAGCCCGGCGAGCTGCCGCTGAAAGGCGGCCTCAGCCTCGGCGCACCGGGCCGGCGGGCGGAATACTCCGGGCAGGACCGCGGCTGACCTGATCATGAGTGAGATTCTTGTAACGGGCGCGACCGGCAATGTCGGCCGGCAAGTTGTGGTTCAGCTCCTGGCCACGGGGACCGCTGCGCGGGCACTGGTGCGTCAGCCCGCAACGGCCGGGCTTCCGGAGGGAGTCACGGTCGCAGGCGGGGACCTGTCCGAGCCGGACACGCTGGAGGGCGCGCTGAAGGGCACCAGCACAGTGTTCCTGATCTGGCCCTTCCTTACGACCAAGGGCGCGCCCGCCGTGTTGGAGGCGATCGCACGGCATGCCCGCCGCATCGTCTATCTCTCCTCGTCAGGTGTGAACGAGGACGCCGAACGGCAGACCGATCCGATTACCCAGCTCCACGCCGATATGGAGCGCCTGATCGAAGAATCCGGCCTGGAGTGGACCATCCTGCGGTCGAACACCATCGCCTCCAACGGGCGCGGGTGGGCCCAGCAGATCCGCACCACGCACGCAGTTCGCGGCCCCGACATCGCCGCTACGGCGGTGATCCACGAGCGCGATATCGCGGCCGTGGCGGTACATGCGCTGACCGAGGACGGGCATGTGGGCGCGAAGTACGTCCTGACCGGCCCGCAGGTACTGAGCAGAGCCGAGCAGGTACAGGCGATCGGAGAAGCGATCGGCCGCCTGGTGACCTTCGAATCGGTCCCCGTACAGGTCGCACGCCGGCAGATGCTCGCCGACGGCAGGCCGCCCGCTCTCGTTGAGGCGCTGTTGGCGAGCGCTGAATCGCGGCCCGAATCGCACGTGATCACGTCCACGGTGGAAGAGATCACCGGAGGGCCGGCGCGCACGTTCCGCTCATGGGCGGAAGAGCATGCGGACGAATTCCGCTAGACGAGCAAGTCGAGTCCGAAACCCCTCGTCACCTCGGCGACCGGTTGGGAGCCCGGTGAGATGCCGACCCCGGCGCTGGCCTTGACGCCGGTGTCAAGGTCTAGCGTCTCGGGTGAACAGGGCGGAGCCGCCGGCCCGAGAGCAAAGGACGCCCTGATGACCAGCACCGCCCCCGCCGTCGTCACCGCAACCGACGACACCTTCGACCAACTGGTGCTGCGAAGCGCGCGGCCCGTCCTCGTCGAGTTCTGGGCACCCTGGTGCGGTCCGTGCCGACAGTTGGCGCCGGTCCTGGACCAAATCGCCCATGAGGAGGCCGATCGCCTGACCGTCGCCAAGCTCAACACCGACGAGAACCCCGCCACCATGACCGCCTGCAATGTCCTTGCCGCCCCCACTTTGCAGCTCTACCAAGGTGGCGAGCTGGTGAAGGAGACGGTGGGCGCGCGGCCGAAGCGGCGGCTGATGCAGGAACTGGAGGACGTCCTGCCGCACGTCGGCCAGACGGCCGCAGGTTTCAGACCTTCGCGGAACCCGGGGTGGGCGGGGCGCTGAAGGTGGCGAGATGGTCCTGCAAGAGGGCATGCCGGAACTGGTAGGCGGGGCCTGCCTGACGCAGGATGCCGAGGTGGTGGGCGTCGTAGAGGAAGGCTTGAAGACGGAAGGGAAGACGGCCCCGGAGGGCAAGCCAGGTGCGGGCGACCGTGTAGTAGAGCCAGGAAGTGGCCAGTAGCCCCAGCAGGAGTCCGCTCAGGGCGGGGACGTAGGCCATGGTTTCCGCCCATGCCCACAGAGCGCTCAGGATGCCCTCGACGCTCTCGCCTGTCCGGTAGGGCGAATGAGATGCGCCGACGAAGAAGATGACGAAGGTAAGGGCGGCGTAGCCACCCAGCAGCAGGCTCAGGTGCCGGTCGCCTCTCAGGGTGGTCGCGGGGGTGGCGGAGTCGTCGTCGGCGAGGGGCGCACGCGCCCAGCGCAGCACCGCCAGGCCGAAGCCCGGAACGATTCCGAGAACCAGCCCTTGCAGGTACGCGGGGCGGTAGAAGACCCCCATTCGGGTGTCCTCGGGGTTGAGCAGACTGTCAATGCTGATGAGGCCGCCGATCAGGAGACTGAAAGCGATGGCCAGGAGCGGGGCGATCGCGAGGGAGCGCAGGAGCCGGCGTCCGCCGGCGCGGAGCGTCGCCCGTTGGGGCGCCTTGGGCGGGTACGGCAGGCCGACGCAGAACAGCACCACGGAGTAGGCGAACGCCGGGAGCGGCATGTCGGTGTATACCCACGGCAGCACCTGTGCCGCGGGCGCACCGTAGATCAGCGCGTCGAGGCCGGCGAGAATCCCGGCAAGAATGCCGACGATCACGCCAAGGCAGACAGCGGACAGCGCAGGGCGTGCCCTGCGCGCCAGGGCAGCGGCGAGTACGACCAGTACCAGGGACATCGGGACGACGGTGAGCGCCGTGTCCGCGGCGACGCGCGCGCGACCTGCGAAGTCGAAGCTCTCCCCTGGTGCCCATTGGCCGGCCACGGCGAGCGTTGCCGCGGCCTCCCCGACCAGGGCCAGGACCGCCGCTCCGGCGGCCACCAGACAGGCACGGGGCCAGGTGTTGGCCAAGGCCGGCAGCGTTTGGTACAGGCGCCACCAGGCCAGTTCATAGGTGTTCTGCCGGTGGAGCTGCTGCGCGAGGCAGGTGAGCCAGCGCTGAGCCTGCTCCGGTTTCCAGCGGTGGACCGGTCGGCTGCTGGAAACCGTGGGGGCCTGCCGTGCGGCGCGGGAGACCAGGACGGGAACAAGTGCGCCCAGGAGATGCCGCTCGATGGATGGCGTGTCCGGGAAGCGTTCCGAGTCGGTGAGTTCGGCCGGATCGGCCTCGCCCGTGGCGTACACGGACCGGGTCAGGGCGACCATCAGCGGGCTGGCCAGGGCGGTCGCAGCGGGACACTTCGGCTGCTGCCGAAGGTGCTCGGCGAGCGGCCCCCAGCGATCCTGGCCCAGGCCGGGCGGGGTGGACATGCGCAGGTAGCTGACGGCGTCTTGGGCCGGCACGGGGTCCGGTTCGATGACCACGGCCGCGGTGAGCACGTCACTGGCAGCGACCGCCTGCACGTATGCCGCCGTGCGGCAGGTCAGTACGAGGGGTCCGCCGCCCGCCAGCGCGTCGTTGACGGCGGCCAGCGCCAGGGCGCGGCCCGGGTCGGGCAGCTCATCAGCGAAGCTTCCGCTGCGTGCGTGCGGACCTCAAATGGGTGCAGCTCCCGAGCCGCGACGCGAAGCATCGCCAGGATGGACAGGGCGACCAGCCGCGATTCGGGGGGCTCGGCCGGGCCGGGCTCTCGACCACGGTCCCGATGGTGTTTCCAGGGCCGGTCACGCTTTTGAGCCGGGGGGTCGCCCGGTCGGCGCCGTGATGCTCTCCCCGCGTGCTCCGGTGAGGCGAATGGCCAGCACCCCGTCGACCAGGGCGGTGACGCAGCATGCACGGTGCGGTACGTCGTGGAATAACAGCACCATGACACAGACTCCAACGGCCACGGCCGCGGAAATCAAGATCAGCTTTTCCGGGGACGAGGCCCAGAAGGCGTCCCGTGCGCTCAGACTCAAGGCCGGTCAGGGCCGCAGTCGCACCATCCACTTCTGGGACAGCCCCGAGAAGGGTAGCGACGGCGTCTCGCTGCCCTTCCTCGACCGCGGGGTCATCATCCGTCTGCGTATGGACAACGAGGATCACGGGTCCAAGCGCGACACGGACATGACTGTCAAGCTGCGACCATGCCCTCCGCTGCCACACGACTGGCAGAAGAACCGCAAGAACGAGGACGAGGACTGGGAGTTCACGATCGAGGAGGACCGGACCGGTCCCGCCTTCACGCCCGTGCTGTCCGCCTCACTACAGGCCGACCGGAAGGCCACGGAAAAGCTCATCGAGTCGGCGCTCAGCCCCGGGCACGGAGCGCTGGACCACCTCCTCACCAAGCCGCACCGCGACCTCCTGGAAGACGCCGTCGGGCTGAAGAAGGGCGACCTCACGGATCTGCGGGCGCTCGGCCCGGTGCACGCCGTCAAGTGGAAGCAGGAGTGGGACGTCCTGCCCCAGCCCGTGGCCATCGAGGAGTGGACCACCAGGGACCTGCGCTTCCTTGAGGTCTCGGTCCGCATGAGCACGGCCGAAGCGGCGGAGGCCGAGAAGCTGCTCGAACGGGCGCTGCGAAAGCGCGATATCGAACCGCCGCGCTCCGGCGAGACCAAGACCCGGGCCGTACTGACCGCCCTCGCCCGCAACCCTGGGCTCTGACGAGGCCGCGCCGGATGAGGGAGCGCCCGCCGGGCGCTGCCCCACCCCCGGTTCCTAGGATGCTGCCGTACCCCCGGAGTACTTCTTGATGAGCTCGTACGAACGAATGCGGTCATCGAGGTCGTAGACCGGTGTGGTCAGCATCAGTTCGTCTGCTCCGGTCTCGCCGGCCAGTTCCGTGAGGCGGCGTATGACGGTCTCCGGCGTGCCCACGGCCTGTTGTGCGCGGAAGCCGGCCAGTGCCCGTCGCTCCTCCTCCGTGAAGGGGTGGGTGGCCGCCTCCGCGGGCGTGGGGAAGGGGATCTCACTCAGCCCCTTCAGGAGCCCGGCCTTGACGACGTCCATCGGTCCGACGCGCCACGCCGCCTCTTCTGCCGTCTCGGCGCACACCGTCTCCACGCACAACAGCACCCGGGGCCGCTCGCACCAGCGCGACGGGGTGAACTCCGCCCGGTAACGCTCCAGCACCGCTTGGGTGTTGTCCGGCCGGATGTGGTGTGCGACAGCGACCGGCAGGCCCAGTCCCGCGGCGAGAGCGGCACCCGTGGGACTGGAGGCCAGCAGCCACGGCTCCGGCAGCGGGCCGAGGGCGACCTCGTCGACCAGAAAGGACAGCGTCGCGGCCACGTCGTTCTCGTACTCCGCGTCCGTCGTGGGTCCGGCTCCGCGGCGCAGAGCGCGTGCGATGGCCTCGTCGAAGGTGCCGGGCCCGCGGCCGATGCCCAGGTCGATACGGTCCGGGTGCAAGGCCGCCAGCGTTCCGAACTGCTCGGCCAGCATGAGGGGTGCGTGGTTGGGCGCCAGCACGCCGCCCGAACCGAGACGGATCGACGCGGTCGAAGCGGCAGCGTGCGCGGTCAGCACCACCGGCGGGAACGCGCCGATCGCGGGCGAATGGTGATGCTCGGCGTACCAGATCCGTTGGTAGCCCAGCCGTTCCATTCCCTGTGCGAACGCCGCGGTGTCGCGCAAGGTGTCCACGGCCCGGGCGCCTGTTTGGACCATCGCGACTTCAAGCGCCGAAAGAGGTATATCGAACATGTCGTCAGCATAGAGAGCAGGCAGGCGGCGAGGGGTGCTGATCTTGCTTTCGGGGCGCCGGGAAAACGGCGATCGGCCCTGGTCGGCCGCGCGAGCCAGGTCCGGTCGCGCGGCCGCCCGCGGCGGAAAGGACGCGGAGGCTTCGGGCCGACCTGGCCCGGGAGTCAGTTCCTGAGGTAGTAGCGGGTGAGGCGCGAACGGGCGTCCTTCGCGGTCAGACCGAGCGCCTGGCCGATCGCTTCCCACGAATCCTCATCCGCCTCCGCAGCGCAGGCGGCCTCGCGGCCGACGCGGCCGGTGGTGCGCTCCAGTGACGCCACGGCTTTCAGTGCGGCCAGCGGCGCCTGGTCGGCCAGCGCCGTCAGCTGGTCGTCCAACCGGTCCAGCAGATCCGCCACTTCAGTGGGCAGCGGCACCGAACGGGACTCCACCTCGTCGATGTGCGCCTGCCAGTCCTCGTACGGGCCCGGCGGGTCGTAGTCGTAGTAGCGGCGGTCGTTCAGCTGATCCCAGTCGATCGGGTAGTGGCGCGCACCGCGCCAGCCGCATGAGCACGATCCCCGCATGTGGTCCGCCCGTTGTCTGCCCAGCCTGCCGTTGTAGGCCCACCACTGCTTGGTCTCGTGCATATGGCTGCCGCTGCCGGCGTCCAGATACACCGGTCCGGGCTCACTGCCATCGGCGAGCACCGCCCCCGCCATGCCTTCATGGGAAGCCCCGAACTCCTCGCTCTGCCACTCCATGATGTCCCCTTCGCGCACCGTTGCGGCATATGCCAATGCGAGGATGCCCGAGCCGCACAGCCGGCAATCGGCACACCTCAATCGGACATGCTCGTGTGGGCTTCCGCCATGGCCGTGGTGGGGGCCGGGAGCGCCCCGGGGCCCCGGTGGCTACGCCTGGCGCGGCCGGGCGAGGAGGTCCTGCTGCGGCAGCGGCCGGTGCAGCGCGAGGAGGGCCTGATCGTCCTGGGGTGCACCACCGCTGTGCCGGCTGACGTCGCGGGCGAGGAGGTCGAGGACCGTCGACGGCTCCGGGAAGTGGCTCGTCTGGCGCAGGTAGGACTGCACCATGTGCGGGACCCGGTCCGCGGGGTCGTAGAAGACACCGGCGGGATCGCGCGCCTCGGTGACGCCGTCGGTGAAGCACAGCAGCATCGCCCCGGGCGGGAAGGGGTGCGTCTCGACCGGGGAGGCCCAGGAGTCCAGGCCGGAGAGGCCCAGGGGCGGCGCCTCCTCCGCCGGCTCCAGGACGCGCGCCCGGCCGTCGGCATGCAGCAGCACCGGGGCGGGATGGCCGCGGTTGACGATATGGACCTGGCTCAGATCGTCGGCGAACTGCACGATCAGGGCGGTGGTGAACCCCTCCGTCGCGTCCAGCCCCTCCCGGCGCTGACTTTCGCGCAGCAGGGCCTCTTCCATGCAGGCCACCAGGGCAGGCAGGTCAGGTTCATGATCGGCGGCGTAGCGGAAGACACCGATGTCGACGCTGACGGCCGTGACGGCGGCCAGGCCCTTGCCCCGTACGTCGCCGACCATGGCGCGCACCCCGAACGGGGTCTCCTGCATCACGTAGAGATCGCCACCGATCAGCGCCATGTCCTCGGCCGGCACATAGCGGGCGGCGATCCGCAGGTCCCCCAGCCGGCTGGGCGGGCTGGGCAGCACGGCCCGCTGGGCCATCTCCGCGGCGTACCGGGCCCGGCTGGCGCTCGCGTGCTGCATGCGCAGGGAACGGTTCAGGCCGACCGCCAGCGCGGTGACGGACGCCAGCGTGATCTGCACGGCCGCGTCCCCCTGCCAGTCGTACGAGCCGCCGAGGAAGGCCAGACCCGCCTCCACCACCATCGCCGAAAGGCCGACACCGACGATCCCGGCCGGGCCGAACAGCGAAACCGCCGTCACCGGTGCCACGGCCAGCAGTGGAGCGGACGACACCGAGGTCGGCGTCAGCAGATTCACCAACGCCGCAAGAGCGATCACCAAGGCCGGAACCCAACGGCGCACCCGTGACCACACCGGCAACACCCTCATCAGACCATGATGCCTCTCGGTGTGCCCATGAGGACGGACGTGTCCGCGACGACACCGCCGCCGCAGCCATACAGCCGACATCGATGGGGTGATCCGGGGCGGCGCGGCGTCGAGAAATACCTGCGGTGCCGAACCGGGATCGGTTGCGTCTGCCGCGCTCCTGGCCCTGCTCAGGGCGTGGCTGGTCTGGATGGCGGGGGCACGGCGGCCGGCTTCGTGGGCGTCGTGGGTGCATCACGGGTGCGTCGCGGGTGTCCTGGGCGGTCCGCTCGGCCTCAGGGACGCCGGCTCACCGAGTGTGGCCACCGCCTTCGCGCTCTGCTTCTGCGTCCTGTCTTGTCGCTGCGCTCTCGACGTCGCCCGCGGTGAGGTCGTCGACGACGAGCCCGGCGAGCACCCGGTGCATAGTCCGCTCGAACAGCTGCTGGGGATCCTCCGCGGGGGCCGCTCCGGGCTGATCGGCCATGGCGGCCGCGACATGGGGGTGAGCTCCCTGGGAGGCGGTCTGACTCAGGTAGGCGGCCTGCGCCGCCTGGCGGCCGGTGGTCCCGCGGCCGCCCTGGATTTCCGCCCGGGCGAACTGCGCCACCAGGGCACTCATGAGGGCCACGATTTCCATCTTGGTCCGGCCCGGCAGCCGTACGGACGCCATCGCCCGCAGCGCGTATTCGAGGTAGTCCATGCTCCGCGGGCCCAGCCGCAGAGGTTCCGGCGGGATGTCGGGCAGCCAGGGGTGCCGCAGATGGACGGCCTTGGCCCGGGCCGCCAGGGCGACCAGGTCCGCAACGGGATCCCCCTGGAGCGGGACGTCGACGTCGATCTCCCCCGCCACCGCGTCCGTCATCAGGTCGAGCAGGTCCTCACGGCCGGTGACGTAGCGGTAGAGGGATGCCTGGCCGGTGCCCAGCTCCTTGGCCACCTGGCGCATGGACACCGCTGACAGGCCGCCCCGGTCCGCCAGCTCGACGGCGACCGCGGTCAGGTCCGCGCGGCTGTGTGCGGGCTGGGGGCCGCGGGCACCGCGTTCAGCCCTCGTCCACACCGTCACCGGTTCCTGAGCCACTCGCCCACCTGCCTTCGTCCGTTCCCCTGACGCCTCCCCTACTCTAAACTGCGAACAACGATCGCAGTTATCGTCGGTGGCAACTATGGGAGGTACGTATGTCCTCGACCCCGGAAAACCTGTGGAGCCCGGTCCGCTGGGCCGAGAACGGTGCGGTGCGGCTGGCCTTCGATGCGCTGACCGAAGGGGCCGACGGTGAGCCGCTTCTGCTGGCCACGGGGCTGGGCGTCAACCGTTTGTGGATTCCGGACGGGCTGTGCCGGATGCTGGCGGCGCGGGGCTTCGCGGTGGCCCGGTACGACCAGCGCGACAGCGGGGACTCCACCCATCTGCCGCCCACCCCCGCCCGCACCCCGATCTCCGCGCTCTTCGCCAAGCGCGAGACGGCATACACGGCCGAGGACATGGCGGATGACGCCGTCGCCGTCATGGACGCCCTGGGGTGGCGGTCGGCGCATCTGCTGGGCGTCTCCCTCGGTGGAGCCGTCGCTCAACGTGTGGCGCTGCGGCACCCGGGCCGCGTCCGGACCCTCACCTCCATGGCCGCCGTCCCCGGCGACGTCTCGGGGCTGCGGACCATGCGGTACATACGCCTGCGGACCCTGGCGAAGTTCGCCCGCCTGAGGTTTCCCGACACCCCCGACGGAGCCGTCGCGGCCGGCGTCGCCGTCTCCCGTCTCCTCGCCTCGCCCCACCGCACCTTCGACGAGCCGGCCGCCCGGGAGGCCGCCGAGCGCAACGCCGACCGCGGTATGCACGACCAGCAGGCGCAGAGCCGCCAGATCGGCGCCCAGTGGCACGGACCGCCGATCAGCGCCATCACCCGGCCCACGCTCGTCCTCCACGGGGCGGACGACCCCCTCATCAAGCCCAGCGCCGGCAGGGCGATCGCCGCCCGGATCCGCGACGCGCGCCTGGTCCTCCTGCCGCAGGTGGGCCACGAATTCCCCGCATGCGCGTGGGACCGCGTCGCCACCGAGATCCGCGGACTGGCCGCCGCCTCCCGCTAACTTCCTGGGTAGGCAGGCCGCGGGCCGTGGGCCGGAATGCGATGGCATGGAGGGTGCGGTGCCTCTACGCTCGCGGCCGTGACCACAGACAACACCGGTGCAGCGGCGCGCAATTCAGGATTGACGATCCGTCAGGAGCGGAGCGGTGACCATCCGGCGGTACATGCGCTCCACTTGGCCGCGTTCGAGGGCGAGGAGCGGGTGCCGGCTCTCGCGGACGCCCTTCGGAGCGCGGCAGCGCCCCTGGCGCCGGTGTCGTTCGTCGCCACGGTCGACGGGCAGGTGGTGGGGCATGTGCTGCTGAGCGCCGGCCGGCTGGACGCGCCGCGGCAGATCGTGGACGTACTGGTGCTGTCACCGCTGGGAGTGCTCCCGCAGTTCCAGGACCAGGGGATCGGCACCCGGCTCATCGAGCACGCCCTCGCAGCGGCCGACGCCCGGCAGGTGCCCCTGGTCTTCCTCGAAGGCGCGCCGCACTACTACGCACGGCGCGGCTTCGAACGCGCCGACACCCTCGGCTTCCGCTCCCCCTCCCTGCGCATCCCGCCCCCCGCCTTCCAAGTCGTCCGGCTGGCAGCACACGAACCCTGGATGACCGGCACCCTCGTCTACTCCGACACCTTCTGGGCGCTGGATTGCGTCGGGCTACGCGACACCGAAGAGTCCACCGGCTGAATCAGCCTGCGGGCTCCACCCTCTTTCGAGCTCTCCCGCCGCCGGGCGAGCCCCGGTTATGACGTTCTCTTGGTCCCCCCGGAAATTACGTTGTCGATCCGGCGTGGCTCCCTCAGGATCTCGGCCATGGAGCATCCCCCTGAAACCGTCCGCTCGGATCAGGTCGCACTGCGCCGTTGGCGTGGCGAAGACCTCGAGATCCTGCACCAGTTGATTACCGAGTCACGTGATCACTTGCTTCCCTGGATGCCCTTCGCGGCCAGTCATGACCGGGAGCAGGGCGAAGCGTTTCTGGCCCGGTGCCAGGAGGAGTGGGCCTCGGGGCAGGCGTACCACTACGCGATCACCACGGACGGTGCGGCGGTCGGCAGCATCAGTCTGATGCGTCGGATCGGTCCGGGCGGACTGGACATCGGCTACTGGCTCCACCATGCGTGGACGGGGAAGGGGCTGGCCACGATGGCCGCTGCCGCGCTGGTGCATGCGGGGCGCCGGATGCCTGGCATCGATCGCATCGAGATCCATCATGACGAGGCGAACCCCGCTAGTGGGGCCGTCGCCCGGCGCCTGGGTTTCACGGAAGTGGAGCGCGTGGAACTGCCGGAAGGGCCTGCGGCCCCGAGTGAGACCGGCATTGACCTGATCTGGCGCCTGGAGACCTGTCCCTCGCCGAGTGCCTGACGCTCGCTCGGTTGTCAGTGCCGTGGGGTTCACTGTTGGTGTCACATCGGCGGAGCGGCCCGGGAGAGTCACGTGAGCATGAACGAGTGGATGGCGGCAGCCAGGAACCCCACGGCGGAGTGGCTGGAGTCCTGTTTCGGGGTGGGGTCGCTGTGGCGGCCTGCGGAGGCGGAGCTGCCCGAGCGGCTGGAGCATGAGGGGACACGGGAGTTTCTCACCACGGTCGGCTTCCCCGCCGTGCGGTTCGACGGGTTCCTCGAGTTCATCGACTTCGACTCCAGCAGGCTGAAGACCGGGGGTCCGTGGGCCGCAGACCCGGACGAGCTGTTCGGGCGGCGGACCCCCGACGACGATTCGCCGCCCAGCTCGTATGCGTTCGAGTTCGGCAAGTGCCAGGACTTCGCGCTGATGGTGCACGGTGTGGTGGGATGCGTCGATCTGTATGACCCCAACGGCTGGGACCACGCGGCGGGTTTCGCGGGCGAGGCGCACTCCTCTCTCAAGGCGCTGGCGGGCGCCCTGGGACTGGCGGCGCAGTTCGCTCCGCGCTTCGAGGGGGCGGAACCTCTGAAGGCGCTGGCGGAGTTCCGCACAGCGATCCAGCAGCTGGACCCGCTCGTGGAGTCCGATCTGTGGGAGAACGTCACCGAAGTGCTGGAGGAGGAGTACGAGCTGGCCGAGGACAGCGGGCAAGACTCTTGAGGTGCGCGGTGGCATCAGGTGGGGCCGGGCCGGCACCAGGTGGCGCCGGGCCCCTCCGGAGGGCAGATGGGGGGGCTGTGGGTGGACCCGACCGTGAGGTAGGCGGGGGTGGGCGAGGCTCGGACGTGGTACCCGAGGGGTCGGGCCCATCCACCCGCGCGAGGTCAGCCGACCGGTACGACGTTGGTGGCGGTCACCGCGGGGCGCAGGGCGCGGGCGAGTCTGGCGCCGTCACCCACGGCCCAGAAGTGGACGAAGAACAGGCGGGGTTCGTCCGTCAAGCCGTGGTTGTGCAGTTCGACGAGCTGGGCTCCGGCGCGCCGCAGCGCCACCAGGACGTCCTGGACCTCACTCGCGATCATGGCGCAGTCACCGCTGATCGCGGCCAACCCGTCACCCAGCGGCTGGAAGTTGAACGCGCTGGTCGAGCCCAGGCCCGGTGGCAGTACCAGATGTCCGTCGGTGATGGTCTCGCGGCGGACGAAGACGCTCTTGTAGATGCCGTCGTCGACGACGCCCTTGACTCCCAGCGCGGCGTCGATGCCGGCGGTGTCCAGGTCGCCGGGCTCCCACTGGGACGACGGCACCGGGGGCGGGGTGTCCGTACAGTCGAACGCCGCGCGCAGGCCGCGGGCCAGGGAGACCGGGTCGTCGCCGTGGGCATGGACGTGGATCCACCAGATGTCGGGAGTCTGGGACAGCAGATGCTTGTGGATCGCGGTCTGCCCGATCTTGTGCTTGTGCAGGGCATCAGTGAACTCCTGCATTTCCTGCTCGGTGACCACCACGTCACCCATCAACAACGTGCTCTTGTCGGCGTACCGGACGAAGGACACATGCGAGCCGAGAGCGAGCGCCGGTTTGACGTCGACGCGGTGCGAGCGCACCCGGAGGTCGTGGCGCGGCAGCGCTGTGTGATACATCAGCCCACGCTTCATGTCGCCTTTTCGCCTGAGCACGCGGGCCACCTCCTCCCAGTCCGGCAAGGCGGTGGGAACGGGCTGGATCACCTGGCGGCCCTGCGCCTCGCCCGTCCTGGTGCCCAGGGCACGAGCGGGGGCCGCGGCACCGGCCAGCATCGGAGTCAGGGCAGCCGCGGCCAGTACGCGCCGCCGCGGCGCACCCCTCTGCGGATAGCTTTCCTGCGATGAGTCTGCGGTCATCACGTGATCACCTCCATGGCGAGATGGAAGCACGACGAGGTGCCGCCCACGCCGTCTCCGCCACCCCCATGGGGCCAGGTGGGCTAAGCAATCAGCTCGCATCCCACTCTGATGCGGGCACGGAGCCGCTGAGCGGGTGCGGTGAGGTCTGACCGGGCGTCAGCCCGATTGGTGGAGCCGATCGGAGGCGCGACGTCGGCCAGGTACGGTTGATCACGGTGCGGCCCGGCCCGGCCCGGCAGTCGACAGGAACGGAAGAAGGGCGGAAGAAGAGTGAGCACATTGAAGATCGTGGTGGACGATCTCTCCGGCCCGGAGATAGCCAGTTTTCTCGACGAGCACGTCCAACAGATGCGGTCCCTCACGCCCTTGGAGAGCAAGCACGCCCTGGACCTCGACAGCCTCCGGAAGCCCGGCATCACCTTCTGGTCGGCCTCGGACGGGGACAGTCTGGTGGGCTGCGGCGCGATCAAGAGACTGGACGCGGGCCATGCGGAGCTGAAGTCGATGCGTACCAGGCCGACGCGGCAGCGGAGTGGGGTCGCCTCCCAACTGCTGGAGCACATCATCGCCGAGGCTCAGGGCATGGCCTTCACACGGCTGAGCCTGGAGACCGGTGCCGCCGCATTCTTCCTGCCCGCCCGAAGGCTGTACGAGAAGTTCGGGTTCCAGTACTGCGGCCCCTTCGCGGACTACAAGCCCGACCCGAACAGTACGTTCATGACGAGGGCGCTGTGAGGGTGCTTGCCCGGAGGGAGGCCGGGGCGTAGCGCCTCATCGAGGTCCCACCGCGCCGCCGCCGGTGCACGTGCGGAAGTCCGGGCGGAGCCGTGGAGGCGGAGAGGCCCCTGCTCATGAGCCTCGTTGACTGCGGGCGGAGAGCAGGCGCCGGGCGCCGTACGCGGCGGCGCCGCAGGCCAGGACCGCGGTGCCCGAGATCACCGACGTGAGCGGCAGCGCGAATGCCAGGACGAGGCAACCGGCCAGTCCGGCCACCGGGATGAGTCGCGGTGGGCCGCCTTCGGCGGGGGAAAGGGTCCAGGCGGAGGCGTTGGCGAGGGCGTAGTAGGCCAGCACGCCGAAGGAGGAGAAGCCGATGGCCCCGCGCACGTCCGCGGTCGCCGCGAGTGCTGCCACGACGGCGCCGACGACGAGCTCGGCGCGGTGGGGCACCTTGAATTTCGGATGGACCGCCGCCAGCGCGTGCGGCAGATGACGGTCGCGGGCCATGGCCAGGGTGGTGCGGGAGACGCCGAGGATCAGCGCGAGGAGAGAGCCGAGGGCAGCGATGGCGGCGCCGGCCCGTACGGCGGGCGTCAGCCAACCGGCACCGGCGGCCCGTACGGCGTCCGACAGTGGGGCCGCCGCCTCCGCCAACCGCTGCGGGCCCAGCACCATCAGGGCGGCGACGGCGACCGCCGCGTAGACGACGAGTGTGATCCCCAGGGCGAGCGGGACGGCGCGGGGAATCGTCCGGCTGGGGTCGCGGACCTCCTCGCCGAGGGTGGCGATGCGCGCGTATCCGGCGAAGGCGAAGAACAGCAGGCCCGCGGCCTGGAGTACGCCGGTGAAGGAGGCATCGTCGCCGATGTCCAGCCGTACGGGATCCGCCTGGCCGGAGGTGAGGGCGGCGAACACCACGGCGGCGAGTACGGCGAGGACCACCGCCACGATCGCCCGGGTGAGCCAGGCGGACTTCTGCACGCCGGCGTAGTTCACGGCGGTCAGCGCGACCACCGCCGCGACGGCGACCCCATGGGCCTGACCGGGCCATACGTACGAGCCGACGGTCAGGGCCATCGCCGCGCAGGAGGCGGTCTTGCCGACGATGAAGGCCCAGCCCGCGAGGTAGCCCCAGAAGTCGCCGAGCCGCTCCCGGGCGTAGACGTAGGTGCCGCCGGAGGCCGGGTAGCGAGCAGCGAGCCGGGCCGAGGAGGTGGCATTGCAGAAGGCGACCACCGCCGCGAGCGCCAGGCCCACGAGCAGTGCGGAACCTGCCGCCCCGGCGGCGGGGGCGAGGGCCGCGAAGACCCCCGCACCGATCATCGACCCCAAGCCGATCACCACGGCGTCGGGCACCCCCAGCCGTCGTTGCAGCTCCCCCGCGTCCCCCGCGTCCGCCGCGCCCGCCGACCCCACCGATCCACCCATCGCGTCCTCCACCGGCCGCATCACAGACACCGAACCCGGCGCACCGTATAGCAGTTCCGTTCCCTACGGTGACGGCCCCGTAAAGACCGCAGTTCCCCGAGGCGACGACCCAGTAAAGACCAGTCCCCCTCCGGATCATGACCCGGAGGGGGACGGTCTTACTGGATGGCCTTACTGGATGGCCCTACTGGACGGGCATCATTCGTGGTGCATCAGTGGGCCTTCATTGGGCGGCCTGCGCAGGCCCGGCCTCAGTGGGATTCCTTCAGCACCATGGCCGATCCCCCGCCACGGCGCTTGGGCTCCGCCACCGCCGAGAGCTTGCCGTTCGGAAGGAATTCCAGGGCGGCCACCGCCCCGATCTCCGGTGACGGAGTGAATGCCTTCGGGGCGAGGACGAACTTGTGGCCCATGCCGTCCAGCTTCTTCCGTTCGGGCGAGGAGAGGAAGGCCGGTTCGGCTTCGGTCGCGGTCTGGTTCCGCTGGGAGAGGCGCGGCGCGGCGACCGCCGCCGGGAGCGGCATCCCGAGATCCAGACGGTTGACCAGGGTCTGTAGCACCGTGGTGATGATGGTGGCACCGCCCGGTGAACCCACCGCGATCATCGGCTTGCCGTCCCGCAGGACGATCGTCGGCGACATGCTGCTGCGCGGGCGCTTGCCGGGGCCCGGGAGGTTCGGGTCCGGCGTCCCCTTGGTGAGGGGGGCGAAGTCGAAGTCGGTCAGCTCGTTGTTGAGCAGGAATCCGCGTCCGGGCACCGTGATGGCCGAGCCACCGGTCTGCTCGATCGTCAGGGTGTAGGAAACGACATTGCCCCAGCGGTCCGCGGTCACCAGATGAGTGGTCGAGGGCCCTTCGTGCGGCTGCTTGCTGCCGGTCCTGTGGTCACAGCCCGAGCCGGGGTGGCGTGGGTCGGCGGGGGCGACGGGGCTGGTCAGCGCCTTGTCGGACCGGATCAGGCAGGACCGGTCCTTGGCGAAGTCCTTGCCGAGCAGCTCCTTGGCGGGCACGTCCGAGAACGCCGGGTCGCCCACCCAGCGGTTGCGGTCGGCGAAGGAGAGCCGGCTGGCTTCCAGGTAGTGGTGCAGGGCCTGGGTCTTGTCGGCCTTCGAGAGGTGGAAGTTCTCCAGGATGTTCAGTGCCTCGCCCACCGTGGTGCCGCCGGACGAGGACGGTGCCATGGAGTAGACGTCCAGGCCGTGATACGTGGTCCGGGTCGGCTCCCTGTGCAGGGGCTTGTAGTCGGCGAGATCCTTCGCGTTCATGAGGCCGGGGCGGGCCTTGTGCGAGGCGCCGGCAGCCATCGGCGGCTTCTGGACGGTCCGAGCCACATCGCGCCCGACGTCCCCGTGGTAGAGCGCGCCGACGCCTTCACGGGCGAGCTCGCGATAGGTCCGGGCGAGATCGGGGTTGCGGAAGCGCGAGCCGACCACCGGCAGCTTGCCCTTGGGCAGGAACAGGTCGGTGGTGGACTTGAAGTCGCGGAAGCGCTTCTCGTTCATCTCCGTCTGCGCGCGGAACTCGTCGTTGACCACGAAGCCGTCGCGGGCGATTCGGGTGGCCGGGCGAAGGGCCTTCGCCAAGGGGACCGTGCCCCAGCTCTTGAGCGCCTTGTCCCACGTCGCCGGCGTGCCCGGGATGCCGACCGACAGACCCGAGTTGATCACTTCATTGGTTGGCAGGGGCTTGCCGGTCGAACGGTCGAGGAAGGAGTCCGCGCGCATACGGCGCGGCGCGGTCTCCCGGCCGTCGATGGTGCGGATCTTCTTGGCCTTGGCGTCGTAGTAGACCATGTAGCCGCCGCCCCCCACGCCCGCGGAGTACGGCTCAACTACGCCCAGCGCGGCGGCAGTTGCCACCGCCGCGTCCACGGCGTTGCCTCCCTTGCGCAGCACCTCGATCCCGGCCCGGGAGGCGTACGGATTGACGCTGGACACCGCGCCGCCGCTACCGGTGGCCACGGCCTTCTTCGCTGGCGGCCGGTCCTTGGCTTCGGCGGCGGACGCGGTGCCGTTGACACCGCAGGAGGTGGCCAGCAGGGAAAGACTGAGCGCAGCCGCAGACGCAGCGGCGACAGCGGCACGACGGACAGCCATACGGCCTCCAGGTCTTCACTGTGGGGTGACGTGTGATTTCCGAAACCCTGGCACCGCTCGACCTGCGGAGCAACGCCGCGCTGCAAGGTTTGCGCGAGATCTGAGGTTTCCGTCCGGTAACCCTCTTCGGGGCCAGGACCGCCGAATGCGCATTTAAAAGGCATGGCGGGGCGCCGTGGGCAAGCCCCCGACGCCCCAACCCCCTGAATGCCGCCGGGCCCCTTACGCGCTGGTCGCTACGCCCGCGTTGGCGAGGATCTCGCGCACCGGCAGCGCGGTGCTCTCGGCGGCGGTCAGGCCGGAGGCCGCCAAGTGGGCGTCCACGATGCGCAGTCCGACCGGGTAACCGGCGAAGTCCGGGAGTCCCACGGGCGGTTGGCCCATGAGCTGTGCGGTGGCGTCGCCCAGGACATACGCGATCAGGTTCTGCATGCCGGCGACGTCGATGTCGGCGGTGATCCTTTCGTAGGCGCTGTCCAGTCCGGCGCCGGTCAGCGCCGTCGACCACGGGCCCATGGCCTGTTCGCCGGCCAGCTCCCGTACGAATGCCTCGGCCAGGCCCTCGGCGGCGACGTGCTCCCCCACCGTGACGGCCATCGGGTCCCAGGCCACGTTCGCGTAGCGCACATTGTGGTGGAGCTCGTGCGCGGCGGCGTACTCGATCTTCTTCAGGGCGGTGTCGGTGGGCCACATCGTCAGGTGGATCGCACCCGGGAACCCGCCCGCACCGAAGTAGCCGGCGCTGCGGACCGTCAGGTGATGGTCGTCGGGGTTGCCGAGCACCAGGACGACATGCACGGTTTCCGCGTGCTTGATGCCGGGCACCGCATCGCTGATCCGCTCCCACCCGGCGGTCAGGGTTTCCTCGATGCGGTGCCACACCCCCGCGTCCTGCATCTGGCGCAGGGCGGGCACATAGCGCGGGTCCTCACGGTCGAGGCGGAAGCCACTGCCCTGTTGGTGCATCTCGACCAGATCGATGTCTCCCATCGCGGACATCGCGCTCTTCAGCGGACTGAGCATTTCCCGGAAGGCGTCGGGCCGTTCCTCCAGGGGACGCTGGAGGAGGTCGAGCATGGTGGACGCCGTGTCGTGCACAACAATCTTCATGACTCGGACCGTAGGACCTCCCGTTACGGGAGGTGCAAGCCGCAACGGTCGGTCTCAGACGACCCAGTGCGGTTGTTGCCGGGTGGTGGGCGGGTGCGGGAGGCCGTCGGCGAGGGCGGTGGCCATGCGTCGTACGGCCTCGTGCAGGGTGTCCGGCGGCACGGTGTACGGGATGCGGAGGCGCTGTTCGAAGAGGCCCGGGTCGGGGGCGAAGTGGGTGCCGCTCTCGATGCGGACCCCGTAGTCCAGCGCCCGCTCGGCCAGCGCCGAGGCGACGGGTTCACCGAGGTCGACCCAGAGCGACAGGCCGCCGGGCGGCAGGTGCCAGGTCCACTGCGGGATGTGTGCGGTGAGCGCCGCGGTCAGGGCGGTGCGCCGGCGGCGCAGCTGCGCCAGGCGGGGCGGCAACAGGTCATCGGCCTGTGCCAGCAGGGTGAGGGCCAGCAGTTGGTCCAGGACCGAGCCGCCCATGTCGGTGGCGACCCGCTGGCCGGCGAGTTCGGTGACGAGCCGCGCGGGGGCGCGCAGCCAGCCGATGCGCAGACCGCCCCAGTGGGTCTTGCTCATCGAGCCGAGGGTGATGACCTGGCCGGTTCGGCCGGGCGTGGTGTGGGTGGCGAAGGGCGGCGGGGCGGGGACGTCGAGGGCGAGGCCGGCCAGGGTCTCGTCGATGACCAGCCAGGTGCCGGAGCGTTGCGCGGCGGTCAGGATGCGGGCGCGCTCGTCCCCGGGCATGAGACAGCCGGTCGGATTGTGGAAGTCCGGTATTAGGTAGGCGAGTTGAGGCACCACATGACGCAGGGTCGATTCGATGATCTCGATGTCCCAGCCGGTGTCGGTCACCGGGACCGACACGGTCCGCAGCCGGCCGCGGCGCATCGCCTCCAGGGCGTTCGGGTAGGACGGGTTCTCGACCATGACCCGGTCGCCGGGCCGGCACAGCAGCCCCAGGACGAGGGTGAGTGCGTGCTGGGCGCCGGAGGTCACCAGGATCTGTTCGGGCATGGTGGCCAGTCCCCGCCGGGTGAAGCGTTCGGCGATGGCGGCGCGCAGTTCCGGCAGGCCGTAGGGGTGGTAGCCGGGGGTGTCGACGTGCGCGGCCAGTTGCGGGGCGATCCGGGCGAGCGCTTCGGTGAGCGTCTGTTCCGGGAGTCCGGGGGCGGCCCTGGCCAGGTCGATCGCGGTGTCCTGGGGGCCGAGGAGACGGGTGATGCCGCTGGGGGCTCGGCCGTCGGGCAGGGCCGTCCAGGTGCCGGAGCCCTGGCGGCTGTGGGCGTAGCCGCTCTCGCGGAGCAGGTCGTACCCGCCGGTGATGGTGGCCCTGCTGATGTGCAGGGCCGTGGCCAGTTCCCGTTCGGCGGGGAGTTTGACGTGCAGCGCGATACGGCCGTCCAGGATGAGTCCGCTGATGGCCCGGGCCAGGTGGCGGTAGGCGGGCCGGGTCCCCGACAGGTCGGGCAGCAGCGCGGCGAGCTGCCGGCTCCCCAGGGTCCGTTGGGTGCGATCCACCCGGTCCACCGGCCGGAACGGATGTGGGTCCGCCATACCACCCTCCCCCAATTGGCCGTGTTTCCCAGACCAATCACTCTACAGACTCGCCGCATTGGCCTTGAGGCACACACGGCGCAGCGAGCGTGCGTGGAGCGCGCCCATGGAGGGGACCGGTATGGAGCAGGACCGTGCGGAACGTCATGAGCGTCACCATCGGCGCCGTGGCGAGGAGCGCAGCGAGGTTGCGGTGCCGGGTGGGCGCCCCGTCGGGTCCGCGCGGCTCCTCTCCCGTACGCGCCCGTCGCCACCCCTGCTCGGCTACGTCCCGGTCGGTGAGCGTCCGCTGCGCCGTCTTCCCCAACTGCTCATCGGCCTCGCCCTGTACGGCTTCAGTCTCTCGGTGCTGGTCAGGGCGTCGTTGGGCGTCAACCCCTGGAGCGTTCTCTATGAGGGGCTGGAGCAGCACACCTCGCTGAGCTTCGGCACGATCAGCGCCGTCCTGGGGGTGCTGGTGCTCCTGTTGTGGATCCCCCTCAAGCAGCGGCCGACGCTCGGCACCGTCGCCAACATCGTCGTGCTGGCGTACTCGTCCGACCTCGGTCTGCGGCTCCTCCCCCAGCACCTCGGGCTCCCCGCCCGCGTCGGTCTGCTCGTCGGTGGCATCGTCCTCAATGGACTGTCCGTCGCCGTCTACGTCGGCGCGCGCTTCGGCCCCGGGCCCCGGGACGGGCTGATGACCGGTGCGTCCGCGGTGACCGGGCACTCGATCCGGCTGGTCCGCACCCTGATCGAGATCGCCGTGCTGGTGGTGGGGCGGCTGCTCGGTGGGAGCGTGGGGGTGGGCACGGTGCTGTACGCGCTCGCGGTCGGCCCGGTCACCCAGTTCTTCCTGCCCTGGTTCGCCTACCGGAGCGCGGCCGGGCGCGGCGGCGAGGCGGTGCTGGCCGAGGGGCGGAATCCGGCTGGAATGATCAAGGCGTGAGAGGGCGGAGCAGGGAGACGCACCCCTCCGTGACCGGCAAACCGGGGCTGGGTGCCGGCCCGAGATCGGCGGATGTGAGGATTGTCGTCATGAGTAACAACGACGTGTACTTCGACATCACCATCAACGGCGACCCGGCCGGCCGGATCGTCTTCACGCTCTTCGACGACGTGGTCCCCAAGACCGCGAGGAACTTCCGCGAGCTCGCCACCGGCCAGCACGGCTACGGCTACGAAGGGTCCGGCTTCCACCGCGTGATCCCCGACTTCATGCTCCAGGGAGGCGACTTCACCGCCGGCAACGGAACCGGTGGCAAGAGCATCTACGGTGAGAAGTTCGCGGACGAGAACTTCCAGCTCAAGCACACCAAGCCCGGCCAGCTCTCGATGGCCAACGCCGGCCCGAACACCAACGGCTCGCAGTTCTTCATCACCACCATCGTCACCGACTGGCTCGACAACAAGCACGTCGTGTTCGGCGAGGTGACCGAGGGCATGGACCTGGTCCGGAAGATCGAGTCGCTCGGTTCGCACAGCGGCGCCACCAAGGCCGATATCGTCATCGCGAAGTCCGGCGTGATCGGCGCCTGACACCCGTGTGTGTCCGGTGGGCGGGTGCGGGCCTTCCCCCCGACCCACCGGACCGGCCCTGAGCGGTCAGGTGGCGTGCCAGCCGGACCAGCGGGCCACCTGGATCTCCACCACGGGTCCGTGCGGAGAGCGGTCGGTGTATTGCCGGTACTTGCGCGTCAGCAGGTCGACGTAGTGCGCGGACGGCGCCGCCCGCTCGGCCGGTGGCAGCACGGTGGCCGTGCCGTCGGCGCGCGCCCACCACAGGCGGTCCCAGTCCTCGTCATAGCCGTCGACGAGGAGACAGACCTCGGGGTGGGCGCGGATGTTGGCCAGCCGCTTGAGGTGGTCCGAGCGCTTCGGTTTGTGATCCACGGCGAAGACCAGGGTGTCACCGGTCAGCGCGAAGACCGCCGGAACGAGATGCGGGCGGCCGGTGTCGCCGACGGTGGCGAGGCGGGCGATCCGCGCCCGGGCGAAGCACTCCCGGGCCCGGCCGCCGGTCATCCGCGGCACTGCCGCACCCGGCCGTTCAGACGCCGCGACACCCGGCCGCTCACCGGAAGCGGGCCGCGGTGTCCGCGAACCGGTCCAGATACGTCTGGGTCTCGGGCTCCGGCAACGTCGGAAGGTAGAACAGCAGGCGCTCCACATCGAGCTGGGTGTACTGCTCGATGATCTCCGGCTCGTTCGCCACCGCATAGACGGTCACCGGTACGTTGCGGCCCGCGATGCCGCGCAGCCGGTCGATCTTCGGCCCCAGCTCCTGGGGCGGCAGGCTGTTGGCGAGCCAGGCGTCACCCAGGGCGGCCACCCGTTCGAAGGCCGCCTCGCCGCCGCCCACGTAGACCGGCGGGTGTGGCCGCTGTACCGGCTTCGGCCAGGAGTAGACCGGGTCGAAGTCGACGAATTCCCCGTGGAATTCGGCCTTGTCCCGCGTCCACAGCTCGCGCATGGCCCGCAGCCGCTCGTCCACGAGACGGCCGCGGGTGCGTGGGTCGGTGCCGTGGTTCGCCATCTCCTCCCGGTTCCAGCCGACGCCGATCCCGAAGACGGCCCGCCCGTTGGAGACGAGGTCCAGCGAGGCCACCTCCTTGGCCGTGATGAGCGGGTCCCGCTGGGCCACCAGGGCGATGCCGGTGCCCAGCAGGATCCGCGCGGTCACCGCGGCGGCCGCGCTGAGCGCGACGAACGGGTCGAGGGTGCGGTAGTAGATCTGCGGCAGCTCGCCGCCGCCCGGGTAGGGCGAGCGGCGGTCCACCGGGATGTGGGTGTGCTCGGCGATGAGCAGGGAGTCGAGCCCCCGCTCTTCGACGGCGCGCCCCAGCGCGGCGGGCGCGATGCCCTGGTCGGTGAGGAAGGTCGACACACCGAACTTCACAGCGGCTCCCTCGGATTCGGGGTGTACGGGTCTGCGGGCTGCGGGTCTGCGGTTTGCGGGATTGGGGTCTGCGGGATTGCGGGTCCGCGGGATAGCGGTTTCGTCGGTTCGTCGGTTCGTGAATCCTGCGTTCGTGGGCGGTCCGATCCGGAAGACCGGTTCCAGGGCCAGGTACCCGGATCGGCCCCGGCCCAACAATCCGTGCGGCCGACCGGGCGATCACCGGCAGACCGTACGCGGCCGGGCACTCTCTTCGGTGCCCGGGCGCGGCCTTTCCGGCCCTGTCCGGCCGGCCCGGTGGCGTTCCGGGAGGTGCCCGGCCGGCGGCCGCAGAAAACGCTCACAGGATTCCGGGCTTTTGCAAGGGTGTTCGGGAAGGGAATTCCGGACCCCGAACACGGGGGTACGTGTTCGGGGTCCGGCGCGTTGACCGGCTGCCGCCGTGGTGGTCATGCTGGGATTTCTTTGTGGCTCGATTTCCGTTTGCATTCGGGTACCGGCCGGGCCCGATGTGTCCGCGACGAAACCTCCAGGAACAGGAATGTCCATGGGAGCAAGCAGGTCCGAGCTCAAGTCCCTCAGGTCGACGAAATACACCTCTTCGGCCCGTACGGAAGGAGGCGTCGAACGGTTACGCGCGCTGGGCTACCGCAGTGGGCTGCGGGCGCTCGACCTCGCGGACCGGGTGCTGGGCCGGGACCGGAAGATGGTGCCGCCGCGGCGCTACCGCCGCTTCATCGGCAACGGTGACTTCACCAAGGTCGGCGCGTCCATCACGCACTACATGCGCGCGGAGTTGGGGTTGCTGCCCTCGCACGACGTGCTCGACGCCGGCTGCGGCGTGGGCCGGATCGCCGTTCCGCTCACCTCGTACCTGACCGAGGGCAGCTATCTGGGCTTCGATATCGTGCCGCACGCCATCGACTGGTGTCATTCGGCCATCACGTCACGCCACCCGAACTTCCGCTTCTCACACGTCGACATCAAACAGGAAATCTATAACCCGGAAGGGACTCTCACCTCTGCGGACTTCCGATTTCCGGCCGACGCCCAGGCGTTCGACATGGTCGCTCTCGTGGGGCTGATCAGCCATCTGCTGCCCGAAGAAGTAGACAACTATCTGGCCGAATCTGCGCGTGTTCTGCGACCCGGCGGCAAATGCTTTGCGACGGCGTACTTGGTGGACGATATGGTCGCTGAGCGGGTGCGGGAAGGACGTACCGCTTTCACCTTCACGCATTCCCGGGGGACGCACTTCATCCACTCGGAACAGGAACCGACCTACGCCATCGCCTACCGCCTCGACCACATCCAGGAGGCCGCCGCGCGGCACGGGCTGCGGCTGGAACGCGAGCCGCAGCTCGGCACCTGGAGCAGTTCGACGGCCCGCCCGGCGTCCATGGACCTGCTGGTCCTGGAGCGCGCCTGAGGTGGCACGGCCGGTTCCGACCAGCCCACAGCAGAAAGGCAGAGTCCGCACTATGACCGCACACGCTCCCGGACGAGTGACACCGGAGGGGCCGTGGAACGACGGCGGCGTCGTGGTGATCACCGGCATCCAGGCAGCCGGCAAGTCCACGGTGGCCCAGGCGCTGGCCGAGCGCCTGTCCCGCTCCGTCCACCTGCGCGGTGACACCTTCCGCCGCAACATCGTCCGGGGTCAGATCAATATGACGCCCGACGCGGAGAAGCACGCCGTCGCCCAGCTCAAACTGCGCTACCGGCTGACGGCGCACTGCGCCGACGAGTATGCACAGGCCGGCTTCACCGTCATCGCGCAGGACATCCTCATCGGCGAGTACCTCGCCGAGATGACCGGGTTCATCAAGACCAGGCCGCTCGCGGTCGTCGTGCTGCTCCCCGATCCGGCGGCGGTCGAGGCGCGCGAGGCATCCCGTCCCAAGACGGCGTACGGGCCCGACTGGACCGTGCGGGACCTGGACAAGCTGATGCGGGCCGACACGCCCCGGGACATCGGACTGTGGCTGGACACCTCGAAACAGACGGTGGACGAGACCGTCGACGAGATCCTCAGCCGGGCCTGGACCGAGGGCGCCGTCGCCTGACGGGTGTCCCGCGGCTCCTGGGCCGGTTCCCGCGTCCGCCGGTCGTCCGCCGGTCGTCCGCCGGTGCGGCGCGGGAACCGGCCGGGACCCTGAGCCCTGGGCCCGTCCCCGTCCCCGCTCCTGCTCCTGCTCCTGCTCCTGCTCCTGCTCCTGCTCCTGCCGAAGTTGATCCGCGTCCGCCGACGAAAGGGTTCGTCTTGCTGCACACCGTCACTCTCGGTTCCCACGGCCCCGCGGTCGGCGCCGTCGGTCTGGGCTGTATGGGCATGTCCTGGGCCTACGATCCGTCGGGACGCGACGAGGGCACCTCGGCCGGGGTCCTGAGGCAGGCCCTCGATCTGGGGGTGAACCTCATCGACACGGCCGATGTCTACGGCCCGTTCACCAACGAGGAACTGGTCGGCAAGGCGCTGGCCGGGCGGCGTGAACAGGCCGTGCTGGCCACCAAGGTCGGGTTCGTGGCCGGGGAGCAGCGGCTGCGCCGCGACGGCCGGCCCGAGCACATCCGGGCCGCGGTCGACGCCAGCCTGCGACGTCTGGGGACCGACCATCTCGACCTGTACCAGCTGCACCGCGTGGACCCCGAGGTGCCGCTGGCGGAGACCTGGGGCGCGATGGCCGAGACGGTCCGGGCCGGAAAGGTGCGGATGCTGGGGCTGTCCGATGTGACCGCGGAGCAGGTGCGCACCGCGCACGAGGTCCATCCGGTGACGGCGGTGCAGGCCGAGTTGTCCCTGTGGACCCGGGACGCCTTGGCGCAGTTGCTGCCGTTCACGGAACGGTCGGGGATCGCCTGTATCGCGTACGCGCCCCTGGGGCGCGGATTCCTCACCGGCCGGTTCCGTAGCGCCCAGGACGTGCCGGAGGGCGACTGGCGGCGTGGCAATCCGCGGTTCGAGGATGCGGCGTTCGCGGCGAATCTGCCGATGGTCGACCGGATTCGGGGGGTGGCGGAGCGCCATGGCGCGTCCGCCGCGCAGATCGCGCTGGCCTGGGTGATGACGCGCGGCCGGTATGTGGTGCCGATTCCCGGCACGAAGAACCCCGCCTTCCTCAAGGAGAACGCGCGGGCGTCCGAGGTGCGGCTGACACCGGAAGACCTGCGGGTGCTGGACGGGCTGCCCGAGCCGGTGGGAGCCCGTCAGTGACCCGCCCGGCAGTCCGCGGGTGAGGGTGCCGGCCACCGGTGCCGTGCCCGCTGTTCGTACGAAAGGATCGACGTGACGACCGATGTGCCGTCCGCAACCGGCAGCAGGGCGTCCCTGCGGAGAAGAGGGCTGCGCGTCCTGCGGGTCGCCATCAGGGAGGAACCCTGGGTGTTCGGCGGGGCCCTGGCGGCGAGCCTGCTGTACGGCGGGGCCCCGGTGGCGACGTCGTGGACGCTCGGGTGGGTGACCGAGGACGTCGTGATGCCGGCGTTCCGCGCGGGCCGCACGGGGTTCGCGGCGCTGGCCGCGGCCGGTCTGGCGATCTTCGGTGTGGCGATGCTGCGCGTCATCGGGGTCATCGGGCGGCGCGTCGGGGCGGGCATCATGCAGTTCCGACTACAGGCCACCTACCGGCGGAAGGTCGCGCACCGCTATCTGCGACTGCCGCTGGCGTGGCATCAGCGGCATCCGGCCGGGCAGTTGCTGTCCAACATCAACGCGGATGTGGAGGCGGTCTGGGCTCCGGTCATTCCGCTGCCGACCGCGGTGGGTGTGGTGGCGATGCTGCTCGCCGCGATGGCCGCGATGCTGACGGTCGATCCGTATATCGCCCTGGTCAGTGTGGGTGTCTTTCCCGCCGTGGGCCTGCTGAACGTCGTCTATCAACGGCGGCTGTCACCGCTGGCGTCCCGCGCGCAGGCGTTGCGCGCCGAGGTGAGCGAGATCGCGCACGAGAGTTTCGACGGGGCGACGGTCGTCAAGACGCTCGGCAAGGAGGACGCCGAGACCCGGCGGTTCGCGGAGGCCGCGCAGCGGTTACGGGACGCGAACATCGCCGTGGGGCGTACCCGGGGCGCGTTCGACCCGGTGCTGGACGCGCTGCCCAATCTGGGCATCCTCACGGTGCTGGCCGTGGGCAGCGCGCGGCTGGCGGCCGGTGCGCTGACCGTGGGCGACATCGTGCAGGTGGCCTATCTGTTCACCATGATCGCTTTTCCGGTGCGGGCCTTCGGGTGGTTGCTGGCCGAGCTGCCGCGCAGCGCCGTCGGCTGGCAGCGGGTGCACGACGTGCTGGACGCCCGGGAGGAACTCCCACACGGCGAGCTGAAGTTGGCCGACAGCGGGCCGATCGGGCTGGGGGTGCGCGAGGTCAGCTACGCCTACTCCGGCACCGATGTGCTGCACGGGGTGAGCCTGGAGGCGTCGCCGGGACACACCGTGGCCGTGGTCGGCCCCACCGGCTCGGGGAAGTCGACGCTGGCCACCCTGCTGGTCCGGCTCGCCGACCCGTACACCGGCGTGGTGCAGATGGACGGGGTCGACGCCCGTCATATGCGCCCCGGTGAACTGGCCTCCGCCCTGGCGTTCGTGCCGCAGCAGACCCTGCTGTTCGACGACACGGTGCGCGGCAACATCTGTCTGGGCCTCGACTTCCGTGACGAGGAGGTGTGGGAGGCGCTGGAGCTGGCCCAGGCCGCCGATGTCGTCCGGGGGCTGCCGCAGCAGCTGGACGCGCGGGTCGGGGAGCGGGGAACGACCCTGTCGGGCGGGCAGCGGCAGCGCATCGCGCTGGCCCGGGCGCTGGTGCGGCGGCCGCGGCTGCTGATCCTGGACGATGCGACCTCCAGCGTGGATCCGCAGGTGGAGGCCCGCATCCTGCGGGGTCTCCGGGAGGCCCGCCGGCCCTCGACCGTCTTCGTCGTCGCCTACCGCCGGGCCACGATCGCGCTGGCCGACGAGGTCGTCTACGTCGAGCGCGGCCGGGTGCTGGACCGGGGCCGGCACGAGGAAATGCTGGCGCGCTGCCGCGGCTACCGGGAGCTGGTCAACGCGTACGACAGCCGCGACGACGGTGACAACGGCCCGGGGGCGGTCGTCGCCGTCGCGGACACCACGGAAGGACAGAGCGCATGAAGGCCACCGTCACCCCGCAGTTGTCCGGCACCGCCGTGCTGCGGCGGGCCGTGCAGGTCTCCCCCGAACTGCGGGAGGGGCTGGGCACGGTGGCGGTACTGGCGCTGCTCGCGGCGGCCGGGCGGGTGGTGGTGCCGATCGCCGTGCAGCAGACCATCGACCAGGGGTTCCGGGCACCGGGCGGGGCGCGGCCGGGGCAGGTGCTGGTGACCGCGGCGGTGTGCGCGGTGGCGGTGCTGGCCACCGCGTGGATCACGTATGCGATGAACCACCGCCTCTACCGCACCGTCGAGCGGGGGCTGGCCACGCTGCGCACCAAGGCGTTCCGGCGGGTGCACGACCTGTCCCCGGCGTCCCTGGACGGGGAGCGCCGGGGCGGGCTGGTGGCGCGGGTCACCGGAGACGTCGACCAGTTCAGCACCTTTCTGCAATTCGCGGGGATGCTCGTGATCAGCTTCGGTCAGCTGCTGGTCGGCAGCGTGGTGATGTTCGCGTTCTCGTGGGTGCTGGCGCTGATGGTCTGGGCGGTGTTCCTGCCGTTGCTGCTGGTGCTGCCGCGGTTGCAGCGCCGGCTGTCGCACGCCTACGGGCGGGTGCGGGACCGGGCCGGGGACATGCTGGCGGTGACCGGTGAGGCCGTCGTGGGTGCCACGGTGATTCACGCCTACCACGCGCAGGAGCTGATCGGGGAGCGGATCGACACGGCGGTGGAGCGCCACCGGCGGGCACAGAGCCGGGCCCAGCGGCTGGTGGCGGTGACGCTCTCCGGCGGGGAGGTGGCGGCAGCGGCGGCCATCGGCGGGGTGGTGGTGCTGGGGGTGCTGCTGGGTGTCGGAGGCCATCTGACGGCCGGTGAGCTGGTGGCGTTCCTGTTCCTGGTGACGCTGTTCATCGGTCCGATGCAGATGACCAACGAGGTGCTCAACGAGCTACAGAACGCGCTGGCGGGCTGGCGGCGGGTGCTGTCGGTGGTGGATGCGCCGGTGGAGGTCCAGGACCCGGGTGAGCGCGGCACCGACCTGCCCGAGGGTCCGGTGTCCGTACGGTTCGACCAGGTGAGTTACGCGTACCCGGACGGGCCCCGGGTGCTGCACGAGGTGTCGGCCGAGGTGGCGCCGCGCAGCCGGGTCGCGGTCGTGGGCGAGACCGGGTCGGGGAAGTCGACGTTCGTGAAGTTGCTGGCCCGGCTGTCGGATCCGTCGTCGGGGCAGGTGCTGCTCTCCGGTACGCCGCTGACGACGGTGCGGTTCGCATCGCTGCGCCGCCGGGTGGTGATGGTGCCCCAGGACGGATTCCTCTTCGACGCCACCGTCGCCGACAACATCCGCTTCGCCCGCCGGGACGCCTCGGACGAGGAGATCGGCCGGGCGCTGGCCGATCTGGGGCTGGACGACTGGCTCGCGTCCCTGCCGGCGGGTCTGCACACCCGCGTCGGGCAGCGCGGTGATGCCCTGTCGGCCGGTGAGCGGCAGCTGGTCGCGCTCGCCCGCGCCTATCTGGCCGACCCCGATCTGCTGATCCTCGACGAGGCGACCTCGGCGGTGGACCCGTCGACGGAGGTACGGCTCCAGCAGGCACTGGAGAGCGCGACCCGCGGCCGCACCTCGGTCTCGGTGGCGCACCGGCTGTCCACGGCCCAACACGCCGACCTGGTCCTCGTCTTCGACCGTGGCCGGATCGTGCAGCAGGGCACGCACGAGGAACTGGTGGGGCGGCCGGGGGTGTACGCGGATCTGTACGCGGCGTGGGTGTCCGCGACGGGGAGCACGGGGCCGGGGCACGGCGCCCGGCGCTGACGGCGGGGCGGGACGTTCAGGACACCCCGCGCATCAGGCGGCGCAGCGAGGTGCGGGCCAGCGCGACCGCCGCGGCGCACAGCAGGGCGGCGGCGCCCAGGACGGCGAAGTACACGCCGTACGGGAGGGTGTCGCTGAGCCGCACCACGTGGGCGCTCAGTGCGCTGCCCGCGGCGACCGAGAGGAACCACAGGCTCATGATCTGCCCGGCGAAACGGTGCGGCGCGAGCCGGGTGGTCACGCTCAGGCCGGTCGGGCTGAGGCAGAGTTCGGCGAGCACCTGGACGAGGAAGGCGGCGAGCAGCCACAGGGGGGAGGCCGGCCGGCCGTCGGACGCGGCCAGGCCGGCGCCCGCCATGAGGAGCGTCGCGACGCCGAGGCCGGCCAGCCCCAGGGCGAACTTCGCCGCGGTGCTGGGCTGCCGGTGGCCCAGGCGCAGCCACAGCGCGGCGAACACACCCGCCAGCAGCATGCCGTAGAGCGGACCGGCCGACTGGAACCAGCCGGTGGGGATCTGCCATCCGAAGAGGGCCCGGTCGATGTGGCGTTGGGCGAACAGGCTGATGAGGGAGCCGCCCTGTTCGGCGATCGTCCAGAAGACCGTGGCGGCGAGGAAGATCCAGATGTACGCGCGCAGGCGGCTGCGGTCCACCGCGTCCAGTCCGGGGGCGCGGAACATCACCACGAAGTACAGGGCGGGCACCACGAGGGTCAGCGCGGACAGCGCGTACAGCACGCCCGCCAGCACCCCCGGACCCGTCGCCGCGACGACGGCGACCACGGCCGCCGTCCCCCCGAGTGCGCCTCCGGCCCAGGCGGCGGCCCGCCGCAGCTGGCGTGGGGTGGCGGGGGTGGGCGGCGGTGGGCCGGCCGGGCGGAGCTGTCGTGTGCCGCGCAGGTAGACGATGAGACCGAGGAACATGCCCACGGCCGCGGCGCCGAACCCGGCGTGCCAGTCGACGCGTTCGCCCAGCCATCCGGTCACCAGCGGCGCGGCGAAGGCCCCGATGTTGATGCCCAGGTAGAAGAGGGAGAAGCCGGCGTCCCGGCGTGCGGTGCCGTGCGCGTCCGGGGCGCCGGGCACGTCGTAGAGCCCGCCGAGCATGGTGGAGATATTGGGTTTGAGCAGACCGGTGCCGACCGCGATGAGCAGCAGGCCCAGGTAAGTGCCGGGCGCGCCGAGCGGCAGCGCGAGGGCACAGTGCCCGGCAGCGATCACCAGACCGCCGCCGAGGACCGTACGGTGTGCGCCCCACACGCGGTCGGCCAGCCAGCCGCCGGGGACGGCGAGCAGGTTGACCAGACCTCCGTAGACGCCGAAGACGCCGGCCGCGGTGGTCGGCGGCAGACCGAGGCCGCCTTGGGCGGCCGGCGCGACGAGGTAGAGCACGAGGATCGCGCGCATGCCGTAGTAGCTGAACCGCTCCCACATCTCGGTCCCCCACAGGGCCGGCAGCCCTCGTGGGTGCCGTGTACGGGACGTGGCGCGGGCCGTTGACTCCTCGACGCTCATCGCCGTCCTCCCCCGTGCCGCGGTCTCAGGCCGTCGTGGCGTCCGCCGGCGGCACCGTCAGCACCGGGATGTCGTCCACCACCGGGTAGCTGCGGGCGCAGGCGGTGGCGGTGCACACCAGGGAGTCCCCCGAAGCGGCGGGGGCGAGCGCGGCCTTGCACAGGGGGCAGGCCAGCAGGTCGAGCAGTCGCGCGTCGAGCATGGTGGAGCTCCATTCCGGATCGGGTGTGGACGGGTCGTTCGTGGTCGGTGTGCCGGCCGCGGCGGGGCGGCGCAGCGCCCGGAGCGGGGCGGCGGCCTTGAGGAGCATCTCCGCGTACTCCTCCTGCGGGTCGGAGCCGAGCACGATCGCTCCGCCGGCTCCCACCCGCCAGCGTCCGCCGGTGCGGATCGCGGTGCGGATGACGATGTTGAGGTCGGCACCGCCACCCAGACCGAAGTAGCCGAGCGACCCCGAATAGACGCCGCGGGCCTCGGTCTCCAGCTCGTCGAGGATCTCCATCGTGCGCAGCTTGGGGGCACCGGTCATCGAGCCGCCCGGGAAGCAGGCCGCCAGCGCGCCCACCGCGGTCGTGTCCGGGGTGAGCGTGCCGCGGACGGTGGAGACCAGCTGATGGACGGTGGCATAGGTCTCGACGTGCATCAGGCGCGGCACCCCGACGCTCCCGACCCGGCAGACCCGCCCGAGGTCGTTGCGGAGCAGATCGACGATCATGAGGTTCTCGGCCCGGGTCTTGGGGTCCGCGGCGAGGTCGCGGCGCAGGCGGGCGTCCTCGTCGGCGGTGCGGCCCCGCGGTGCGGTGCCCTTGACCGGTTTGGTCTCCACGGTGCCGTCGGGCCGGATGCGCAGGAAGCGTTCCGGTGACGAGCAGACCACTTCGGTGCCGCCCAGCCGCAGAAACGCCGCGTAAGGGGCGGGGTTGGCGCGGCGCAGCGCCAGGTGGGCGGCCAACGCGTCCGCCGTGGACGCGACATGCAGGGAGTCGGTGAGACAGATCTCGTAGCTCTCGCCCTCGTGGAGTTTGTCCCGGCAGACGGCGATGTCCTTGGTGTACTGCTCCTCGCCGCGTGCGGAGACGTCCTCGGTGCGGTGGCCGGGGGCCGGGGCGTCGGACGCGGGCCACTCCAGCAGCCGCGCGGGGCCGGGCAGGGCGCGCAGGGTGGCTTCCGTACGGTCCAGCCATCGGTCGGCACCGGCCGCGCCTTCGGGGTCCTCCGGGCGGTACAGGCACAGCAGGTGTGTCTCGTCCGCGGTGTGGTCGACGGCGAGCAGACGGTCGGCGAAGATCCAGACGGCGTCGTCCTCGGCGGCGGTGTGCCGGGTCGGTGAGCCGAGATCCGCGCGGAGTTCGTAGCCGAAGTAGCCGACGTAGCCGCAGGTGAAGTCGAACGGCGTCCCCGGGTCGGGCAGGTGGCGCCGGGCCAGTTCGGTGTCCAGGTAGCGGAAGATGTCGCCGTCGGTGCGGGTGACGGTGCCGTCGGATGCGGTCACCTCGACGGTGCCGGTGCCGGCGCGGTAGCGGACCACCTCGGCCAGTGGGCCGTGGGCGTCGCCGAGGAAGGAGTACTGGGACAGACCCGGTGCGGTGCGGGAGCTGTCGAGCCAGAACGCGTGCTTCCGGTCGGCGTACAGGGTGGTGAACGCCGCCTCGGTGTCGACGGCGGTGCCCAGCCGCCGGGTGCGCAGCCGGTACGGGCCCGGTGTCCGGCCGGCGCGGGCCGCGGGAGCGGCGGGGGCGCGGAGCCTGGCGGGCGACGGCGCCGGGCGGCGTATGGGCCGGGTGGCGTGGTGTTCCGCGGTGAGCCGGGCGAAGTTGGCCAGCAGTTCCGGGCCGTATTCGGTGCAGATGGATTCGGGGTGGAACTGCACGCCCCACAAAGGGAGTTCGCGATGGCGCAGCCCCATGATGACGCCGTCCTCGGCCCAGGCGGTGGCCGCCAGTTGCGGAGGCAGGGGGTCCGCGACGCACAGTGAGTGGTAGCGGACGCCGGTGAAGTGCTGGGGCAGACCGTGGAACAGGTCCTTGCCGGTGTGCTCGATCCGGGTCAGATGCCCGTGACGCGGCCGCGGTGCGGCGGACACCGACGCGCCCGCGGTCAGCGCGATGCCCTGGTGCCCGAGGCACACGCCGAGGGTGGGCAGCCGGGGCGCGGCGAGCAGCCCGGCGGCGTGGGCCAGGTCCCCGGGGTTGTCCGGCCGGCCCGGTCCGGGCGAGACGACGACATTGTCGAAGCCGGCGAGGTCCGGGTCCGGGCCGCGCAGCGCCGGGTCGTCGTGGCGCAGCACCGTCGGCTCGGTGCCGGTCACTTGGGCGATCAGCTGGTGGAGGTTGTAGGTGTAGGAGTCGTAGTTGTCGACGAGGAGTGTGTGCATGGGTGCTCCCTGCTGCGGCGGCCGCCCGCCGCCGGACCATCGGAATCTCCGGTGCCGTGGACGCATCGGCGCGCCCGGCTGCGTCAGTGCCCCATCGCCAGCCCCCCGTCGACGGGAACGACGGCGCCGGTGACATAGCCGGCGTGCTCGTCCGTGAGGAAAGCGACGGTCTCCGCGATTTCCCGGGCCGTGCCCGGCCGTCCCAGCGGGACGCCGGAGAGGATCGACTGCCGTCGGCGGGCCGGCAGATCGCGGGTGAGGTCGGTGTCGACGAAGCCGGGCAGCACGACATTGACCGTGATGCCGGACGGGCCCAGTTCGCGGGCCGCCGAGCGCGCCAGCCCGGCCAGACCGGCTTTGGCGGCCGCGTAGTTGGCCTGTCCGGGCGTGCCCAGCACCGCTGCGACGGAGGAGACCAGCACCACCCGCCCCCAGCCGGTGTCCGCCATGCCCGCGGCGGCGCGGCGCAGCAGCCGCCAGGCGCCGGTGAGATTGGTGTCGAGGGTCCGGCGGAAGGCGCGCTCCTCCATCCGCATCAGCAGTCCGTCGTCGCGGGCCCCGACGTTGGACACCACGATCTGCACCGGGCCGTGGTCCCGCTCGGCCCGGGCGAAGGCCGCCTCGACCTGCTGGGCGTCGGTCACATCGCAGACCAGGCCGGTGAGTCCGGCGCCGGCCCGCCCGGAGCGGGAGCCGACCAGGACGCGATGGCCGCGGCGGGCCAGGGCCGTGGCCGTGGCCCGTCCGATGCCGCGGCTGCCACCGCTGACCAGCGCGACACGGGCCGTCGCGGCCGGGGGCGGGGCGGGCCGATGGGGGGCGGCGGCAGGGCCGGGGTGCGGCTCAGCCAAGGGGAAGCACCGCCTTCAGGGGCTCCATGGCGTTCAGTGCCAACGGCGTCAGCTCCGGATGCCGGTGGGCAGTCTTGGCCATGACCTGGCCCGGTCCGGTGTCGAGCAGCAGCCGGGTGCCGGACCGCACCACCGCGCGCAGCGCCGTGTGCCACCGCACCGGGACCTCCAGTTGGCACAGCAGGTCCGCGCGGAGGGCACCGACGTCGTCGGCCGGCCGGCCGTCGCTGTTGAGCAGCACGGGCACGGTGGGCGGGGCGAGTCGCACGGTGGTCAGCGCCGGGCGCAGCTGTTTCTGCACGGGCGCCATCAGCGGGGAGTGGGACGCCACTCCGGTGGCGACATCGCTGACGCGGACGTCCGGGCTCTCGGCGGCCCGGCCGGCGACCCAGCGCACGGCGTCCGCGTCGCCGGAGACGACGAGGTGGCGCGGGCCGTTATAGCAGGCGATCACCGCCTGTCCCAGGTCCGGCGGGCAGTCGGCGCACCAGCCGGTGACGAGGTCGGGCGCCAGTCCGGTGACCGAGGTCATCAGGGCCGGGCGTACCCGGGCCTGTTCCCCCATCAGCCGGGCCCGTTCGGCGACGATGCGCAGGGCGTCGGCGAAGCCGAGGGCGCCCGCCTCCACCAGCGCGGCGAAGTGTCCGAGGCTGTGTCCGCCCAGCAGCGCGGGCGGGGCCCAGCGCGTGCCCAGGTGCGTGCGCAGCGCCGCCGCGCAGGCGAGGCCGGTGGCGACGATGGCGGGGTGGGACAGTTCGGGCGGCCGGAGTTCGGCGGGTGTGCCGTCGGTGCACAGCCGCGCCAGCGGCAGTCCGGTGGCCTCGTCGGCGCGGGCCAGCACCTCCCGGGCGGCCGGGTGGTCGCGGACCAGCCGGTATGCCATGCCGGGGAGTTGGGAGCCGGCGCCGGGGAACGCCAGGGCGTACCGGCCCTCGCCGATGGTCTGTACGGTCACCGCTCTTCCGCCTCCTGCCACAGCCGGGCCGCGTGCACCTTGCCCGATCCGGTGCGGGGCAGCCGGCCGGTCAGATGGATACGGGTGGGGATCTTGTAAGGGGAGAGCAGCCCGGCCAGATGGCGGCGCACCGCCAGTTCGGTGACCTCCGGGCCGGCCGCGATGAAGGCCACGAACCGGTCGGGCGGGCCGGGGGCACCGGCCGGCGGCGCGCTCACCAGGCACTCGCGCACGCCCGGTACGCAGCTGAGGGCGAGTTCCACCTCGGCCGGGTCGACCTTCCGCCCGGCCACGGTGATACGGCGGCCGGCCCGGCCCCGTATCTGCACGGTGCCGCCGCCGGGCAGGACGCCGATGTCGCCGGTGCGGAACCAGCCGTCGGTGGTGGCCTGGGCGGTCAGCTCCGGGAGGCCGCGGTAGACGACGGGCGGTCCCTCGTGCCGGAAGCAGAGTTCGCCCTCGGCGTCGGTGCCCTCCCGGAGCACGCCGTGGTCGTCGCGGACCGCCGCCCGTATGCCCGGCACGAGCCGGAGGGGCCCTTCGGGGCGGTCGTCGGCGAAGGCGAGCTGGCCGAGTTCGGTGGCGCCGTACTGGTCGCGCAGGTTGCGGCCGGTGGCGCACCGCCAGGCGCGCGCCGTCTCCCGGTCCAGCGGTTCGCCGGCCGACACACATAACCGGAGCGCGGGCGCGGACAGCGCTTCCTTACGGGAGAGCAGAGATCTGTACAGGAAGGGCACCGACTGCACGACGGTGGCGCCGGTCGTGCGCAGGGCATCCGCCAGTGCCGAGGGGGCCGGCGGGTGGGGGGCGAGGACGAGGGCGGCGCCGGTGTGCAGGGCGGGCAGCAGCGCCGCACCGAAGGCGAAGGCGTGGTGGAGCGGGGTCGTGCAGAGGATGCGGTCGCTGCCCGTGATGCCCGCGGAGTGCGCGAAGGCCGCCGAGTTGGCGCAGGTCGCGGCCCACTCCTTGCGTACCACCTTGGGCAGCCCGCCGGTGCCGGAGGTGACCAGGCTCAGCGCGGTGGCGTGCGCGGCGCCGGGCGGCTCGGCCCCGGCCCCGGCCTCCCGCGCCGCGTCGAGGGCGGGCGGGTCGATCCGGTGCCGGCTGCCGGCCAGCTGGTCGGCGCGGTCGCGTTCGTACCGGGTGCTGCGCGCATCGTGCAGCACCACCTCGGCTCCGGTGGCGGCGAGGCCGAGCAGCGCGACGATGCTCTCCGGATCGTTGCGCACGACCAGGCCCACCCGCTGTCCCGCGGCGTGGCCCCGGCCGAGGTGGTGCCGCCGTGCGCCGGCCACCAGGCGGGCCAGCGCGCCGTAGCCGAGGCTGCCGTGCTCGTGGACGAGGGCGGGCCGGTCAGGGGCTTCGGCGGCCCACCGGGCGAGGGCCTGGTACGGCGTGGACGTGGTCATCGGCCGCTCCCGGGAAGCACCGTCAGGCGCGAACCGGCCGCCGTGAGCTGCGTGCCGGCACCGTCGTCCCCATCACGCCAGGACGCCAGGGCACGCAACGCTGCGGTGACATCGGTCAGTTCGGCGGACGGCGGGGCAGCGGCCTCCGGACCGGTGTCCGGCCGTACGGCGGGGTGGCCGCCGCCGGGCTGCCAGCCGGTCAGCCGGGCCCGGCCGCCGTCCGGGGTGACGACGGCGGCGGCCACGGTCAGCCGGGTGGTCCGGTCGGGCGCGGCGGGCGACGGTGTGGGCCAGTGCGCGGCGGCGACCAGAACCTTGGAGCACCGGCCCGACTCCACCATCATCGCCGCGTATCCGAGGGCGTCGACGCCGGCGGCGGGGCCGGTGAGGGTCAGGGCCGTACCGTCCAGGCCGAGGTCGATGCAGAGCCGGCCGGTCAGGGCGTGCGGTGAGTAGTGCAGAAAGCACTGCGGGGCGAGCCACCGGGGCCCGGCGCCGTCCAGGACCGCCGCGATGTACTGGGCGGTCGCGGCGGTGGCGTGGTGCGAGGCGGTGACACAGCCCATCGGCGCGGCCTCGGCCCTGGTCAGGCCGGCGTCGGCGAGGGCCGCTTCGGCCGCCCGGGTGAGCTCCGGGCCGAGGGTGTCCTGTACGGCCAGTGGCATCCGGGGGAAGCCGGCCGGGTCGTCGGGTATGCGGGGGACGTCGTGCGGGGCGCTGCGCACGGCGAGGCCGGCCACACCCGCCCCGTTACGCGGCGGCACGGCCGAACACCACCGCGACGTTGGAGCCGCCCAGCCCGCAGGAGACGGAGAGGCCCGCGCTCGGTGGGGCGCTGTTGCGCGGCCCGAGCGCGAAGTCGAGGTGTGACCACTGCTCGGGGACGTCTTCCAGGCCGAGGGTGGGCAGCACCTCGCCCCGGGCGAGGGTCAGAACGGTCACGATCGCCTCCACGGTTCCCGCCGCGCCCTGGCAGTGGCCGAGCGCGGCCTTCGATCCGGACACCGGTATCTCGGCGAGCCGGTCGCCGAAGACGCTTTCCAGCGCGTCGAGTTCGGCGACATCGCCGTGGCGGGTACCGGCCGCGTGCGCGTTGACGTAGCCGATGTCGCCGGGGGTCACCGCGGCATCCGCCAGCGCCCGGGACACGGCCTTGGCGACGCCTTCCGACGCCGGGCGGGCCGCCTGGTCGGCCTCGTTGCTGCTCCCCCAGCCGCGCAGATACGCGTGCGGCGGAGCGGAGCCGTCGCCGGGGTCGCCGTCCAGTACGAGGGCCGCCGCGCATTCGGAGATCCGGATGCCGGACCGGCGCCGGCTGAACGGGCGGCAGCCACCGGGACTGAGGGTGCGCAGCGATGCCAGGCCCTGGAAGGCGGTCTCGGTGACGGTGTCCACCCCACAGACCACGGCCCGTTCGGTGACGCCGCTGCGGATCAGATCGGCGCCGACGCCGAGAGCGGCGGCCCCGGCGGCGCTGGCGTTGCCCACCGGGAGCACGGGGCCGTCGAAGCGGACGGCCTCGGCGGGCGGGGCCCAGGCGGTACGGCAGCTCTCCCGGCCGCCGTCCGCCCAGGCCCGCCAAGCCTCGGCGGTGGCGCAGCCCGCGCTGTCGGTGGTGGCGAGCACGAGTGCGGTGCGGGCCCGGTCACGGGCGCCGCGCCGGGCGGCGTCGGCGAGGGCCTGGGCCAGCGCGCGGTGCAGCAGGTACGGGAGCCGTCCGTCGGTGCCCGGCGCGGGCGCGCCGGGCATGTCGGGGACGAATCCGGCGGTGCGGGCACCGGTGCCGGAGACGTCGAAGTGCTCGACCGGGCGGAAGGTGCCGCCGCCGTTGGCGCACAGCCGCCACAGGGCGTCGGTCCCGGTGCCGCCGACGCTGAGAACGCCGAGCCCGGTGACGGCCACGGCCTGCGGGGTGGTGGTCCGGGCCGTCACCGGGTCTCCCCCGGGAGAACGGTGGCGTGCTCGGCCAGATACGCGGTGAGGGAGCCGACCGAATCCGCGATGTCCCACAGTTCGCCGTCGGCGATGCGCTGCACGCCGCATTCCCGTTCCAGCGTGGCGAGCGTGACCACCAGGTCCAAGGAGTCGATGCCCAGGTCGGAGAACTTCTCCTCGGCGGATATGGCACCGGCGAGTTCCGCGCCGACGCGCTCGGCGAGCGTGCGGCGCACCAGTTCCTCGATCCCCGGGGCGGCGGTGTGAGGTCGCCCCTCGTACGCGTGGCTCACCACGTCTCCCTTCCGTTGCGTATCCCGTCGGGTGCCGGCCCGTACCGGGCCGTGCGGAGCGTGCCGCGGGGCGGGAGTACCCCGGCCGCCGCGGGGCGCGGGCAGCCGGCCGTCCGGCTCCGCGCCGCCCGGCCGGTCACCACAGCGCGCTCTCGTCCGTGCGGCGCAGGATGTCGTCCACCGTCTCGTCCGGCCGCTGCTCGGAGGTGTCGAGCCACAGGCCGATCTCGGCGGTCTCCCGGCGGAAGGCGTCGTCGAGGGACTGCGCCGTCCAGCCCTCCGCGCCGTATGCCTGCTTGTCCCGTCCGGCGTCGCGGCGGGCGGCCGCGGCCGCGCTCGGGGCGAGCACCACCACGTGGACCGGCCGGGTGCTGAGCTGGGCCACAAAGCGTTCGAGGTAGCTGCCGAGGAGGTTGTCCTCGGTGATGACCGTGAAGCCGGCGTGGAGGTAGGACTCCGCGAGGAACGCCAGGTGGCGCAGGCGGAGTTCGAACTGGGCGACGGCCTCCCAGCCCGCGTCCGGCTCCATCTCGGCCCGGCCGCCGACCACCATCCGGCGCAGCACGTCCCCCTCGATGACGACGGAGCGCGCGAAGCGCTCCCCCAGCAGGCGGGCGACGGTGGACTTCCCGCTGCCGCAGATGCCGGTGATGACGAAGAGGCGGGGCAAGGGCTCGTCGGCTGGTGGTGTGCCGTTCACGAGCCGGTGGTGGTTTTGCGGGCGGACGGTGTCGCGGGCCGGTAGGTCTCCCAGCGCAGCTCCGGTTCGCGCAGGGCGGCCAGTTCGACCAGCGCGCGGTTCCCGACGGGTTCCACGGCCTGGAACGCCTTCTTGACGACACGGGTGCCGGAGTCGCCGAGGACGCTCGTCAGGAAGGGTTTGACCTGCTCGAACAGCAGGTACTGGCGGCCCTTGCGGTTCTTGGTCACCCGCTCCACGTAGGACGGCTTGATGCCGTACTTGTTCGCGAAGTGGCGCAGGGTGTCCTTGGTCCACTCGTCGCTCCACCGCAGCATGAAGTACGGCAGGTCGGTGAGGGCGAAGGGCGGCGGCATCCGGTAGGTGATCACCGACCGGGGTTCGAACCAGACGGTGCCGCCGGCGTCCAGGACGCGCTGGCTGAAGTCGAGGTGTTCACGGGTGGTGAGCAGCCCCTCGTCCATGCCGCCGACCGCGTCGAAGATCTCCCGCCGCACCAGGGCGCAGTGGAACTCGATGATGTCGCACTTCTGCCGGTGGAGTTCCTGCTCGGGCACCTCGGCGAGGGGTTTCATGAAGTGGCGCTGTGTCTGGACGAACTCCCGCTCGCCCCAGGCCCCGGAGAATTCCATATCGCCGCCCGCCATATGCACGGTCTGCTCATGCAGCGGACCATGCAGATAGAGCGGACCGACCATGGCCGCTTTCTCCTCGTCGGCACAGGCGACCAACGGCTCCAGCCAGTTCTCGGTGTATTCCACGTCATTGTCGAGGAAGACGACGTACTCGCCTTCCGCATAGCGCAGGCCGATGTTGCGTGCGCAGTTCGGGGATACGTATTTGTTGACACGGACGGCGATGATGCCGTGTTCCTCGGCGATGCGCTTGATGCGGTTCCAGCGGCCCTGCGGAGAGTTCACATCGACGTACACCAGCTGACACGGAATGCTGGTGTACCGGAAGAAACTCGCCAGCGATTCCTCCGCGTAGGAGAACCGCTCGCGGCTGGTGATGATCGCGGTCACCCGGGGCACGGTGTCCATGTTTCGTCTGTCTCCCGTCGAGTACCTGGAGCGCGGCGGCCGGCGTCAGACACGCCGGGCGGTCATGAGTGAGTAGTGGCCGTACAGGGGGGTGAGTTGACGGCCGGTGAAACCGGCCTCGGTGAGCAGACCGGCCAGTTCGGAGGCGGTGCGCAGCCGTCCGCCGGACATCGTGGCCAGTGCGAGGGCATAGCCGGCCGCGGTGGCGGACAGCGTGCGGGAGTCGTCCAGCATCACCTGGTGCACGAGGAGCCGGCCGTCGGGGGACAGCGCCGCGCGGGCCCGTGCGAGCATCTCGCGGCAGGAGTCGTCGTCCCAGTCGCAGAGGGTGTCGGCGAACAGGACCAGGTCCTGTCCGTCGGGCCAGGGGCCGTCGAACATGTCCTGGAGACACAGCCGTACCCGGTCCGCGACCGCCGCCTCCTCGATGGTGCGGCGCGCCACGTCCGCCACCGCGGGCAGGTCCAGCACCTGCGCCGTGAGCTGCGGATACCGCCTGGCGAGGGCCACCGCGAAGGTTCCCGCGCCGCCGGCGACGTCGAGCAGGGTGCCGGCGCCCGCCAGGTCCAGCCGGGCGGCCAGCGCGGCGGCCGGCCCGGTGGAGTGGGCGTGCATGGCGGCGGTGAACAGGTCGGCCCGGCGCGGGAGTCGGCTGTGTGTCTCCCACAGGGCGTGGCCACGGTAGCCGTGGGCCTTGCCCTCCCGCACGGCGAGCTGCACGGCGGTGCACTTCTCGTCCCAGCCGAGCTGGAGCATGGGGCCCCAGTAGCGGCCGGTGCCGGGGAGCAGGAACGCGCGGGCGGCGGGGGTGAGGTGATAGGCACCCTCGTGCACCGTGAGGTAACCGAGGGCCGCGACAAGGGAGAGCAGCACCTCGGTGTTGTAGGGGTGGAGCCGGAGGCGACGGGCCGCCTCGGCGGCACCGGCCGGGCTCCGGGCCAGCAGCGGGAAGAGCCCGAGGGTGTCGGCCACGGCGACCGCCGGCAGGTCGTACTGGCCCATGAAGGTGGCCATCACCAGGCGGTCGTCCGGTGCCGGGGCGGTCTCGTCCGCGAGGCCGGCGGCGCCCGGCACGGCCGGGTTCATCAGTGGCCCGCCGGGTCGTGCACGCGCCGGGCGATGGCCTCGGCGAGTTCCCCGACGGTGGTGTAGCGCGTCGGGTCGATGTCACCGTTCTCGAATGTCAGGTCGTGCTTGCGCTCGAAATAGGTGAAGACATAAGCCAGCGTGATGGAGTCGAGTCCGAGATCGGCCATGGGAGCGGCCGCGGTCACCGCGTTCGCCTGCTCCGAGGGGATTTCACACTGCTCTTCCAGTACGTGTCGCACTTCTTCGAGAACGGCGTCCGCGTGTTCCTGCCCAACGGCCGTCCGGTCCGCGCCAGCCATGCGAATCCCTCCTTGCCCAAGCAATGGGAAAATCGATTCGAGCCGCGACGCTATAGCCGCCCGAAAGTGATGTCAACGGAGTCGTTCGGCAACTCGCATTCACCGTGACAGGTTTCCGGGAATGCCTGAACACCCTTGTGGCACACGCTCCCACAGGGTTTCTCCGCTCTTTGCCGGCCGGGTTACGCGAAGGGGGTTTCGGGCAGTGGACGCCCTTCCCCGAAACACCAGGCCGTCTCGCCGCGCAGCCGTCGCACGAGCCGGCTGCCGTCGCCCTCGGCATGCGGCACGGCGGTGTCCGCGCAGGCGCACAGGGCGGCGAGCAGCTCCTCCAGCCGGTCGGTGAGCACCCGCACCTCTTCGTGCGCCAGGCTGTAGACGCCCTCGGCCTGGTAGCGGTGCAGTCCCATCACCAGCAGTCCGAGCTTCTGGGCGCGCCGGGCGGCGGCGAGCAGGGCGTCGGCCACCGTCTGCACCCGGGTGTCCCCGGAGCCGTCCAGCGCGTGCCCGAGGAGGAACAGCTGCGGCTGGATGTCCCCGAGCACCATCACGTCCAGGCCCTTGGCCGCCAGCAGCGGCAGCCGCGCTCCGGACCACACGTCCCGGTGGAAGGCCCGGAGTTCCGCGAGGTCCTCGGCGAGGGGGCGCACGGACGCGGCGATGACGTCCTCGGCCAGCTCCAGTGCGCCGCGTCCTCGGGCGGGCGGGGCGATGTGGTCGACGAGGGCGTAGCGGCTGCATGCGGCGACGAGACCGTCGGTGACCGGCAGCCGGCGGGCGTAGCCCTCGTCGGCGGGGGCGTCGGTGTCGAGCAGATGCAGCCCGTCCGCGTCGAGGCGGTGTGCGAGGACCATGTGGTGGTGGTAGTGGTGCGCGCCCTCGTAGGGGTCGCCGGGCCAATGGAAACCGTCGTACATCAGGACCACCGGGCGGCCGTCGGCGAGCGTCCGCTCGATCACCGGCCAGGCGTCGGCGCCCTGTTCCTCGTCCACCCAGCGCAGTCGGCACGCCGGGTAGTCGCTCTCCGGTCCGTACCACTCTCCGCGGCGTACCAGGTCCAGCGGACGGGAGAGCCCCCTGGCCACCTGGCCGGCGTCGTATCCCGCGTGCAGCAGCACGGATTCGACGGAGCGCAGAAAGCAGCCCAGCCCGTCCAGTCCGATGTCCTTCCAGCCCAGCGCGGTCCGCGGGTCGAAGGCGTAGGTGCCGGCCGGCCCCGGAACTCGTAAGGCGTCCTCGGTCAGCTCGCTCATCACACGCTCCTTGTGTTGCGCAGCACGGTGGCCATGATCGTGAGGGTGGGGTTGTGGGCGCCCGCGGTGGGGAACAGGCTCCCGTCGGCGACGAGGACGTTGTCCATGCGGTGCAGCCGTCCGGTGCCGTCGGTGACGCTCGTCCGGGCATCGGCGCCCATCCGCATGCCGCCCAGGGTGTGGAAGTTGCCCGGTACGGCCCCGGGACCGTCCGGAAAGGCCAGGGAGCGTGTCTCCGGCAGGGCGGCGACCTCGTCGGCGCCGGTGGCGCGCAACAGCGCGGCCAGCCGCGGCAGATAGAAGGACTGGGCGGCCAGCTCGTGCCGGTGCGGGGCGTAGGAGATCCGTGGGACCGGCACGCCCAGCCAGTCCCGCAGCCGGGGGTCGAGGGCCACGGTGTTGGAGCGCTGCGGCAGGTCCTCGCCGTGCATCTGGACGCCCAGCAGCCGCTCGCGCAGCGGGCTCTCCCGCAGCAGGCGTTTGAAGTCGCGCCCGAATCCGGCGCCGGTGAGCCGCGGCAGCAGCCGGCGGTAGAGCATCGCCTCCTCGATGCGTCCGGGCGGTGCCGAGCCCAGTTCGACGACGCCGCCCCTCAGGTGGACCAGTCCGGCCTCCCGTGCGGCGTCCCGTGCGCCCGGGTGGCCGGGGTCGGCGAAGTCGTCGAGGGCATGGGTGATGTTGCGGTTGCGGGGGCTGTGCACCCGCTCGTGGAGAAAGAGCCCGTAGCCGACGGAGTACCAGTGGAACATCAGATGGCGGCCGATCAGACCGTGTGGATCGGGGAGTTGGGAGAGCAGCGCCAGCCGGCAGGTCTCCACGGCGGAGCCGGCGAGCACCACCAGGTCCGCGGGGGCGCTCCGGCGGGCCGGTTCCGGTCCGGTGCAGTCGAGGTATTCGACGGTGCGGGCCCGTCGGCCGCGGTGGGTCACCCGGACCGCGGTGCTCAGCGGCCGGACCTCGGCGCCGGCCCGGACCGCCCGCCGCAGCGGGGTGAGCGCGCTCCCCCGCGCGAGGGTGACGCAGCCGTATCCGCAGCAGGCGCCGCAGTCGGTGCAGGCCGGTCTGTCGTCGTAGGGGCGGGAGTTGGCGGCCATCGGCATCGGGTAGGGCCGCAGCCCGAGGCGTTTGGCGGTCTCGGCGATCCGCAGCGACGAGCTCTGCGGAGGGCCGGGCGGCATCGGGAAGGCGGTGTCGCGCGGGGCGTGCCGCAGGGTGAGGTCGGCGGGCAGTTGCGTGGCGTCGCCCTGTACGCCGAGCAGCGTCTCCACCTCGTCGTAGTACGGGGCCAGGTCCGGGTAGCCGAAGGGCCAGTCGGTGATGTCGGCGCCCTCGACGGGGCCGAGCAGCGAGCGCTTGGCGAAGTCGATGTCCCAGTAGCGGGGTGTCTTGGCGTCCCAGTGGACGGTGCCGCCGCCGACCGCCGCGGGCAGCGCATTGACGAAGCCGGTGTGCTCCGCGCCCGGAAGCGCCCGGTCGCGGTAGCTGCGGGGCTCCGCCAGGGCGTCCGGGAACTCGAAGCGGCGCAGCGGGCCCAGGATCTCGTCCGGGGAGAAGTGGTGGTCCGGGGCGGCGGCGGAGAGGTCGGCGAAGTGGTTGGGGCCGCGCTCCAGCACCAGGACGTCCCAGCCCGCCTCGGCCAGCACCATGGCCGCCACCGATCCGCCGGGCCCGCTGCCGACCACGACGGCCCGCTCACTCATCCAGCACCCCCGCCACCAGTTGCCGTACGGCCTCCTCGAACCGGCCGGCGAGCGCGGCGGTCGGTCCGTCCGCGGCGACCGACCGGCTGCCGCCGGGCATCCCGAGGGCGGTGTGCGGGGCCGTCCCGCCCGGATGCCGCGCCGTGGCGTCGCCGTAGACGGGCGCCGCGTACAAGCCCTGGATCGCGTGGTCGAAGAGCACCCCGCGGAACTCCCGCAACTGCGGGTCACCGAGCACCGTGTCGCGCTCGGTGGCCGGGACGGCGGTGAAGTCGCCGCCGGCCAGCCGGTCCAGCAGCGCGGTGCCCTCGCGGTAGACCTGCTGGAGCGCGTCGATCCGGCGCCGCCAGCCCACCCGCTGGGCCGGGGTCAGCGGCAGGAAACCGCCCTGCCCGGCCGGGGCCGGGTAGATCAGCGGCGGGTCGGCCGTGAACGCGCCGAGCAGCCGGTCGATGTACCTCACCACGTCCGCTTCGCGGGCGCCCGGGGACGCCTCGGCCGGGTCGTCACGGGGGCCGGGGATCAGCCGGGCGGTCGCCTCCCGCACCACCGCGGTTTCGTGCGAGGTGAAGAAGAGCGGCCTCAACTCCCCTTGCCGTAACGGCGATTCGTCATACTCTGTCGCGATATCCACTGCTTCCCTCCTTCTGTTAGGGAGAGCCACATGAGCCAGCACCACGCCCTCACGCCCGCCGGCGGACCGGCCGTTGACGACCGGGCCGCCGCCGCGCTCACTCGTCAGCTGCTGACCGCCCCCGCGGCCTCGTTCACCGGTGGCAGCGACACGGAGGTGCACACCCTGGTCTCCTCCGACCATGTGCCGCTCTATCTCTTCGCGGCCAAGTCCCTCGCCCTGCACTGGCCCGAGGTCAGCCCGGTGGTGCACGACGACGGCACGCTCACCGCGCGCGACCGGTCCCGGCTGCTGCGGCATGTGCCGGGGCTGCGGGTCATCGGACGCCGGGAGGCGGACGAGCGGATCGAGCCGCTGCTCGCCGGCTATCCGCAGCTCGCGGCCGTCCGCCGGGGCAATGTGCGCATCCTCCAGCTCGTCGACTACTTCCTGCTCAGCCGGAGCCGCTCGGTGGTGAGCATGGACAGCGACGTGGTGTTCCTCGCCCGTCCCGACCGGCTGGTGCACTGGGCCGGGGCGCCGTCGACGGAGCGGGCCACGTTCCTCTACTCGCCCGAGGAGGGCTGGGAGCCGCAGGGCGTGCACTGGATAGCCGACCGGCTCCCCGGGGTGCCGTACGTGCCGTACATGTGCTGCGGCTTCGCCTGCGCCGACGTGGCCGGGTTCTTCGACCCGGCCTACCTGGAGGAGATGCTCACCCGGCTGCCTCCGGAGATCCGGTTCGCCCCGCGCTATGTGACGCAGATGTCGTACTCGCTGCTCGGCGGACGGGCGGGCGAGGACCGGGTGGCGGGACTGGGCGAGCCCTACCGCTCCGGCCGGCTGGAGTGGCTGCCGCGCATCGACGACCGGGTGATCTGCCACTACTTCGCCTCCCATGAACGCGCGACGACCTACGACAACCTGGTCGAGGAACGGGATCTGCTCTCCCGGGCACTGGACGGGGGCACGAGGGCCGACGCGGGATAGCTCCCGCGGTCCGGGGCGGCCGGTGCGCCGCCCCGGACCGGGCGGGCGGTCCGGCGCCCGTCCGGCCGTCCTCACACGGGAGAAGCGGTGTGCACACCCGGCAGGTGAGCGTCGCCGACCAGCGCCAGGGGTGCGCCCCCGGCCGCGGCCGAGCGGTACGCCGTCTCGATGACCCGTGCGGTCCCGGCGATCTCGTCGGCGGGTACGTGCCAGTGCCCGGGATCCGCCAGCGTCTGCCGGAAGTCGGCGAACATCGGCGGGAACCAGTCGAGATGGGCCTGGTCACGGCTGGGTGAGGCCAGGTCCCGGGCCCGGGGCCCGTCGGGCCCGTCGGCGGTGACCCGGTCGTCGTCGATCCGCAGGAAGCCGTCCGTGCCGGTGACCGAGTAGTGGTTGGCCCGCAGCCCGGCCCGCCAGCTCAGTTCGATGTCGCACACCGCGGAGCCGAAGTCCATGCGGACGGCGGCCTCTTCGTCGACCGCGTCCGCCGCCCCCGCGGGCCGGCCCACCGTGCAGGAGATCTTGGCGGGCAGCTCGCCGAACAGGCGCAGGGCCATGTAGACGCAGTGCGTGCCGTGGTCGAGGAGGATGCCCCCACCCGCCAGTTCCCTGGAGCGCCGCCAGTCGGGCCTAAAGCCGCGCACCCCGCGCGCGTGCCGGTCGCGCAGGATCTGGAAGCGGGCCGACTCCAGGCGTCCGATGCCGCCGTCCACGGCCTGCCGCAGCAGACGCATCATGGGCGAGGTGCCGTAGTTGTGCGACGGATACAGCAGCCGCTCGTGGCTCCGCGCCGTCCCGATCAGCCCCTGTGCGTCCGCGAGGCTGACCGCGACCGGCTTTTCGCAGATCACATGACAGCCGGCCGTCAGTGCCCGGTGGGCCAGGGGCACGTGGTAGGCGGGCGGGGTGCAGACGTCCACCACGTCGACGCCACCCTCGGCGAGGAGGTCGTCCAGGGACGCCCGCACCCGCCCGTAGGGCAGCTGTTCGGCCGCCGCCTGCCGCCGCTCGGGGGCGGGCTCGACTATCGCGGCCACATCGACGCCGGGCACCGAGCGGTATCCGCTGAGCCGGGCCCCGCCCGCGGTGCCGAATCCGACGATCGCCACTTTCATGCCGTCTCCTTCTGTCGGACGGCGGGCGGGCAGGGCCCGCCGGCCGTCACCAAGCTGTCGTGGAATGCCGGTGCCGCCGCGACCAGATGCCCCTCGTCCACGGCGAACGGCCCGCCGCCCCAGCCGCTGACCGTGCCGCCGGCCTCCGTCACCAGCAGTGCGCCGGGAGCGGCGTCCCAGGGGCCGATGCCGAATTCGAGGTACCCGTCGTAGGCCCCGCAGGCGACCCGGCACAGCCCCGTGGAGGCGCTGCCGGGCTCACGGATCTCGAACCCGGCGCGCAGCAGGCGGTCGGCGACCGAGCACTGCTCCTCGCGGACCACCCCCTCGGTTCCGAAGCCGGTGCCGACCAGCGGACGGCCCGGGGGCGGCCCGGCGGGGCGCAGTCGCACCCCGTCGCGGTACGCGCCGTCCCCGGCGACGGCCGTGAAGACGGTGCCGGTCTCCGGGAAGTGGATGACGCACAGCAGCAGGCGGTCGCCCTCGGCCAGCGCGAGGGCGACGGCGTAGTCGGGCAGACCGCGCAGGTAGTTGGTGGTGCCGTCGAGCGGGTCGACGATCCACCGGGGGCCGGGTCCGGGCAGGACCCCGGCCTCCTCGGAGAGCACCCCGCACTCCGGTGTGTGCTCCCGCAGCACCTCCAGCACCGCCCGCTCGGCCGCCGTGTCGGCCTCGCTCACCAGCCCGTCCCCGGCCTTGACGCGGACGTCACCGGGAGCGGTGCGGCGGCGCAGCAGCTCCGCGGCCGCGCGGGTGGCGGCCTCCGTCGCCGCCGCGCGGTGCCGGTCCAGGCCGGTCCGGTCGAGTGCGCGGCTCATGGCACGTCCGGGAAGCGGGTGAGGGTGTCGCGGATGATCTCCACGGCCGTCATGGTCTGCTCCGGGTCGGCGTTCAGCGGCGGGTAGAGGCGCAGGCTGTTGCCGCCGAGCATCACCAGGACCCCGGCCCGCAGCAGCGCCAGATAGACATCCCGTACCAGGGATTTGGGGGCGGGCGCCTTGGTCTCCTTGTCCGTCACCAGCTCGATGCCGATGGCCAGGCCCAGGCCGCGGACGTCCCCGACGAGGGGGGCGTCGGCCACCAGGCCGCGCAGTTCGGTCAGCAGCCGTTCGCCGAGGTCGGCGGTGTGCTCGACGAGCTTGTCGGAGGTGAGGATCTCCGTGGTGGCGGCCACCGCCCGGCAGGCCATCGGGAAGGCACCGAAGCTGGAGGAACTGGCGCTGGGGTCGGAGAACGGTGCCGCCGCCATGGTCGATGCCGCGGCGATGACACCGGTGACGGGGTAGCCGCCGCCCATGCCCTTGCCGACGGTGAGCACGTCCGGGGTGACGTCCTCGTGCTGGTAGGCGAAGGCGGCGCCGGTCCGGCCGAAGCCGGTCATCATCTCGTCGGCGATCAGCAGGGCGTCGAACTCCTCGGCCACGGAGGCCAGTGCGCCGAGATAGCCCGGCGGCGGCACGACGTTCCCCGACCGGCCCTGGACGGGCTCCACGACGATGGCCGCCATCGCCCCCGTGCTGTTCTCCTTGATGACGTCCCGCGCGTGCTCGACGCAGGCGAAGCCGCACTCGGGCGCCTTCAGCTTGAACGGGCAGCGGTAGCAGTTGGCGTACGGCGCGGAGAAGTAGCCGGGCGGCAGCGGGCCCAGGCCCGTCCGGGCTCCGGCGGTCAGGGCCAGGCTGCCCATGGTCTTGCCGTGGAAGCCGCCCCAGAAGGACAGGAATTCGTGTTTGCCGGTGACGGACTTGGCGAGCCGCAGCGCCGCCTCGACGGCCTCGGTGCCACCGCTGTAGAGCTGGACGGTGTCCAGTTCGGGCGGCAGGAAGTCCTTCAGGACGCGGGTCATCTCCAGGCGGGCGGGTGAGCCGAAGGCGCCGGCCGTGGACACCGCGAGCTGGGCCCCCATCGCGGCGACGAACCGCGGCTCGGCGTGCCCGATCGAATTGACCCCGCCGGCGCCCTGGAAGTCGATGACGCGGTTGCCGTCGACATCGGTCAGCGTCGCACCGTCCGCACGCTCCACACACAGCCTGGACCAGAGCATCACGGCCTGAAGTCCGGGACCGATCACCTCCTGTTCGGCCGCCCAGTGCTCCTCGGTCACCGTCCGCGGGTGCCGCAGCCCCCACTCCCCGGTGGCGGTCATCGCGCGGCCTCCCCGGCGCGGGCAACACCCGCGTAGCCGTCCCGAACCAGCGCCTCGAACCCGCCGCGCGCCGCCTCGATCGCGGTGTCGATGTCCTCCTCGGTGGTGGCGGCGCACACGAACCAGTGGTGATTGGGGTGGAAGAACACCCCGGCCCGGATGGTCTCGGTGTAGAAGGACCGCTTGGCCGCCTGGTTCTCCTCCGCGCTGCCGAGCCGGAAGTCGAGGAAGGGCATGGGCGGATGGCCGACGACCTCGACCGGCGCGGCGTACTTCTCGGTGAGTTCGCGCAGCCCGTCCTGGAGGCGGCTGCCCAGGGTGTGGATGCGCTCCAGGTACGGCCCCGAGCGCAACTTCCGCAGGGTCGCCAGCGCGGCGGCCATGGCGTCGGAGTTGGCGTAGAAGGTCGAGGAGATGTGGACGTGGTCCAGGCGGCGCAGTACATCCGCGCGGCCGGTCAGCGCGGAGATCGCATAGCCGTTGGCGAACGCCTTGCTGAAGGTGGCCAGGTCCGCGGTGACCCCGAAGTACTCCTGGGCGCCGCCGACGGCCATCCGGAAGCCCGAACGCATCTCGTCCAGGACCAGCAGGGCGCCGTGCGCGCGCGTCAGCTCCCGTACGCCTTCGAGGAAGCCGGGGGCCGGCGGCTCCACTTCGAAGGGCATCATGACGACGCAGGCGATCTCACCCGGGTGCCGCTCGAACAGCGCGCGCAGCGAGTCGAGATCGTTGTAGGCGAAGGTGTGCACGAGGTCGCGGGTGGCACGGGGGATGCCGTGGTCCCACTGGGCGCACCAGTCGTGCCAGCCGTTGTAGCCGAAGCGGGCGACGCGGTCGCGGCCGGTGAAGGAGCGCGACAGACGCACCGCGGCGCCGGTGGCATCGGAGCCGGTCTTCATCAGCATCGCCATTTCGGCGCCCGGGATCACCTCCAGGAGTTCGCTGACGAGTTCGGTCTGCACGGGCTTGCTCAGCCCGGTGGCGAAGCCTTTCCGGATCTCGGCGATGACCTGGTCGTCGACATCGCGGTCGGCGTGGCCCAGTACGACGGTCCCGTACGACAGGAAGAAATCGAGATAGCGGTTTCCGTCGACGTCCCAGAAGTATGCGCCGCTGGTCCGGTCGACGAATATGGGGTACTCCCCCTCAATCATCTGGTCGGAGGCGATGACATTCTTTCGCTTGGCGGCCAGCGCATCGATTCTTTCGGCTTTCCGGGCAAGCTCGAACGAACGGTCCAGTAACACGGGAATTCCTCTCTCGGAGAAATTGAGAGCAGGCGGTGGCGACGGGCGGGGCGCGCTCGGCCGGCCGGTCGCGCGGCGCCGGGCGCGTACCGCGCGGTCAGCGGGCGCGTACCGCCCTGACGGCAGCCAGCAGTTCGGCGGTACGGGGCCGCACCTCGGCCAGGTCCCCGCCGTGCAGGGCGTCACCGATCAGCGGCCGGCCCAGCGCGGCCGCGTGGGCGCCCGCCCGGAAGTGGTCGGGCAGGTCGGCCGCGGTGATCCCGCCCGTGGGCACGATCGGGATGTCGGGGAAGGCCATGCACAGCGAGGCGGTGTACGCGGGTCCGCCGAGCCGGGCCGGAAAGAGCTTGACCAGCGCGGCGCCCAGTCGCCAGGCGTCCATGACCTCGGTGGTGGTGAAGGCCCCGCAGACCACGGGTACGCCCAGCCGCCCGGCCTCGTCGAGGACTTCGGGGAGGACTCCCGGGGTCAGCAGATAGTGGGCACCGGCCTCCACCGCCGCCCGGGCGGTGGCGCGGTCGCGCACGGTGCCGGCCCCCACGAGGGTGGCACCGGTGGCGACGGCGCGGGTCACGGCGTCCAGCGCCGTGGGGGTGGTGAGGGTGAGCTCCACCGCGCGCAGCCCGGCGGCGCCCAACTCCCGCACCACGTCCGGGACACCGGGCGCATCCGGTTCGGTGATCATCGCGATCAGTCCGGTGCCGGCCAGCTCGGCCGCGAGATCGAGGGGTTCGTCCGCGGCCATGGTCACCCCTGCTTCTCGAAGACGACGATCTGCCGGCGGGTGCGGCGGACGACCGGGGCATCCGGCTCGGGCAGCGCCCGCAGCTCCCGCACCAGGGGTGCCACCTTCTCGTCGAAGACCGCGTCGTCCACCGCCCAGAGGTGGAAGAGCATGCGCTGTTCGAGACCGTCGGCGATCTGGGCGGGGGTGTGCTCGTGCACCGCCGCCTCCAGCTCGCCGATCTCCACGGCCTTCAGGCCCACCTGCTCGGCGATCGGGACGATCCGCTCGGCCCGGTCGTCGGCCTCGGAGGTGCGCCGCTGGATCTCCTCCATGATGCGGCTGACCGGCTGGTCGTCGAAGAGGATCATGCCGGGGACGACGACATAGCGCCCGCCCGGCCGGAGCACCCGGGCGACCTCGGCGAGGCCCCGGCGCTGGTCCCCGACGACATGCAGCACCCAGACGCTGTACGCCTGGTCGAAGCTCACGTCGCCGAAGGGGAGTTGGGTGAGCGAGGCGTTGGCCACCGCGGGCCCGATCCGGGCGACCGCTTTGGTGAGCATCGCGTGGGAGAGATCGATCCCCACGACGGAGCGGCCACTTTCCTTCAGAGCGAGGGCCACCACACCGGTGCCCATCCCCGCGTCGAGGAGGAGCTTGCCGGGGTCCGTGCGTTCCGCAATTGCCGGAGCGATACGGCGCCCACGCTGTTCACCTCCTCGCGTCTTGTCGTAGAAATCCGCTGCCGGAGAGAAATTGACGGATTGCTGCACGCCACCTGCCTACGTCCGGGGCGAATACTCCGTACCGCCCCAAGGGGACCCGGATATTGCACGAGGGGGACTATATGCGCCGCGCTTTGCCCAGGGGAAGGAAGAAAGAATGCACCCCGAAAACCGCAGGCCAGGATTCCTGAACCGTATGTGTTACGCCCCGGAAGGCCCGGACATTCCTATGCCGCCGCCGTCCGGACGCCATACGGCCACGACCGCGGCCCGGGGCCGGCTGGTTCCGCCGTCCGGCCAGTGCGAGGCGGGGTGCTGCGCGTCGGCGCCCTCCACCTCGCCGGGGTGCTGCACGGACAGCAGCACGAAGTCGTCCTCGATCACCGGCCCGCATGCCTCGGCCCCGACGGGGATCGTCATGAAGCGCTTCACCCTGCCGCGTTCCGGCCCCTCGGTGGGCACCACGTAGAGCCCGTCGTTGCCCAGACGCCCGGAGTTGTCCGTCGTCAGCCAGAGGTTGCCGTGCCGGTCGAAGGCGATGTTGTCCGGGCAGGAGAGGGCGCTGACCCTGCTCTTGTCGTATCCGGCGTAGTACGTGCCGGGCGCGGCCGGGTCGCCGCACACCAGCATCAGCCGCCAGCGGAACCGCTCGGCGGTCGCGTCACCGCCGTGTTCCTCCAGCTCCAGGACGTGGCCGTCGCGGTTGGTGGCGCGCGGGTTGGCCTCGTCCGGGGCGGGCGCACCGGCCGCGCCCCGGTAGTCGTTGTTGGTGAGTGCGGCGTAGACCCGGCCGGTCTCCGGGTGCGGCTGGACGTCCTCCGGGCGGTCCATGGCGGTGGCACCGGCCCGGTCCGCGGCCTGCCGGGTGAAGACGTACACCTCCTCGGCGGTCATGCCGTCGACGAAGCTGCGGCTGTTGTGGGCGAGCGGCAGCCAGCGCCCCGACCCGTCGAACTCGCCGTCCGCCGGCAGCCGTCCGGAACCGTCGGTCTCTCCCGCCGGGCTGTCGCCGCTGAACCGTGCCGCGTAGAGCGTGCCGGAATCCAGCAGGGTCGTGTTGTGCTCCCGGTCCGCCGCCGAACCGCCGGTCCGCATCCGGCGGTCGGAGACGAACTTGTAGAGGTACTCGAAGCGTTCGTCGTCGCCCATGTAAGCCGTCACCCGGCCGTCGGGCGCGACGACGATATTGGCCGCCTCGTGCTTGAAACGCCCCAGCGCGGTGTGTTTGACGGGTGTCGAGTGCGGGTCGTAGGGGTCGATCTCCACGATCCAGCCGAAGCGGTTGGCCTCGTTGGGCTCCCGCCCGAGGTCGAACCGCCGGTCGTGGCGCTCCCATTTGCGCAGCGACGGTCCCGGCGCGAAGCCGTAGCGGCGCAGCGCCGCCCGCTCCTGCGCGGTGGGGGCGGCATCGGCGTGCGCGAACGGCACATGGACGTTCTCCTCCCCCGACAGCACGGTGCCCCATGGGGTCTTTCCCCCCGAGCAGTTGGCCATCGTGCCCAGGACCCGTACGCCCTCCGGATCGGCGGAGGTACGCAGATAGCGGGAGCCCGCGGCCGGACCACGCACCTCGCAGGGGGTGGTGAGGGTGATCCGGCGGTTCCAGCGCGCATCGGTCCGCACCCGCGGCACCGCCTCGCCGGGCGCCCGCTCCAGCAGGACCACCGAGAGTCCGTGGGCCTCCCAGGCCGTGCGGACCTGCTCCTCGGTGGGCCGGTCCGGGTCCCAGTGGCCGAACATCAGCGGCTCACTGGCGTACTCGTGATTGCTGACCATGAGCCACCGGTCGTGTCCGCGCAGCGGCAGCAGTGCGCAGAAGTCGTTGTTGACGCCGAACTGGCGGGCCTGGGCGGCCGCGGTCTGCCGGTCGAAGTCGAAGGGCGGGGCGTCCCGCAGGACGGGGTCGCCCCAGCGGATGAGGACCTCGTGCCGGTACCCCTCGGGGACGACCACCCGGTCCCCGGTGTCGGTCGGCACCGGGGTGAAGGCCGTGCCCTCGGCCGCCGGGCCCTCCGCCGCCGGTCCGGCGGCCTCCGGTCCGGCGGCGGCCGCACGCGGCGTCCCGGTCAGCGGGGCGGCAGCCAGCGCCCCGGCCGTCACGGTGCCCGCTTTCAGGGACCACCGGCGGGAGACCACCTGCCGCAGCACCTCCCCGAAGTAGACATTGCCCGACGTGTTGGGCGCCTGCCCCGCACACGCCTGTCCGCACTTCAAGCGGCAGGTCGCCGCCGACTTCCCCACCCTGCTGTGCACCGAAAACTCCTCCGTCTTGGTGTTTCCCCGCCGTTCCCGGGCCGGCCGGCCCGCCGCCCGGGTCAGCCCGCCATCCGCCCGTTGTTCTCGATCCGGTCCGCGAACCACAGCCACTCCTCCGCGCACTGGCGCGCCACCTGCGCCACCGAACGCGAACAGTGGGCGGGGACGGCGTCCACCAGCCGCTGCCACTCCGGCGCGTTGATGGAGTGCAGGCTCAGCAGGAACATCAGCCGCCGGCCCACCTCCGTGAACCGCAGCGAGGGGTCCCGGCGCAGGATGTCGAGGGCGGGATGCGTCCCGGACCGGGGCGCCGTCGCCGGCTCCGCCGCCGGCTCCGCGGTGCGCACCGTGACCGCCCCGCCCTTCCGGCCCCCGCCCGCTCCCGTGCCGGCCGGACTCGTCTGCTTCAGTTCCGCCGCCCGCAGCTTGGGCGGGACGGGATCCTGGCCGAGACGGAGGCGTTCGCGGACGTCGCGGGTGGTGGCCAGGGCGATGCCGGCCGCCTCGGAGATCTCGCGCAGCGATGCCTCGGGCCGACGGGCCATCAGTTCGCCGGCCCGGCGCCGCCCCTCGGCCGCGCTCAGGGGCCGGGAACGCCCGTCGCGCCCGATCCGGGTGTTCAACTGCCGCCCGTTCTCAGTTGAACGCTTCCGGATCGCGCTGACCGTGCGCGTGCCGAGTCCGGTGGCCGCGGCGATGAGCCGGTCCGACCACTGGGGGTGGCTGCGGATCACGCGGTCGGCGGCCTGCGCCCGGTCGGCGCGCGAGAGCGGGAGGCCATGGGTGGCGTTGAGCCGTACGGCGAGGACGAAGGCGTCCGGCTCGCTTCCGTCGAAGAACAGGACCTTGGCGTGCGTCTCACCGCGCAGTTCGGCGACCCGCAGCCGGTGCATCCCGTCGATCACCCGCATCGTGGGCCGGTGGACGACGATCGGCGGCAGGGGCGTCTCCGACTCGGCCAGCACCTGTACATGCCGGGAGTCCTCGCCGGCCGTCCTGGGCGAGTCGGACGGTCGCAGCAGCGCGAGGGCGACCAGGGTGGGCTCCTGCCCCTCCCAGGTCCGGTGCCCCTGTAGGCCCGCCGCTCCCCCGTCGCGGCCGCAGCCGCCCGCCTCGTGCCCGGCACCGTCCGCCGCGACTGGTAACCGCTCCAACTGCCGTCACACCCTTTCGTCTTGTCCTCTTGCCGCGGCCGACCCCGCTTCCTGCCACTCCGGTCCACGCCCGGCCGGCACCACGGTCCGGCCGGGTCCGGGCAGCGGCGAACGGAGCGCGGGCACCCCGGCCCGCGGACGGGTCCGGTGCCCGACTGGTGAAGGGTCGCCAGGGGGATCGATCCAACATGAGTCGAGATCACACAAGGCTGCCACGCTAGGCAGCCATGTACGAGGTGTCAACGCAGCGTCTGTGCCTGGGCGTTCAGCCGAGACGGCGTTCGACCAGGAGTGCGCGGTGGCGTTAGATTGATGCCCGGAACGGGAGGCCACACGTGGACAAGTCGAGTACGCCGGGCGGCCGCTCGCTCGCCGACAAGCTCAACCACCTCTTCGAGACGGTCTCGCCGACGGGGCGCGGCCCGTACAACAGCGAGGAAGCGGCGCGGCTCCTGACCGCATCGGGAGTACCGATCTCCGGCAGCTACATCTGGCTGCTGCGCCGAGGGCAGCGGGACAATCCCACGCTCCGGCATCTCGAGGCGCTCGCGAAGCTCTTCGGTGTGCCGCCGGCCTACTTCTTCGACGACCAGGTCACCGCGCAGGTCGACGCGCAGCTCGGACTGCTGACCGCGCTGCACGACAGCGGGGTGCACTCCGTGGCGCTGCGGGCGGCCGGTCTCTCGCCGGCGAGCCTGGAGTCCATCCGTGAGGTGATCGAGCGGGTGCGCGAACTGGAGGGCCTGCCCCGGGACCCGGATGCGGCGCGCGAGCGCGCACCGGGCACCGGTGCTCCGTAGACCTCCGCGCCTCAGCTTGTGCACGAGCCGCCAGAGCGACCCCGGACAGCGCGAGGAACGGTGAGCATGCGCCCTTCAGCCAAGCGCGTCGGCGCCCTTTCAGCACGGCACCTGAAACGCCAGCGCCACGCCTGCCAGGACTTCATCGACGACTTGGGCCTACCGCCGGAATTCACCATTCCCATGGTGGCGGAACGACTGGGCGAGCGCCGTGGCCGCCCGATCGTGCTCACTCCGCTGGAGCTCGGCGCGGGCAGTCTCTACGGGCTCTGGCTCGCCACCGCCACCGCGGACGTCATCGCGTACGAGAGCCGCACCACCCGCCTTCATCAGCACCACATCGTCGCCCATGAACTCGCGCATATCGTCCACGACCACCACGGCTCACATCTGGACGGCGATCCCTCCGATCTGTACCGGCTCTTCCCCGACCTCGACCCGTCGCTGGTCCGTCGCACGCTGGCGCGCTCCACCTACGCCGACCATCAGGAGCGTGAGGCGGAGACCATGGCCTCGCTGTTGTTGATGGCCGCCTCGCGCAGACCACCGGTGCGGCCGGAGCGCACGGCCCCGGAGGCCGCCGGCCTCCTCGCGCGCCTTGAACACTCCCTCGGCCGTACCGGCCGGGGCCCGGTCTGACGCATGCTCTTCACCGTCGTCGCCTGGATCACCGGCGTCAGCGCGCTGATGGCGTTCTGCTACAAGCTTCCGGCCGCACGGCGCACGGGCAATGACCCCGCGCTGGTGGCCCTCTGCGTCTACTTCCTCACGTCCGCCCTCAGCTTCCTCGTCGACCTCGAACCCTTCCGCACCGTCCTCTCGGGCGTCCTGCGCTACCCGAACATCACCACCGTCCTGTCCCAGGCCGCGGTGATCGTGCTGACCGCCGCCCAGCAGGTGGCCCTGGTCCACTGGGCAGACCCGCCGGACAGGGCGCACGCCGAGTCCCGTCGCCGGATACAGGTGTGCAGTGCCGCGCTGATCGTGGTGGTCACGGTCTTCTTCCTGCTCGATCCCCTGAAGCACTACGGGAGCGCCCAGACCGTCTCCGTCATGTACCAGACGGAACCGCACTACGCCATCCACATGGGCCTGTACGTCTCCCTCTGCGCCATCGGGCAGATCGAGGCGCTCCGGCTCTCGCTGCGCTTCGTGGGGCTCGCCCAACGCTCCTGGCTGCGGCGCGGGATGATCGTCATGAGCCTCGGCGCCTCGCTGGTCCTGCTCTACTGCGGCTGTCGCCTCACCACCCTGACCGGCCGCGGCCTCGGCCTGGACATGGACGCGTTCGACCCGGTCGGCTGGCTCTCCGGTGATGTCGGCTCGCTCCTCCAGATCATCGGCTGGACGCTGCCGGCCTGGGGTGTCCACCTGTCCGCCGCGTACCGGTGGCCGGCGCAGTACCGGGCCCACCGTCGGCTGCGTCCGCTGTGGCACGCGGTGTCCGAAGCGGTACCCGCCATCACCCTGGACCCGCCGCCGTTCCGCCGCCGCGGTCCACTGCCGCCGCGCGACATCGGCTACTGCCTCTACCGCGCCGTCATCGAGATCCGCGACGGACAACTCGCCCTGCGTCCGTACGCCGATACCGACGCCGTGCGCCGCCGGGCCGAGGCGCTGCGCCTGACGGTCGAGCCCGGCTCGCCGACGGGTGAGGCGCTGCTGCTCCACACCGCCTTGCAGGCGAGGCGGAGCGGCCCGCCGGCACCGCCCGCGTCGTCGGCCTCGTTCCCCCACACCCCGCACGACGACTTCGCGAAGGAAGTGGCCCGGCTGTCCGCGGTCGCCCGCGCCTTCGTCCAGGTGGACGCCCGCGCGCGGCACCGCGGCCTGGCCCGCCCGGGGAGCGTCCCGGGCCCGGCGCTCGCCTCACCCGGGGAGCGGATCCCCGTTCAGCGCCCCGGGGAGACCGGGGCGGGTGGCCTCCGCAGGACGCCGTAGACGGACCAGGCCACCGAGACCATCGGGACGGCGACCACCGCGCCGAGCACTCCCGCGGTGACGCTGCCGCAGATGACGGTGAGGGCCACCACCACCGGGTGCAGCCGGACCGCCTTGCTCATCACGAGGGGGTGCAGCACATGGCCTTCGATCTGTCCGATGACCACGATCAGCAGCACGACGACGGCGGCCACCACCGGTCCCTTCGCGGCCAGCGCCACCACGGCGGCGATGGCCAGTGCCACGGGCGAGCCCACCAGCGGGATGAACGCGGCGAAGAATTCCAGCACCGCCAGGGGAAGGGCGAGGGGAATCCCCAGCGCGAAGAGTCCCGCTCCTACGAGAACGGCGTTGATGGCGGCCACCACCACGATGCCCCGGGTGTAGCCGGTGAAGGTGATCCATGCCGCGCACCCGGCGGCATGCACGGGATGCCGCCCGCCCACCGGCAGCTGGCCGCCGAACCATTCCCACATCCGGTCGCCCGAATGCAGAAAGAAAATCGAGCAGAAGAGTGCCAGTACTCCCACGGTCAGGACGGCCACGACCTGGCCGACGCCGCTGAGTGCGGTGCTGATCAGGGTGGCGCGATGGCTGGTCACGAAGCGCGAGATCCGGGCCTGGAGATCGGAGAGCGTCCCCGGACGCAGATGGACCGGCGGCCCTTCGAGCCAGCGCTCGATGCGCTGCACGCCGCCGACGAACTCCCGGCGCAGTCCGTCCCACTCACCGGCGACGGTCGCCCCGATCAGGCTGAGCACGGTGAAGAGCAGCAGGATGCCGACCACGAGGCCGAGCGCGACCGCCGCCGAGCGTGGCATCCAGCGGCTCAGCAGACTGACCGCCGGCTCCAGGAGGGCGGTCAGCACCAGGGCCAGGAAGACGGCCAGCGTCACCAGATGGAAGCGGCCCAGCGCCGCGAAGATCGCGTAGGCGGCCGCCCCCACAATGATCAGGCGCCAGGCGTACCCGGCCACCACCCGTAGTGTCGGCGAGACCTCGGCGCCCTCCCCCGGGCCGCGGTCCGGCGCACCTCCCCTCGCCCGGCGCACGCCCAGGGCCCGGACCCCGCGGGCGGTACGCCGCGCGGTGCCCCGGGGCCGCCGGGGCCGGTTCCCGTGGGCGTCGGGGGAACGCTCGCGCTCCCCGCCGGACCGGTTCCGCACTTGGCCGTCACCGCCTCCCGCCCCTCCCGTGACCAGCGCCGGAAGGGGGACGACTGCCGCGCGCGAGCTGGTGCGCACGCTCGGCGCATACCCAGAGGTGGTATCACCGCGAAGCGGTCTTCGAACGTGTGCGGGCGGGCATTCCCCCAATGGAGCAGGCGGCCGGCGCACCTGCCGAGAACGCCTCCGCCGCCCCGCGGCGAACCGGGTCGGCCCGGCCGGGCCAGGAAATCTGCGACCGGTCGTGTCACGGTGTCGATTCGGGAGGGGGCCGTTCGTATAGAGGGTGAGAGGCCGGCCCGGCGCCGGCGAGGCGACGGCCGAGGAGGCCCACCATGACGCACTACCTGCTCAGCATCTACCAGCCGGACGGGCCCCCGCCGGCGCCGGAGGTCCTGGAGCCGGTCATGCGGAACGTCGAGGCCCTGAACGCCGAGCTCCGAGCGGCCGGCGCCTGGGTGTTCGCCGGAGGTCTGCACCCGCCGAGCACGGCGACCGTGGTGCGGCAGAAGGACAACCAGGTGCTCACGACCGACGGCCCCTACGTCGAGGGCAAGGAGCACATCGGCGGGTTCACCGTCATCCAGGCGCCCGACCTCGACGCCGCGCTCGCATGGGGCCGCAAGCTCGCCCGCGCCACCACCCTCCCCATCGAGGTCAGGCCGCTTCAGCACGGCTCCTGCGGGTGGCTTCCGGTATGCCGGAGGCGACCGCGGCCGAGGTCGGGCGCGTGTTCCGCGAGGAGTACGGGCGCGCGGTCGCCGTCCTGGTCCGCGAAGACCTCTGCCGGGAGGCGATCCGGCTCGGACGGCTCCTGGCCGAGTTGCTGCCCGACGAGCCGGAGCCGGTGGGGCTGCTCGCCCTCATGCTGCCCGGTCGTGGCCCTGAACCGCGCCGTCGCGGTGGCCGAGGTCGAGGGACCGGAGGCGGGGCTCGCCCTCGTCGACAGTCTCCCCCTCGACCGTTACCACGTCTTCCACGCCATCCGCGCCGATCTGCTCCGCCGCCTCGGCCGCGACGCCGAGGCGGCCCAGGCGTACGAGCAGGCCCTCGCCCGCACCGACAACACGGCGGAACGCCGCTATCTCCAGCGCAGTCTTGAGGCGCTTGTGCGGGAGTGACGCGGCCGGGGTGTCAGGGCCGGGTGTCACGGCCGGGGTGTCAGGGCCCCCTGTACCCGGGTCCGCCCCACGGCACGGTGTGACCCGGCAGCGCTGCTGTTCAGTGGTGGTGGATAGGCAGAGCGCGGGCACGCCGTGGGGAGGGACAGGGGCGCCGGGCGAGGCCGGTGGTGCGGGCCCGTTATGCCCGGGCGGCGGTGAGCGACGGGAGGGGCGTGGGTGAGGTGGGGGCGGCGCTGTCCCGGAGGTTCTGGCATTCGTCCGTCAGATGCGCGAGGGCGGCGGTGAGGGCTTCCTCCGCCTGGTCGTGCGGCGGGGCGTCCGGCAGCACGGCGACGGACAGCTGACGCAGCAGTTCGGTGTGCGTGGCCAGGGCCTGGCGGGTGCGGGTATCGGTGTGGTCGGTGAGCAGCAGACGGGCGGCCGTATTGGCGGCGCGCAGTCGGGGCTGGTGGATACGGCGGTGGGGGCGGGGAAGGGCGCGCCAGGCCGTGTTGGCGACGGTGACCAGACGCCAGATCTCGTTGTCGGCGGGGTCGGTGTCGTAGAACCGCAGGCCGTAGCGGCTCACCAGCCAATACGAGGTGGCCAGGACGAGGGCGGTGGCGGCGTCGAAGGCCAGCCAGAAGCCGAGCAGATGGGTCTCGCCGCAGACGGCTCGTACCGCCAGGGCCGCCCCCGCTCCCCCGGCGCCGAACAGCAGGGCCCCGGCGAGCAGAAGCAGCAGCGCGGCCGGGAGGGCGCCGATGCCATTGGCGCTGTCGAGGCGCGCCATGCCCTTCCAATGGGGCGCGAGATAGCGGGCGTAGCGGGCCCACCTGGGGGCGGGTTCGATCAGGGCGATACGTCCGGCCCAGCTGACGCTCTGCGGTCTCTTGGTGCTGTTGATGCCCGAGGTCGGGCTGGTGCAGGGAATCACGTGAGCGACAACGAGTGGTGAGGGAAAACGCGACAGCCGAAGCGGAGGTTTAAGGGACAGATTCCCCCCTCCGGCCGGGCGCGCGCCGCTGCGGTCCGAATGCGCCGGTGGCATACCCTGTCGATCATCCGATACATACGCGCGGCGGGCGCGCCCCCGGCCGACGCCCCGGGCGGGCGCGGTTCGGGGTCCTGGCCGGTTCATCGACGCCCGAGGCCCGCACGACTACGGCGCACGCCTGGGCGAATGCCCTATTGGGCCTGCTCGTGTCCGGTGAACGCGGCGATCAGACCTTGGGCTGTGTTGTTTTCGGAGTCGAGCCCGTGGGCCTCGGCGCCTTCGAAAGTGACAGCCTCGGTGCTGCGGGTGTACATGGCCTGCTCGTACTCGGCGAGCGCGGCGTCGATGTCGTACGGGCGCGCGGCGAGGGTCTTGCCGAGTTCGGCACCGTCGAGCATGGCCAGGTTGGCGCCTTCGCCGTTCGGGGCCGCGAGGTGGGCGGCATCGCCGAGCAGGGTCACCCCCGGCACCCGGCCCCACCGGTGCCCGGCCGGCAGAGCGTAGAGGGGGCGCAGGACCGGTGGGATGTCGGCGTCCGTGATCAGCGCGGTGAGCTCCGGCGCCCAGCCGGCGAATTCCTGCGCGATCCGCGCGGTGGCCGCGGCGGCATCGGTGAAATCGATGGCGCCGAACCAGTCCTGCGGCCCGGACAGCCCCACGTAGGCGTGCAGGGTGTCGCCCTTTTCCCGGTGCGCGAAGATCTCCCGGCCCGGCGTGGGCGCGATCATCGACCCGCCGCCGACCGCCTTCGCGGCGGCGGGGTGCCGGGTGTCGGCGTCGAACAGGTAGGTCTCGACGACCGACCTGCCGAGGTACTCGGGTGTGGCGGCGGACAGCAGCGGCCGGACCCGTGACCACGCGCCGTCCGCGCCGACCAGCATGCTCGTGACGACGGTTCCGCCGCCTGCGAACGTCACCTCGTGGCGGCCCCCGCCGAGGGCGCGGACGCCGCTGGCCTTGTGGCCCCACCGGACGGTGCCGGCCGGGAGCGCGTCGAGGAGCACCTGTCGCAGCTCGCCGCGCTGCACCTCGGGGCGTCCACCCGTGCCGTCATCGGCTTGCTCGAACTGGACCGTTCCGTCCGGGTCGAGGACCCGCATTGCCTGGCGGCCCTCCAGGATGAGGCCGCGGAACTCGTCCATCAAATCGGCTTCCGCAAGGGCGAGTTGACCGTTGTAGTCATGGATGTCGAGCATCCCGCCCTGCGAACGCGCAGCCGGGGAGGGCTCCGCCTCGTAGACCGTGGCCGGTATTCCGTGGACATGCAGGACGCGGGCGAGCGTGAGGCCGCCGAGCCCGGCGCCGATGATCGTCACGTCAGTGGTCATGGAGCTTCCTTCCAGATCGTGCACCGCCGGACGGACACCCGGCAGGTCACGCCGGAAGCGCCGCTCCCGTAAGCCGGGACACTCCGGTGCTGGTGGCCGGCCCCGTTGATGACCGGCGCCCACAGCTCCAATGTCCCGGCAGCCCCCGACAGCTCACCGACAGGTCACCGTCCACGGCCGACAACCGGCCGACACCGGCCCGGTCCCTGCAAAGGATCTGTGCGTGCGGAGCCAAGCTGCCAAGGGATCGGCTTCGGTACGGTTCCCGGCATGTCTGCTCCCCCTGATAGCTACGACTCGACCCGTCATCCCGATCTCCTGGCATGGCTGACCGAACGACAGACCGGCTTCGAACGCTGGGCCCACGAAGCCGGCGGCGTCACCCCGTTCGACTTCTCCAATGCCTCCCTGGACGCGCTGGAAGACCTGGTGAGGGAGTCGTACACCGAGACGGAGGAGATCACGCAGCAGCGCCGCACCCTCTTCATCCAAGGCTCCGTGTGGTACATCGGCGAAGTCTTGTGCCGCCGCAAGGGGTGGGTATGGAAGTTCGAGCCGGACTTCGACACGGGCGAAGTACCGCCGTTCTACGGCGAGACAGAAGCGCCGGGACTCCTGGACACCCCCTGCGTGGGCGCACCCGCGGCCGGTCCCGGTGAGCACTGGTACCCGCTGAACACGCTGCGCCGCCTGCTCGCCGAGGACGACGAGGTGGGCAATCCGATGGACGAACGGCTCGTCGGGATGGTCGAAGGCTGGTACGACGAGGAGGAGGACGAAGACGGCGAGGACCAGGAGGGCTACGCGGGCTGATGCGCCCGGTGAACCTGTCTCCTCCCCGCCCACCAGGCCCGTGGCGCCCTTGCAGGGCAGGGAGGTTAAGGACACTGTGGTCGCACTGGGTAGTTGGCCTGCGCGGCCGGCAGGTTCCGTCACACGGTTGGAGTGAGCGTGGCTTCCTTCGTACTGCCCCATGCCTTGCACGGCTCGGGATCGCACAAGGTCATCGCCGTGCACGGATGGTTCGCCGACCGGACGGCCTTCGACCCGGTCCGGCCGGATCTGGACCAGGACGCGTTCCAGTACACCCTGGTCGATCTCCGTGGCTATGGCGAGGCGAAGGACGCGGCCGGCGCGTACACCACCGGTGAGGGGGCGGCCGATGTGCTGGCGCTCGCCAACCGGCTGGGCTGGGAGCGGTTCTCGGTGATCGGCCATTCGATGGGGGCGAGCGTCGTCCAGCGGGTGCTGGCCGCGGCGCCGCGCCGGGTGCGCCGGATGGTCGGCATCTCTCCGGTCCCCGCCTCCGGGCTGCCGCTGCCGCCGGAGCAGTGGGAGCTGTTCTCCTCCGCTGCCCACGCCCCGGGGAGCCGGCGGGCCATCCTCGACTTCACCACGGGCGGGCGGCGGCCCGCCGCCTGGCTGGACCGGATGGTGCGGCGGTCGCTGGAGTGCAGCGATCCGAAGGCGTTCCGTTCCTGGCTGGACTCCTGGTCCGGGGAGGGGTTCGTCGCGGAGGTCGAGGGGTCGGCGGTGCCCGCGCTGGCGGTGACCGGCACGCTGGATCCCGCGCTCAACGCGGAGCTGACCCGGCAGACCTGGCTGCGGTGGTACACCCGCAGTGAGCTGGTCGAGCTGCCCTCGGCGGGGCATTACGCCATGGACGAGACACCGCTCGAACTGATCCGGGCCGTGGAGGACTTCCTGCGCGCCGACGATGACGGAGCGGCGGCGGGATGACGGCATCCGCAGCCGACGGCGCGGACCGGGAAGTGCCGGACGTCTTCGATCCGCGCGGCTATGCCGACGGGCTGCCGCACGCGGCGTACCGGCTCTTGCGCGACCGGTATCCGGTGGCCTGGCAGGAGGAGCCCGAGGTGCTCGGCTGGCCCGCCGGGCCGGGCTTCTGGGCGGTCACCCGCCATCAGGACGTCGTACGGGTCCTGAAGGACGCCGGCACCTTCTCCTCGCACCTGGGCGCCACCCAGATCCGCGATCCCGACCCTGCCGACCTGCCGTTCATCCGCCGCATGATGCTCAATCAGGATCCCCCGGACCACGGCCGGCTGCGCCGCTCGGTCAGCCGGGCCTTCACCCCTCGCCAGGTCGACCGCTTCGGCGCCGTCATCCGCGAGCGGGCCCGTGCGCTGCTTTCGGAAGCGGTCGCCGCAGCGCGCGCCGGGGACGGGGTGGGTGACCTCGTCACCGCCGTCACCGACGACTTCGCGCTGCTCAACCTCGCGGATCTGCTCGGGGTGCCGGCCGCTGAGCGCGGGCTGCTCCTGGACTGGACCCGGCGGGTCATCGGCTACCAGGACCCGGACGAGGCCGGCCCGGCCACCGCGGGCCCGGACGGGCGGCCCGCCAACCCGCGCTCCCCGGCGCTGCTCCAGGACATGTTCGGCTTCGCACGGGACCTGGCCGCCCACAAGCGCCGGTGTCCGGGCGACGATGTGATGACGGTGCTCGCCTCGGACCCGGAACTGGCCACGCCCGAGCTGGAGATGTTCTTCTTCCTGCTGACCATCGCGGGCAATGACACGGTGCGCAGCGCGGCTCCCGGCGGACTGCTGGCACTGGCCCGGCACCCGGACGCGTACCGCCGGCTGCGCGCGGGCGCCGTGGGGACGGCGGCAGCTGTGGAGGAGCTGCTGCGCTGGCATCCGCCGGTGCTCAGCTTCCGCCGTACCGCGGCCCGCGACACCGAACTGGCCGGCCGCACCCTTCGCGCCGGTGACAAGGTGGTGGTCTTCCACGGTTCGGCGAATTACGACGAGCGGGTCTTCGCCGACCCGCACCGCCTGGACCTGGCCCGGTCCGCCAATCCCCATGTCTCCTTCGGCGACGGGCCGCATGTCTGCCTGGGCGCCCACCTCGCCCGGCTGCAACTGCGGGTGCTGTACGAGGAGACGTGCCGTCTGCTGCCCGCTCTGGCGGTTGCCGGTCCGCCGCAGCGGCTGGTATCGAACTTCATTCACGGGCTGAAGTCGCTGCCGATGCGGCTGGTGGACGTTCCCAGCGGGGTGTAGGCGGCGGGGAGCCGGTGGTGCGGCTCCTCTCGGCGGCGGCCCCCCCAGGCGTTTGATGGCACGCTCCGTCAGGCCCTCATGGGGACGTGAACCCCGACATCGGGTGCCGGTTGCAGCAAGGCGGCGGTGAGGGGGTGTTGGGGGGCGGTGAGCAGTTGGCCGGCCGGGCCCTGTTCGACGAGGTGGCCGTCGTCGAGTACGGCGATACGGGTGGCCAGGGTCGCGGTGTCGCGGTCATGGGTGATGAGGACCAGGGACAGGTCCGGGTGGGTCCGTACGAGGTCGGCGAGGAGCGTGCACAGGCTGCGGCGGGTGACCGCGTCCTGGCCGGAGGTGATCTCATCGCAGATCAGGACCCGGGGGCGGGCCAGCAGGGCGCGGGCCAGGGCGACGCGCTGGAGTTCACCGCCGGAGAGCTCCGTGGGCCGGCGGCGTATGAGGTCACCGGGCAGCCCCAGGGTGCTCAAGGTGCGCTCGGCCTCGGTCAGGGCATCGGACCGCGGGACCGCGCGCAGCCGGACGGCGGTGCGTGCCACCTGGTCGAGGACCGGGCGGTGTTCGTCGAAGGCGGCCCGGGCGTCCTGGAAGACGTACTGGACGGCGGCCAGTTGGTCGCGGGTGCGGTAGCGGAGGCTGCGGGGCAGCGCGACACCGTCCAGCAGGATCTCGCCGTCGTAGCTGCGGTGGAGACCGGCGAGACAGCGGGCGAGGGTGGTCTTGCCGCTGCCGGAGCGGCCCACAAGGGCCGAACAGCCGGGCGGGAGCAGCAGTTCGGGGGTGCGCAGGACGGTGGACCTGCCGTGGCGGGCGGTGAGGTTCCGGACCTGGAGCACCGCCTTGGCGGCAGCCGGGGCGGGGGCGGTTTCGTCGGCCCGGCTGCCGGCGTCCGTGGGGGTCGGGGCGAGCGGGCTCCGCGGCGGCTCGGTGGAGGCGGCGGGGGTGAGGAGTGCCCGGGTCCAGGAGTGCTGGGGGCCGCTCCAGAGCTGTTCCGGGGTGCCGGATTCGACGATGCGGCCGGCGCGCAGGACATGGACGTGGTCGGCCAGGGTGCGGACGACCTCCAGGTCGTGGCTCAGGAGCAGTACCGCGATGCCCTCCCGGGCCACTGCGGCCAGCTGCTCGGCGACCTGCTGCTTCGTCACCGCGTCCTGGCCGGTGGTCGGTTCGTCCGCGACGAGGAGGCCGGCGCCGGTCAGCAGGGCCTGGGCCAGGACGACGCGCTGCTGTTGGCCGCCGGAGAGCTGGTGGGGGTAGCGGTGCAGCAGGGTTTCGCCGTCGTGGAGCCGGGCCTGTGCGAGCGCGTGCAGGATGCGCTGCCGGATCGCGGCGCAGCGGGCGCGGCGGGGCAGATGGCGTACCTGGGTGCGCGCGATGTCCTGGAGGAGGGCGGCGACCGGCCGGGCGGGGTTGAGGACGGTGGCGGGGTGCTGCGGTACGTAGCCGACGAGGGGGTGGGGGACGCGGACCTCGCCGGTCACCGTGGCACCGGGCGGATACTCGTGGAGCAGGGCGAGTCCGGTGGTGGTCTTGCCGCTGCCGGAGGCGCCGATCAGGGCGGTGATCCGGCCGGGTGGCACCCGCAGGCTCACTCCGTCGACGAGGGCCCGGCCGTCGATGTCGACGCGGAGGTCCTGGACCTCAGCGGCCTCGTTCAGATGCACGGGTGGCTCTTCTCGTCTCGTCCGGGCGCGCGGGGCGGGCCGTCGGTGGGCGGAGGGGCGGCGGTGCGGCCGGGCCTCGGTGCTCGGTCCGGCGCGGGCTCTTGGTCGCGAGGGTCTGGTGCGGGCCCCCGGCTACGAGGGTCCTGCGCGGACCCTTCGTCGCGACGGTCATGCGCGGGCTCTTGGCCGCGACGGTCATGCGCGGGCCCCTGGTCGCGACGGCCCTGCGCGAGCCCTTCGTCGCGACCGTCCTGCGCGAGCCCCCGGCTACGAGGGCCCCGTCCCGGCCTCCGGCCACGGCGGTCCCGTCCCGGCCTGCGGTCGCGCCGGGTGAGGGCGGCGTCGAAGAGCAGGTTGGTGCCCATGGTCAACGCCATGATCAGCACGGCGGGGAGCACGACGGCCCAGGGCTGGATGAACATGCCCGTCCGGTTGCGGTCGACCATCACCGCCCAGTCGGCGGCGTCCGGTTCGGCGCCGACGCCGAGGAAGGCGGCCGTGGCGACCAGGTACAGCACGCCGGTCAGCCGGACCCCGGCGTCGGCGGCGAGGGTGCGCAGGGCCGACCGGCCGACGTAGCCGATGGCCGTCCGCCACCAGGTCTCGCCCTGCATCCGCAGTGCCTCGACCGCGGGCCGGGCGGCCGCTTCGGCGGTGGCGGCCCGGACCGCTCGCGCGGCGTCGGGGATGTTGACCAGTGCCACCAGGAGCGCCAGGCCACCGGCATCGGGCGTCAGGACCGCCGCCACCAGCAGCAGGAACAGCAGCGACGGCACGGCGAGCAGCACGTCCAGCGGCCGCATCACCAGCTCCTCCAGCCAACCGCGGTGGGTCAGCGCCGCGATGAGGCCCAGCGGGATCGCCACCGTATAGGCCAGCGCGGTCGCCGCGAGGGCGGTCAGGAGCACCGGGCGGCCGCCGAGCAGTACCTGCCGCCAGACGTCCCGGCCGACGAAGTCGGTGCCGGCCCAGTGCCCGCCGCCGAGGGTGAAGGAGGCGGCCCGTGGTCCCGGCTCCCCGGCGAACAGCGGCCCGAGCAGGGCGATGAGCAGCGGGACGGTGATGATCAGCAGGGCGAGGGTGAAGCGGCGCGGGCCGGGGGCCGTACGGGGATTCATGCCGCCACCCCCGTTCGGGGCACCAGGCGGTAAGTGGCAAGGTCCGCACCGAGGTTGAGGACGACGGCGGTGCAGCCGAAGACGACGGCCAGGCCCTGGATGACGGGGACATCGCGTTCCGCGACGGCATTCATCAGGACCGTTCCGAGTCCGGGGATCACGAACAGGGCCTCCACGACGATGACACCGCACAGCAGCCAGTCGACCGTGCGGGCGAGCTGCTGGGCGGCGGGCGCAAGGGCGTTGGGGAGGGCGTGCGCATAGCGGAGGCGCGCGCCGGGGATGCCGTAGCGGCGGGCCTGTGCGACGTACGGCGAGGCCAGCGCCTCGATCATGCCGGCGCGGACCAGCCGCGCCAGCGAGCACACCGGGCGGGACAGCAGCACCACTACGGGCAGCACCAGCGCCGCGGGATGGGCGAGCAGATCGTCGCCGTAGCCGACGGCGGTCGGCGGCAGCCAGCCCAGGCGCAGCGCGAAGACCGTCACCAGCAGCACCCCGAAGGCGAACTCCGGTACCGCGTACACCCCCAGGGTCACCGAGCTGATGAGGCGGTCCACGAGCCGTCCTTCGTGGCGGGCGGCCAGCACGCCGAGGCCGCCGGCCAGCGGCACCAACAGGAGCAGGGTGAGCGCGGCGAGCAGCAGGGTCGGTCCGAAGCCGTCGGCGAGGTAGGAGCTGACCGGGCGGCCCGAGGCCAGTGAGGTGCCGAGGTCGCCGTGCAGCAGCCCGGCCGTCCAGGCCGCGAGGCGTTCGTGGGCGGGCCGGTCGAGGTGCAGGGTCTCCCGGATGGCCGCGATCCGCCCGGGGTCGGGCTGGTCACCGGCGAGCACCACCGCGGCGTCGCCGGGCAGCGCCTCGGTGAGGGCGAAGACGAGCAGCACGACGGCGACGGTCTGTCCGGCACCGAGCAGCAGCCGCCGGACCAGCCATGACCGCAGACCGGTCACGCGAGCCACACCTTGTCGAAGCGGGCCCAGTCGAGCGTGTTGGCGGGGGCCCGGTGCGCCACGCCGCGGACCGTGCGGGCGGTGCCCAGGATCCAGTCGGCGAAGCCCCAGACCAGGAAGCCGCCCTCGGCGTGCAGCCGGCGCTGCATGCGGGCGTACACGGCGGCCCGGTCCTCCTTGTTCCGGGTGGACTGGGCCTGCTGGTAGAGCGCGTCGAAGTCCTTGTGGTGCCACTTGGTGGCGTTGGTGGTGGAGCCGGACAGCAGGCGCTGGGAGAAGTGCGACTCGATGGGCATCGCGCCGGAGCGGTAGCAGCACAGCGTTCCGGAGTCGAGGGTGTCCTGCCAGTAGCTGTCCTTGCTGCCCATCGCCACCTTCACCCGCACGCCGGCCTTGGCGGCCTGGTCCCGGAAGATGGCGGCGGACTCGGTGAACCCGGCGGCGACGGGCGAGGTGTCGAGGGTGACCCGCAGCCCGTCGGCGCCGGCCTTCTTCAGCAGGTGGCGGGCCCGGTCGAGGTCCTGCTCGCGCTGCGGCAGACCGTCGGCGTAGTACTCGTAGCCCTTGCCGAACAGGTCGTTGCCGATCTCGCCGGCGCCGGAGAGCGCGCCGTCGACCAGTTCCCTGCGGTCGGCGAGGAGGAAGAACGCCTCGCGCACCCGCTTGTCGTCGAACGGCGGGCGGTCGGTCTTCATCGCGAACGCCTGCATCGCGCTGTTGCGCAGCCGGACGATCTCGATCTGTCCCTTGCCCTCGTGGGCGCGGGCGGTCGTCGGTGTCAGCTCGTGGGCGTATTCGACCTGGCCGCCCAGCAGGGAGTTGAGGCGTGCGGACTCCTCGTTGGCGACCAGGAATTCCAGCTGGTCCAGGTAGGGCGCGCCGTCCCAGTAGTCGTCGTTGCGCCGGAAGACGGCGGAGCGGCCGGGCGTGAAGGAGACGAAGCGGAACGGGCCGCTGCCGACCGGCTTCGTGTCGAAGTCCGTCGCGCCGTCGGGGACGATATACGCGCCGAACGCGGCCAGGAGGTTGGGGAAATCGGCGGTCGGGCGCTTCAGTGCGAACTCGACGGTGCGCTCGTCGGCGGCCCGGCTCGCCTTGAGGTCGAGGGGCTCCAGTGACGCCTTGGCCCGGAATGCCTTCTTGGGGTCGGCGATCCGGCGGAAGCTGTAGAGGACATCGCGGGCGGTGACCGGTTCGCCGTTGTGGAAGGTCGCCTTGCGCAGCCGCACCGTCCAGCGGTCCAGGGCGGCGTTCGGCTCCCAGGAGGCGGCCAGCCGCGGCTCGGCGGCGAGGTCGGCGCCGAAGTCGGCGAGCTTGTCGAAGAGGGCCTTGGCGCGGGCGGCGTCGGCGAAGAGGTTGGCCAGATGCGGGTCGAGGGTCTCGCTCGCGCCGCCGCCCGCGAAGGCGGCGCGCAGCTTCCCGCCGCGCCGGGGCTTGCCGCCGCCCTCAGCGGCGCCCTCGCCGGGGCCCGTGCAGCCGGCGAGGGCGAGCGCGCCGAGGCCGGCCGCCCCGCCGGCCGCGGCGAGGAAGCCTCGGCGGCGCAGGCCGGGGAAGCGTGGGTCGTGGACGGGACCTTCGTACATGGCGGTTTCCTTGCTGTGCGCGGGTGGGTGGCGGGAGGTGGGGCGGGCGTCAGTCGTGCCGGGCGAGCCGGGCGACGAGGTGCAGCCGGTCCCCGTCGGCGGATGCGCCGGGCGCGGCGCCTTCGTGCCAGGCCGGGTCGGTGCGCGGCCCCGGCCCGTCGTGGAGTTCGAGGACCTCGAAGCCGTGCGCGGCGAGGGCGTACCGCAGCTCCTGGGGGAAGAGCAGCCGCCATGCGGAGCGCTGCGCGTGGGGCGGGGAGCCGTCGTCGGCGGTCCAGATGCGGGTGCGGCGCAGGAGTTGGGCGGCGCGGTCGACGGACAGCGTGGTGGTGGAGGTGTAGGTGGTGCCGCGCCAGGTGAAGTCGTGGACGGCCGGGGCGTCGAGCAGTTCCGTGCGGCCGAGGAAGAAGGCGCCGTTGCGCATCTCGGCCACGAGCAGCCCGCCGGGTGTGAGGCCACGTCGGCAGGAGGCGAGGAAGCCGTCGAGTTCGGCGTTGGTGTGGCAGTAGAGCAGGGCGCTGTCCAGGCACACGACGGCGTCGAAGGGGCCTTGGTCGAGGGCGAAGTCGCGCAGGTCGGCGTGGACGTAGGCCGGTCCGGGGTGGTGGGTGCGGGCGTGGGCGAGCATCGCGGCGGAGAGGTCCGCCCCGACGACGGTGCGGCCCGCCCGGTGCAGAGACGCGGCGTCGCGTCCGGTGCCGCAGCCGAGGTCCAGGACGCGGCTGCCCGCGCGGTGCCGGCGCAGGCAGTCCTCGGCCCAGCGGCCGGCGAGCCGTTCGGTGTCGGGGAAGCGGGCCTCGTAGAGCTCCGGGTTGTCGGTCAGCAGGTTGTCGGTCAGCAGGTTGTCGGGGTGCATGTCCGGTTCCATGGTGGGGTCAGGTCTTTGCCGTCGTCGTGGGCGCCGCGGCGGCCGGGGCCGGGTCGGTGGCGGGCTCCGGCAGACCGCGCAGCCGGTGCAGCCAGGCGACACCGGCCGCGGAGACGAGGCCGAAGCCCAGGCAGCAGGCCCACGGCAGCCACTGCGTACGGGTGTGCTCGCCGGTGTCCATGGCCCAGCCGACGACGGTGTTGCCCACCGCCGCGGCGATACCGGAGACCACGTAGAACAGTCCGAAGTAGGTGCCGGTGAGTTCGGCGCGGCCGAAGGCGGGGATCAGCTCCAGCACGAACGGCTGGGCGACCATGACGCCGAGGTAGAGCAGCAGTGCCCCGGCCAGTACGGGCAGTGCGCGCAGCACGGCGTCGCCCGGGCCGCCGGACGGCGCCCCCAGACCCGCGACGGCCATCGGCGGGACGAAGGCGAGCCCCATCAGGCCGAGGCCGGCACTGATCCACCGCGCCCGGTTCCCGCGCTCCTTGAGGGCGCGGGTGATCCGCATCTGGAGCAGGAGGTTGGCGACGGTGCCGATGAGGAAGACCAGACCGGCCGCGCCGTCCCAGCCGGTGGCCCGCCGGGCGCCGTCCGGCAGCAGCAGATACAGCTGGTTCTGCATGGTGAACATGCCGACCATGGCCAGTGCGAAGGCCAGGAAGACGCGGTTGCCGAGGACTTCGCGCCAGTCGCCGAGGACGCTGTTGGTCGCGGGGGCGACCTCGGAGGCGGGCAGTACGACGGCCTGGGCGACGGTGAGCAGGGCGAAGATCGCGGCGGCGGTGAGCGCGGAGACCCGGAAGTCGACCAGCAGCAGGACGCTGCCGAGCAGCGGCCCGATCAGGGCGCCGGTGGTCGCGAAGACGTTGAAGAGGGCGAACGCCTCGGCCTTGCGGGTGCCCGCCTCCTGTGCGAGGTAGGCCCGTACGGCGGGGTTGAACAGCGCGCCGGCCAGTCCGCTGAGCACGGATGCCGCGATGAGGACGGCCAGACCGTCGCCGAGCGCGAAGAGGCCGAAGCCGACGGTCCGCAGCGCGCAGCCGGCGATGATGACGCGCCGCGCGCCCAGCCGGTCGGCGGCCGAGCCGCCGATGAGGAACAGGCCCTGCTGGCTCAGGTTGCGGACGCCGAGGATGATGCCGACGACCGCGGCGGACATGCCCAGGTCTTCGCCCAGGTGCACCGCGAGGTACGGAATGAGCAGGTAGAAGCCGGTGTTGACGCCGAGCTGATTGATCAGCAGCAGGCGGATGGCGAGCGGGAAGCGACGCATCTCGTGCCAGGTCTTCACTGTGCCGCCTCCCCGTCACGGCCCGGAACCGGCGCCTGCCGGCCCGCCGTCTCCCGGCCGGCCGGCTCCTCGCCCGGTGGTGCTGCGCCGTCTACCGGCCGTACGCCCAGGCCCGGTTCGCGGCCGGCGCGTACGGTGCCGTCCGTGCCGCCGATGCCGGTCCAGGGGTCGTGGGCGAGCAGCAAGTGGCCGTCCAGGTCCGTCCATCGGGCCCGGTCGGCGAGGTGGACGGCCGGGGCGAGACCGAGGGTGCTGGCGGTCAGGCAGCCCAGCATCAGTGCGGTGCCGCTGCCGGCGAGCAGGTCGGCGATGCGCAGCGCCGCGGTGACCCCACCGCACTTGGCGAGCTTGACGTTGATGCCGTGCACCCGCCCGGCCAGCCGCCGGGCGTCCTCGAAGCCGACCGCGTCCTCGTCGGCGATGACGGGCAGCGGCGAGCGCTCGGCGAGTGCGGCCAGCGCCTCCGGGTCGCCGGGGGCGAGCGGCTGCTCCACCGCCTCGACGCCGAGGCCGGCGTAGCGGGGCAGCAAGGAGTCGGCCAGGGCCGGGCTCCAGGCGCCGTTGGGGTCGAGCAGCAGCCGGGCGTGCGGTGCGGCGTTGCGGACCGCCAGGACGCGGTCCAGGTCGTCCTCGGGGTCCGGGGCACCGGCCTTGATCTTGAGGACGGAGAAGCCGCGGCGGGTCAGCCGGCGTGCCTGCTCCGCGGCCGCCCGGTACGAGGTGATGCCGATGGTGCGGGCGGTGGCGGCGTGCGGCGCTTCCGGGGCGCCGAGCAGCCGGTGGACGGGGACGCCGGCGCGCTTCCCGACGAGATCGAGCAGGGCGGACTCCACGGCCGCGGTCACCGCTGGAGGCGTGCCGGGCGAGGGCAGTTCGCCCGCGCTCAGGGCGTCGAGGGCGCTCTCGGGGGTGGCGCAGCGGGCGAGTTCCCGCCCGGCCTCGTGCAGCAGCCGGCCGAGGCGGGCGGCGTCCAGGCCGTAGTACGTGCTGGTGACGGCTTCTCCGTAGCCGCGCATGCCTTGGTGCTCGACGGCGAGCCATATGGCATCGCGGGCCGCCATCGTGGAGCGGGAGATCCGCAGCGGCTCGGTGAGTTCGAGTCGTACGGTGCGCTGGCTGACCTTCACGGGGCTTCTTCCCAGGTGGTGGGGCGGGCGGGGTGGTGCGTGGCGGCGGGCAGCGCGGCGGGCGGGCGTCCGCTCCCCGCGCCCGGGGGCACGAGCGGGTCGGTGACCGTCCCGCACCGGGTCCATCCGGTCGCCTCCGCGGCCGTCGGGTGCGGGATCTCGACCGGGCGGCTGGCGGCGGTGGCCAGGTCCAGGCCGTGGGCGGTGGCGAAGTCGTCGTCGAAGACGCTGTTGAGGTAGCGCTGGGGCCCGTCGGGGAAGACGGTGGCGACGACGGCTCCGGGGTGGACGCGCGCGGCCCATGCGGAGACCAGGGCGACCGCGCCGGTGCTCCAGCCGCCGCTGACGAAGTTGCCGGTGGCGAGCCTGCGGCAGGCGTCGGCGGACTCGGCCGGGCCGACCCAGTGCACCTCGTCGAAGGCGTCGTAGGCGACATTGCGGGGGTGGATGCTGCTGCCCAGGCCCCGCATCAGCCGGGCCCGGGCGGGCTGGCCGAAGATCGTCGAGCCGGTGGCGTCCACCCCGATCAGCCGCAGCCGCGGCCAGTGCCGGCGCAGCGGACCGACGACGCCCGCGCTGTGGCCTCCGGTGCCGACGCTGCACACCAGGACGTCGAGGTGGTCGAGTTCGGCGGCCATCTCGGCGGCGAGGGAGGCGTAACCGGCGACATTGTCGGGGTTGTTGTACTGGTCGGGCCAGTACGCGCCGGGCAGCTCGGCGAGCAGCTGCCGCAGCCTGGCGAGCCGGGCCGCCTGCCAGCCGCCCTCGGCCGCCGGCCGGTCGACGAGTTCGAGCCGGACCCCGTGGGTCCGCAGCAGCCGGCGCATGGCCGGCTCCAGCTCGGTGTCGCCGACCAGCACGACCGGATGGCCGAGTGCCTGACCCGCGAAGGCCAGACCGATGCCGAGGGTGCCGGAGGTGGACTCCACGACGGGGGCGCCGGGCCGTAGTTGGCCGCGCTCCCGGGCGCCGAGCAGCATGGACACCGCGGCCCGAGCCTTCATACCGCCCGCGCCGAGTCCTTCGAGCTTGGCCCAGAATCCGGGGTGCGGGCAGGGGAGGTCGGTGGTGACCCGGGCGAGCGGTGTGCGGCCGAGCAGGCCGAGGAGCTCGCGGTTACCGGTGAGATGCCGGACGGCCGTGGTCACCGGGCGGCTCCGGGTGCGTCGGCGCGGTAGCGGTGGAGGGTGCCCGGCCCGCCGTCGAGCCAGAAGAACGGGTACGGCTCCGCACACACCGCGCTCACCCCGGAGCCGAGGAACCGCGGCAGCACCGCACTGCCCGTCTGGGCGAACATCACCAGCGGCTTGCCGTGGCGCAGGGCGTGCTCCCGCAGCGCTTCGAAGCTGCCGTTGCCGAGCGTCATCCCGGAGGCGAGCACCGCGTCGCAGTGCGCCAACTCGGCGAGCGCATCGGTGCGGACCGGCTCGCCCCACTCCGTCGTGCCGCCCTTGAGGTCGCAGGGCACGTACGACAGTCCGCGCGCACGGAGCGCCTCCAGCAGCGAGTTGACCACGCCGACCACGAGCACCCGGGCGCCCGGATCGGCGTCGACCAATCCGGCGACGGCCCGTGCCCTGGCCCGGGACTTCCGCAGGGACGACCCGGCCGGCAGCGACCAGGGCCGGGCGCCGTTCGCGGGGGTGTGCGGGAGTACGTGCATCAGATAGGTGTCGAGGGCGGCCACCTGCACCGGGCGCAGTTCGTGCGCCATCAGGCGGGCCAGGTCCGCACCGACACAGTCCTCGATCGCGGCGTCCGGCAGCTCACCGGGCTCCACCGCGCACGAGCCGACCGCGCCGGCCAGCCGCAGACTCAGCACTTCGTTGCGGTAGCCGCTGCTGCGGCTCTCATGGCGTACGGCCTGCCGGGTGCTGAAGGCGACGGCGACCCGCTGGGTGCGCGGGTCGGGCCCGAAGTCACCGCCGAGGACACGGGCCACGAGGTCGTCGTACGAAGCGGCCGCGGCAGGCAGCTGGGTGGTGGGCGTGGTCATCGGTTCACCACCCGCGGGCGCAGCCCGGACAGCACGGCTTCGACGCACCGGCGCGCGTCCGGGCCCTCGGCGTCGCCGGCCATGACATGTCCCAGGTACTCGTTGTTGCTGCCGGCCGCCCTGACCGCCGTCCCGGGCTCGGCGAGCCGGAGTTCGAGCACTCCGGGCGCGGTGCGCGCGAGGTCCGCGCCGTCGACCTCCTCCAGTACCCCCGGGGCATCCGGAACGAGGAAGCCGATGGCGGCACTGCGCAGCCCGGTGTCGCGTATACGCAGGTCAGGCCGCTTCCCCAGGGCCAGCTCCACCGCGGCGGCGGCGATGTCGACACCGGTGACATGGCGGATCAGTTCGGTGATGCGGTTGCCCGCGGGGCGGGGGTTGACCTCGATCAGACGCGGCCCGTCGGGCGTCAGCTTGAGCTCCGTGTGCGCCACGACGCCGTCGAGTCCGAGCGCATCAAGGGCCTGCCGGGCCGTCTCCCCGGCCGCCGCCGTATCGGCCGCCGGAAGCGCCGCGGGGAACATATGGCCCGTCTCGATGAAGGCCGGTGCCCCGCCGACGCTCTTGTCGGTCACCCCGACCACCTGGGTGCTCCCCTCGAACGTCACGGTCTCGACGCTGACTTCGGGACCGTGCAGCAGCTCTTCTAGGAGGACCACGGGCGCCCGGCGCTGGCCGCGGGCGTTGACGGGGAAGCCCTCGACGGCGCGGTAGGCGCGGGCCAGCTCCGCTTCGTCGTCGACCCGCCGTACGAACATCCCCGCGCACAGGTCGACCGGCTTGAGCACCAGCGGATAGCCGATCTCCGCCGCGGCGGCGGCCGCCTCGGACCGGTCCGCGCAGACCGCGAAGCGCGGCCCGGGGAGCCCGGCATCGGCGAGGGCCCGCCGGGTCGTGTCCTTGCGGCAGGCGTGCTCGACCGCCTCGGGCGCCGGGCCGGGCAGCCCGAGCCGGCCGGCGATCCGCGCGACGGCCGGGAGGTAGTAGTCGCAGGAGGTGATCACACCGTCGAAGCCGAGCGCGGCGTGCAGCCGCTCGGCGTACGGCAGCAGCGTTTCGAGGTCGTTGGTGTCGGCGGTCAGCACATGGCGGGCGCCGAGCAGCGGGTGAGCGGTGCCCTCGGGCGCGGAGCGCAGGTAGTGGTGCAGGTCGCGGGTGAGAAAGCTGAACTCGTTTCCGCCCTCCCGGATCGCACGTGGGAGCAGCCTGCTCATCGCTCCGACCCAGCTCTCGACCATCAGCAGATGAGCCACGGTGTCCCTTCTTCGCAGCGTCGTACGGGCGTGGTGACGGCGGTACTTGACGAAGCGGCGGCCCCTTGGTGAGGCCGTCCGCTTGACCGAGCCACACTGTAAACGATAATCATTTTCATCACCAACCCCCGCGGCACCCTGCGCCGCACTCCCGAATGCGAGACCAGTGATTCCTGCCGTACGCCGCACCGGCCTGCTGTGCGCCCTCACGGCCACCGCCGCCCTGCTCCCGGCCGCCCCCGCGCCCGCCGCTCCCCCACCACCGGCGCTCCGCTTCGGCGCCTGCCCGGACGCCATACCGAAGCCGCCCGCGCCCGAGCACGTGGAGTGCGGCCGGCTGCGCGTCCCCCTTGACCGCAATCACCCGCACGGCAAGCACGTCGACCTCGCCGTATCCCGCGTCCGCGCCTCCGGAACGGCCGCCGAGCGGCGGGGCGTCCTGCTGGTCAACCCGGGCGGGCCCGGCGGATCAGGTCTCCCCTACGCCGTGACCAAGCGCGCCAAACTGCCGGAGCCGGTGCGGCGTTCGTACGACGTGATCGGCTTCGACCCGCGCGGCACCGGCGCGAGCGCACCCGCGGACTGCGGTCCGATGGGCGGCCTCTTCGACAGCCCGGGACCGGACCCGGTGCCGGCGGGGCGGACGGCCGAGCACACCTACCTCGACGGGCTGCGGCGGACCGCCGACGACTGCGCCCGGCACCTCAAGGACGCCCTGCCGCATCTGTCGACCACCGAGACCGCACGGGACATGGACGCCCTGCGCGAGGCCCTCGGCGAGCGCCGGATCGGCTACCTCGGCGTCTCCTACGGCAGCTACCTCGGGGCCGCCTACGCCGCGCAATTCCCGCAGCGGGTGGGCCGGATGGTGCTGGACAGCGTCGTCGGCCCCGAGGAGTGGTACGACTTCGATCTCCTTCAGAGCCGGGCCATGGTGCGCCAACGGGCGGTGTTCTTCGCCTGGGTGGCCCGGCACCAGGAACGCTTCGGGCTCGGTGCCGACGCAGCTGCCGTACGGGCCGCGTACCAGCGGGTGCGGGACGGTCTCGCCGAGCGCCCCGTGGACGGCTTCGGGGCGGCGGAGTTCGACCGCGCCGTCTACCGGGCGCTGGGCCGCACCGAACGCTGGGCGGGCCTCGCCGACGGCCTGCGGACGTATCTGCGCGACGGCACCACCGGCCCGCTGCGCCCGGCGGAACCCTTCGACGGCCCCGCGTCACGCACGTACGAAGCCGCCAACCGCACGGTCAAATGCGCGGACGGACCGGCGCCCTCACCTGCCCGCGTCCTCGCCGACATCCGGCGGCTGCGGCGGCTCGACCCCCAGCCGGTGCTGACCGGGATGGAGACCTCGGTGTGCGCGTACTGGCACCACCGGCCCGCGCACCGTACGCCGCTCGGCAGCCCCGAGGCGCCACCGGTCCTGCTGATCGCTTCCGAGCACGACCCCGTCACCCCCATCGAAGGCGCCCGGGCCCTACAGCGGCGACTGCCCGGCTCCCGTCTGGTCTCCCTCCACGACGACTACTCACACGGGGTGTTCGCCAGCCGGGGCAACGCTTGTGTGGACGAGACCGCCGCGGCCTATCTGACCAACGGCACCGTGCCACGCGCCGATGTGCACTGCACGGGGCCCGGACTGCCCACGCCCTGAGCCGAGTTACGCCCCGCACTGCCCACGCCCTGAGCCCTGTTGCGCGAGGGGACGGCGTTCACCCGCCCCCCGCGCCCACCTCTTCACATATCGCGCAGCGGTCCTTGCCGTCCCAGCCGTCCCACCCGAACACCGCGGGCGACAGGGGCCGCCCCTCCAGCTCGGTGCGCGCCGCCACGCGGTAGGTCCACACCGCTGCGAGGTAGCCCCGTCGGCGGAACAAGTTCCATATGTCCGCGGGGAGTTGGGCCCCAGGGACACCCGCACTCGACCAAGCCCCGCACTCGCCGCGCGGCGCCGGAGCTACGGCCGACGGCGAGGTTTGCCGCGCCTGCCGCCCTTGGGGCCGCCGGAACCGCCCGAACCACCGGAACCGCTCCGGGAACCCTTGCCGCCCGACTTGCCCACCGGCTTTCCTGCCGCCTTGCCCCCTGGCTTGCCGCCCGCGGGCTTCCGCCGTGCGCCGCCCGCCTCGGGGCGCTTGCCCTTCGGCTGCGCCGGGGCCGGAGCCTGCGCGCGGCCGCGGGTGCTGTTCACGGTCCGGCCGCGGACGATGCCGATGAAGTCCTCCACCAGGTCGGTGGTCTCCTCCTGCGGCCACGACAGCGCGACACGCGACGCGGGGGCGTCCGAGACCGGCCGGTAGGTGAGGTCCTTGCGGTGGTGCAGACGGGCGAGTGACTGCGGGACCACGAGGAGACCCACCCCTGCCGCCACCAGCTCGATGGCGTCCGCCGTCGTGGCGGGACGCTCCTTCGCGGGCACCCCCGGCCGGCGCTCCCAGTCGAGGGTCTCGTCGAGCGGGTGCAGCACGATCTCGTCGGCCAGATCCTCCGCGGCCACCTCGTCGACCGCCGTCACGAGGTGATCCTTCGGGACCACGACGACGGTCGTCTCGGTGTAGAGGGGAATCGCGGCGAGATCCGTGCCATCGACCGGCAGCCGCAGGAAACCCGCGTCGGCGCCACCGTCCCGCAGCAGCGCACAGGCTTCGGTGGCGGGCACCGGGATCAGGGTCAGGGGGACGTCGGGCAGCCGCTCGTTCCAGATCCGCACCCATTTCGTGGGCGTCACTCCCGGGACATACGCGAGCCGGAACGACGGGGATGCTTCCGAGCTTGTCACGCCGCCAGGTTACCGGTCGTGGTCGGAGGTAGCGCACATGCTCGATACCCTTGACAGCATGAAGTCGCACCAGACCCCCCAGACGATGAAGCCCGCGACCGCGGCGAAGAAGCTGGGGGTGTACCTCGAGGCCACCCCCGCGGAATTCCAGGAGGGTGTCGTCTCGCGCACCGAGCTGAACGCACTCCAGACCGATCCGCCCGAGTGGCTGGTGGAACTGCGCCGCAACGGCCCGCACCCCCGGCCGGTGGTCGCCGCCAAGCTCGGCGTCTCCATCTCCGGTCTCGCGCGTGGCGGTGTCACCGAAGCCCTCACCACGGAGCAGATCGAGGCGCTGAAGCAGGAAGGCCCCGAGTGGCTGGAGCGGGAGCGCGCCACGCAGGCCGAGGTCCGCAAGGAAGCGGCCCGGATCAAGGAGAAGAAGGCGGAGCGAGGCGAGGAGCCCGGTACCCCGCGCTCCTGATCTCCGCCCAGCAACGATGCCGACCGCGGGCGGGCGAGTACGTATTCGCCCGCCCCGGCCCGGTGGGCGGCGAACTCCACCGGTAGCCGGCCGTCACGACCGCGACACCCTCAGCGAAAGCGGCTACTCGAACCGCGAGGCGTCGCCCGCCCCTCGTCGGACGATCTCGGCGCCGCCGCCGGAGAAGTCGATGACCGTGGTCGGCTCGGTGCCGCAGTCGCCCGAGTCGATCACGGCGTCCACGACGTGGTCGAGCCGTTCCTTGATCTCCCACCCCTGCGTCATCGGCTCCTCCTCGTCGGGCAGGAGCAGGGTGCTGGAGAGCAGCGGCTCACCGAGGTCGGCGAGCAGCGCCTGAGTGACGACATGGTCCGGGATGCGGACGCCGACCGTCTTCTTCTTCGGATGCAGCAGCTGGCGCGGCACCTCCTTCGTCGCGGGAAGGATGAAGGTGTAGCTGCCGGGGGTGGCTGCCTTGATCGCGCGGAACACATCATTGTCGATGTGCACGAACTGGCCCAGCTGCGAGAAGTTCTGGCACACGAGGGTGAAGTGGTGCCGGTCGTCGAGGTTCCGGATCGACCTGATCCGGTCGATGCCGCTGCGGCTGCCCAGCTGGCACCCCAGCGCGAAGCAGGAGTCCGTCGGGTATGCGATGAGCGCGCCGGAGCGGATGCTGTCGGCCACATTGCTGATGGTGCGCCGCTGAGGATTCTCGGGGTGTACGTCGAAATACTTCGCCATCCGTCGAGCCTACGTGATCAGGACTCCCGCCCCCGGACGGCCAGGGCGACGATGCCGGCCGAGGGACGCTGAGAGCGCCACCGCGGCGCGACGTCATCCCACTCACCGCCCGAGCAGCAGCCGCGCGATCGCGAGTTGCTCCTGCTCCAGCTCGTCCTCGCCGTCCTCGATGTTCCACAGCAGGTTCTGTAGCGCCCGCCCCAGCGTCCATGCGACCGCCCGCTGCCGGTCGAGGCCGAGCACCTCGGTCATCAGGTCGAAGCGGTAGCGCACCTCGGACGGGTCGAAGTCATCGGCGAGCGCGGGCATCAGCTCGAAGCCCGGGTCGCCGGCCAGCGGCTTGGGGTCGATGGCGAGCCAGGGCTCGCGGTCCGCGGCGAGGATGTTGTCGTAGTGCAGATCCCAGTGGAGCAGCCGCTCACCGGGTTCATCGACGACCTCGCGCACGGCCGCCGCACAGCTCTTGAGGAGCGCCCGTTCGGCCGGGTCCGCGACGGCACGCACGGCGTCCGGCACCGTGTCGAGCATCTTCCGCGCGACGTCGCCCAGCTGCCGCAGACCGGCGGGCGCGGGCACGGCACACAGCCTTGCCAGCAGCTCGGCGAGGATCCGGATGGCCTCACGGGAGTCATCGAGGGTCGACAAGTGGCGCTTCTCATCGAGGCGTTCGAGCAGCAGGGTGTTGGTGCCCGCGTCATGCTCCAGCAGCCGTACGACGCCCTCGCCGTCCCAGACCCGCAGGGCGACCGGCTCCCCTTCACTCTCCTCGTCAAGCAACTGCATCTTCAGTGCCGCGGGCGTCCCGTCACTCCGCTCCACCGGCAGGACCAGCGCCGCCATCCCGCACAGCGAGGGCCCGGTCGGCTTCAGCTCCCAACGATCCAGGAACTCCGCGGCCCGCCCCGGCAACGCCGCGATGAAGTCGCGACCCGCCGCACCGTTGAACCTGGTCTGGGTGGCAACGAGCTCTTCCGGGATGTCGATCACGCCGTCGATCCTAGGGACGTACCCATGTCGGCGCACAGGGAATATTTGCCGTGCGGCGAGCGGTGAGCACCCTTCCCCGGGCATTGGCGAGCGGTCAGGTGGTGGCCAGCATGAGGTCCTCTCCGCTTGACGGGCGGAGGCCGTCGGTGCGGTCGGCGAAGTAGCGCTCGGCGAGCGCGTCTCCCGACACGTGCCGGGTGTCCGCGAACCCGGCTGCGCGGGCCAGTGCCAGCATCTCGGGTGGCGTGTAGAAGCTGAGGAACGGTGTTCCGGAGGCTTGGGCGCCCGCCTCGCTCGCCCGGAGGCCGGGGCGGTCGGCCTCGGCGACGAGTTCGGCCGGCCGCAGGAAGCTCATGGCGAGCGTCGAGCCGGGTGCGAGTCCGGCGATCTGGCGCCGGGTGGCCGCGGTGGCCTCCTTGGTGAGGTACATGGTGACACCGGTGGAGACGATGACCGCCGGCCGGCCGGCATCGAACCCGGCAGCGGTCAGCTGCTCCAGCCAGTCCTCACTCGCCTCGAAGTCAACCGGTACCAGGTGCAGCCAGTCGGGGATGCCATATCCGAGTGCGACCAGGCGGCGGCGCTTCCATGCCTGGGTGGCGGGCTGGTCGACCTCGAAGACCCGTAGGCGGGCGGCGACCTCCGGCCTGCGCTGGGCAAAGGTGTCCAGGCCGGCTCCCAGGATGACGTACTGGATGATGCCGCGGTCCGCCTGCTCGGCCATCAGGTCCTCGATGAAACGAGCACGGGCCACCATGGCCGCCCGGAATCCTCTGGTGGCCTGCGGGTCCATGTCGGGACGGCTGCGCCAATGGGCGTCGGGGGCCGCCAGCTGTAAGCCGATCTCGTCCTTGAGCACGTGCGGTGGTGGGTCGATCTGAACGTGCAGCGCCCGCCAGAGGGCGGTCCGCAGCGCGGTGTTGTCCGGCGTCTCGGTCTGCTTGCCTGCCATGGTGTCCCCTTCCGTTACCGATGCGGTCAGTTGCCGGCGGGAGCTTGGAGGCTCCACAGTCGCCCGTCGGGGTCGCGGACGGTCATCTCCTGGGTCCCGTAATGGGTTTCCTCGAACGGCGTGACCACCTCGACGGCAGGATCGGGGCGGAACGCGGCCGCGTCCGGCACCTTCAGCACGATCTGCGTCCGGGGCTCCTGGTCCTCGGGGACCTCGGCGATGAAGACGTAGGGCCCGTCGCCATTGCGGAGCCGGCCGGAGTTGTGGTCGGTCGAGAACTCCAGCTCGTAGCCCAGCGTCTGGAAGAACTTCGCCGCCTTGCCCCAGTTGTGGGTCGTCAGGAACACGGCCTCGATTCCTTCGGTCGTCATGTCAGGTCTCCTTCTCCGTCGATTGCCGTTGCCCGTCGGTGTCGTCGAGGTAGGCCCGCAGCGCGTCAGCGACCAGCGCCGACAGCGACATCCCCGACTCGATGGCGCGGTACTTGACCTGCTTGATCAGGCCGATCGGCAGGTACACGTTGAACTGCTTGACTTCCTCATCACTCACGAGGGAATGCTAGCATCCTAGCAAGCTAGGTACCGGGTCAAGGCGTGGCGGCCTGTCGAAGGAGGAAAGACACCCTGACCGACACCGGGGGGCGATGAACGGCGAGCTCGCGCTCTTCGCGGCGCCGCCCCTCAGCCGTGCGCGACGAGCAGGTGCCGGGGCCCGCGCAATACCGGGCTGCGCCGGTACGGCGGCGGGTCCTCGGCCAGGCGGGGTGTGCCGAGGTGGTGGAGGAGTTCGTTCAGGGCGATCTGGGCCTCCAGGCGGGCGAGCGGGGCGCCGAAGCAGCTGTGGATGCCGCTGCCGAAGCCGAGGTGCTGGATGTCCTCGCGGAGCGGGTCGAAGCGGTCGGGGTCAGGGAACCGCTCGGGGTCGCGATTGCCGGAGGCGAGCATCAGGATGAGCGGGGCGCCCTTGGGGACGGTGAGCCCCGCGACCTCGATGTCGGCCAACGGGGTGCGCTGCGGGAGCATCTGTACGGGAGGCTCGTAGCGCAGCAGTTCCTCCACTGCCCGGGGCATCAGGGTGGGGTCGCTGCGCAGACGTGCCAGCTGGTCGGGGTGGCGCAGCAGGGTGAGGACGCCGTTGGTGATCAGGTTGACCGTGGTCTCATGGCCGGCGATCAGCAGCAGCACGGAGGTGGTCATGATTTCGAGCGGGGTGAGCCGGCCCTCGGGGTCGTCGCCGCCGGCGAACGCGGAGAGCATGTCGTCGGACGGATGGTCGCGGCGCTTCTCGGCGAGGTCTCCCAGATACAGCGCCATCGTCTTACGGGCTTCCGCGGCGGCGCGTTGGCGCTCCGCGGGGTCCTCCTTGGGGTTGGGGTCGATGCCGGCGACGATCGCGTCCGACCACTCGCGGAACCGCGGCTCGTCCTCGATCGGTACGCCCAGCAGGCGGCAGATCACGGTGACGGGGAGCGGGTAGGCGAAGTCGTCGACGATGTCGATCCGTTCCCTGCCCTCCAGGCCGGCCAGTAGGCCCTTGACGATGCGGGTGATTTCGCCGTACATGGCATGGATCCGGCCGGGCGTGTGGGGCGGGCCGAAGGACCGCATCGCCAGGCTGCGCAACCGGTGGTGTTCGGGGTCGTCGAGCCCGATGAAGGCCGGCGGGAGTCCCGCGTCACCGGCCTCGGTCTCGTCCGGGACGGTGCGGTTGCGGCGGTCCGAACTGACCCGTGGATCGTGGAGCAGCGCTTCGATCTCGTGGTAGGTCCCGACCAGATAGCTGCCGTCCTCCTGCCGCGCCACCCGATGCTCACGGAGTTCGGCGTAGAGCGGATAGGGGTCGGCGCGGTGGGCGTAGTCGGTGATCCGTTGGAACAAGGTGTCCGCAGCCATGCGCGGGGCTCCTCATCGCTGTCGCTGTGAACTGGCGGTGGTCTCAGCGGGCCGGTTGCACCACCGTCAGACGTCGGTCCGGCAGATGACCGGTGAGGGCGACGGTCGGACCGTGCGAAAGCAGCTTCGGATCCGGTACGTCGGAGGGGACGGGGTCCGGGGACTCCATCTGGTCGGCGGCTCCCGGCGCGGGCGGGAACGGCGCGGCCGTCTCGATCAGCCGCTGGTAGTACTCCAGTGACCTGGCCTGATTCACGCTCACGGCCGCCGTGACCCGCCCCCGGTAGCCGTAGACGGCGACCAGCCGGGCGTCCTTCAGCGAGCCCTGGGCGATGACCACCTGGTCGGAGAAGGTGGGCACACCCACCGACTTGATGTTGAGGCCGAACTGGCTGGACCAGAAGGCCGGTACGGTCAGATGCGGGAGTCTGCGCGGCCCCGGACTGACCATGTTGTGGGCCGCCACCTCCGCCTGTGCGACCGCGTTGCCCCAGTGCTCCAGGGAGAGCAGCTGGTACTCGAAGAGCGGGTGCGGGAACCGCGCGACATCACCGGCGGCGAAGATGTCGTCGGTGACGATTCCGTACATGTCGAAGGCGCGGCACCCGGCGTCGCAGGTCACCCCGCGCGGGCCGGCGGCCAGTCCCGATTCGGCCAGCCATTCGGTGTTGCGGACCGCTCCCAGGGCGACCACGGCGAGGTCGGCGTCGATCCGGGTGCCGTCGGAGAACTGAGCGCCCGTGAGCCGGCCGTTGCCCTCCAGGGCCGTGACCGTCACTCCGCAGCGCAGGTCGACACCGTGCGCGCGCTGCAATTTGGCGGCGAGCGCGCCCAGTGTGCCGCCGAGCGCGCCGACGAGGGGCGCCGGTCCCCGCTCCGCGACCGTCACCGCCAGACCGCGTTCCCGGCAGGCGGAGGCGATTTCCGAACCGGTGAAGCCGGCACCGATGACCAGGACCCGCTGCGGTCCGGCGTCCAGGCGTTCCGCGAGGCGGCGGGCATCGTCGCTGGTGCGCAGGGTGAAGACCCCGTCCAGGGCGGCCTCGGCCGGGTGGGGCCAGGGCCGGGCGCGGGTTCCGGTGGCGATCAGCAGCCGGTCGAAGGGCACTTCCGCGCCATCGGCGAGCAGCACCCGCTTCTCGATCGGATCGAGGCCGGTGGCACGCACGCCGAGCTTCCACCGCGCGTCCAGCTCACGGCGCTGCGGCAGCCCGGTGTGGCCCGCGGGAACCTTCCCGAGCAGCACCTGCTTGGACAGCGGGGGCCGGTCGTAAGGGGGCTGCGGTTCCTCTCCGACCAGGGTCAGCGAGCCGGCGAATCCCTCCTCGCGGAGCCTCTCGGCAGCCCGTAGCCCGGTGAGCGACGCACCGACGATGACGATCCGGCCGTCGCGTGGTTCACCGTGCACCGGGGCCCGCCTCCTCGCCCATGACGATGGCCTGCACCGGGCACGCCACCGCGGCCCGGCGCACCTGTTCCAGTTGCCCGTCCGGCACGACCGGGTGGTACAGCAGGGACTCCTCACCATGCATCGCGAACACCTCGGGAGCGAGGAACGCGCACTGCGCATAGCCCTGACAGCGATTGAGATCCACGACGACGTTCAACCCGAGCCACTCCTCCCACCGCCCACCGCCACACCGGTCTTCTCCGTCCTACTACCGGTGACGGCGCGGCGCAGATGATGCTCGGCCGTTCGAGGGTTTACGCGGGGTGTGCACAGGTGTGGGCGGATGGTCCGGGTATTGGGCAGCCCGCGGTCCCGGAGCTCCCGTCCAATGGCACGACCACGCCCTCACGTGCGGCCCCGGCCGAGCGAGCCCCTCCGGAGCTGTCAAAAGCAATAGCGCGCCATGGAGAGTTCACTTCACACCCACAAGTTGTCTGTCGTCACAGCCGTAGGTCACCGGGTATCGGAGTCGCGGTTCCCCTCCCCCTCGGCGGACGATTCCCGGGGCACCGACTCCCGGGGCATCGATGAGTTGACCGCAGGAAAGCCTCAAAGGAGTGACATGCGGACAGAGTTCAGCTCGCCGGTGCGCGGTCCACGCGGCTGCGGGTGAGTCCCGTATGGCTCATTCACTGCTCATTTCTTGACTGACACCGGACGCTTGCGCCGGCCTCTAACTCGCCATGAGAGTAAGCCGGTTGAGCCGTGGAACCCGTCCTGTACGCCATGTCCCCGAGGATGAGGAAGCCCAACTCTGGGTTAATTGCCAGGAGAGATGAGTAACATCCAGCCAACCGTAGATCGACCAGGCGATAGAGAGCAGGCTGTGTCATGTCAGACTCGGAATTCGCTGCGCAGGTAGCTGCCAAACTGGAGAGCATCGACAAGGAGATCGACGAGCTCCAGAAGCTCAGGGTGAAGCTGGAGGACCTCCAGAAGCACCTCGGAACCGGTGCCCGGAAGTCGGCCGTCGCACCGCAGCCGGCCGAGCCCGAACCCGCGGTGACGAAACCGGCGACGGTCCCCCCGGCACGGCGGGCACAGGCCACCGCACCGAAGGCGAAGCCGGCGGCGAAGGCCCCGGCCAAGACGGCGAAGAGCACGAACGCGAAGAAGAAGCCGCGGAAGGCCAAGGCGGCCCGGTCCACCGCGGGACGGCGGAGTGCCACCCGCGCCGACCGCGTCCTCGGACTCCTTGACGAGCAGCCGCGCACGGTCGCGGAGATGACGAAGCTGCTGACGCAGGAGCATCCCGAGCACGCCGCGCCGGAGACCGCCGTCCGCAACACCCTGGAGACCTCGCTGGTCGCCAAGGGCCTCGCGCACCGCAGCAAGCAGGGCAGGACCGTCTTCTACTCGCGCCCCGCGGCCGGCGCCGAAGCCAAGGGAACCGACGCGCCCGCCGCCCAGAAGGAGGCCGCGTCCACCCCTGCCTGACGGGTACGCCGTCCGGTGCTCGGCGACGCCGTCGGCCCCTGCCTCGTGGTGGGCCTCGCCGACGGTGCGCCGAGCCGGACCCCGTCCCGGGACGAGGTCCCCGGCAGGAACGGGCCGGCCGTGCCGCGGGGGCGGTCACCGCAGGCGGAATGACACCGCGGTCGTGCGATCGGCCCCCTCGCCTGTAGAGTCGGGGCGCCCTGGTCCACCACGGCGATCATGGTCCCGAGCTGCGAAAACGTGGCAGATCGAGCCACATTCGCCGAGCCGGAACGAGCCGTCCGGCGGGCCCGCGCGAGGTCGCGTCCCAAGGGGCCGCGGGTCATCGCAGCCGCAGTCCGGACGCTGTCGGTGAGGGCAGTCGCAGCGGGTGAATCGGTTGAGTCTTGACGAACCGGCCTCGCCCGATCTTGACTGCCAGGGTCCCACCCCGCCAGGGCCCCCACCAGGGGTATTGGCCTACTCACCGAAGGTCACAAACATGACGGTTGACGTCTCCGCCGCCACTGAAGTCGGGCAGTTCCTGCTCGGCGACTCCTTTGCTTGTCTGGCCGGCCGTTCAGCATGGCGACAGGGTGGCATCACCCATCGCCACTACACATGGTTCGGTGATGACACCGCGGCCGAGCAGATGGCGGCGGATCTGGAGTCCTATGTGGCGACGGTGGACTGGGCCGCGAAACCCTTCACGAGTTTCGTGGCCACCTTCTCGGGGCCGCTGAACGTGTCGGAGATCGAGTTCGAGCAGCTGCTGTGGCAGCAGCTCCAGGCGGTGCACGACCACGACAGCCGTACGCACTCCTGGGCCGAGGGCTATGACCGCGACCCGTCGTCGGGCGCCTTCGCGTACAGCGTCGCCGGGCACCCGTTCTTCGTGATCGGGCTGCACGAGACGCACAGCCGCGTCGGCCGCCGCCCACCGTTCCCGATGCTCGCCTTCAACTCTCACCGCCAGTTCGACCGGATAAAGGCCGCCGGCCTCTGGGACCGGCTGGCCGAGAAGATCCGCAAGCAGGACATCGAGCTTCAGGGCACCATCAACCCCAATCTCCTGGAGTACGAGAAGCTCTCCGAGGCCCGGCGCTACTCGGGCCGTCCCAAGCCTGCCGACTGGGCCTGCCCCTTCTCCGCCCGGGGCTGAGCCCGCCGGCCTCGGCCGGGAGCCGCGCGCTGCGACGCGTATCCGCCGCCCGCCCGGTCCTCGTTCCTGGACGGCGGCGCCACGAAGACGGGCCTGATAGCCCTCGCCATCGGCGGGGGCTGAGCACCCTCACCAGCGGCCCGGAGGCCATCAGGCGGTCCGGGCCTCCCCAGTGCCCAGCCGGGCGAGCTGGCGGTCGTGGAGACGGCTCAGGAGCAGCAGCGAGACGATCGCTCCGAGCAGGGCGCAGGCCATGTCCCACTGGGTGTCCCACTGGTCCCCCTGGGTGGCGAGGAACGCATCGGCCGCGGAACCGCCGGCCAGCGCCGCCCACCACTCGATCATCTCGAAGAACGCGCTGAAGGCCAGGCACCCGCACACGGTCAGCGGGGCCAGCCAGCCGCTGCCGCGCAAGGGGGAGGTCCGGACCAGGAGTTCACGTACCAGGATGGCCGGCACAAAGCCCTGCATGAGGTGGCCGAAGCGGTCGTAGGGATTGCGGGAGAGGTCCAGCGCGTCCTGAAGCCAGTGCCCCACCGGGACCTCGGCGTAGGTGTAGTGGCCGCCGACGATCAGGACCAGGGCGTGCGCGCCGAGCAGACAGCACAGGAGCGGGCTGAGCGGAAAGCGCTTCCACACCACGACCAGTACCGGCAGGCCGAGGATCACCCAGCAGGTCTCCATGAGCCAGGTGGTGCGGTCGTGCGGCTGGAGGCCCGAGAGGGCCAGGGCGAGGAGCACCGCCACGAGCAGAACCGGCGGCAGGATGCGGGGAGCGGTCGTCGCCTTCGCGGTCGTCGCCTTCATGGATGAGCCTCGGAAGCGTCGGGTGCGGGTCGGCTTCAGCGTCGCGGCCGACGCGCGGTGCTGTCATGAGTAGCTCTACTCAGATCCGTGCCGGTGCGCCGGAGCGGCGGGTGCCGTCCCTCCGGCCGTCGTCCGCAGCACAGCACGGTGTGGGCCGGGCTCTCTTCCGCCCGGCCCACACCGTCTTCAACTGTCCCGGCTCAGTCCTCGTACTCAGCCGCCCGCCCGAGGACTGCCGGCTTCCTACTCCACCGCGTAGGACAGCTTGTAGTGGGCGTCGTCTTCGGTGAACTCCAGCACGCCGCTGCCGCGCCGGACGGTGTGCTCACCGAGAAAGTCGTCGTCATCGCCGGCGTAGTCGGCCTCGTAGATCTGGATCACGGCCTTGCCGGTGAACTCGACGTACTCGTCGATGGTGTCCGTGTCGCCCGCATCCATCGAATGGAAGTTGACCACGGCGCCATCGACCTTGATGACGACGTCGTCATGGAAGGTCCAGTCCTCCTGCTCGATGCACTTGATCTTCTTCAGGTGAAGTGTGGGCATGCCGCTCCCCGGTTGTCTTGCGTCTGGCCGATGCGGACTCCACGCTCCCGCCGCGCCCTGAACGATCACTAAACGGCAGGCGGGAGGCGGCGGGGAGTGAGCGGAGGACGGACGGGACGCGGCTCGGGAGCAGGAGGCGCGGGGCTCGTGGTCAGGGCGCCTGGGCGGTCAGCGGTGCCGTCTCCGCCCCGTTTACCGACCGGCCGGGCCGCCGTGCCCGGTCCCGTTCCGCCCAGCGCACCACCGCGCCCATCGCCAGCGCGGTCACCAGGAACAGCGCCCCCAGCAGGAGCCAGCCCGGCACCCCCCACGTGACCAGCAGCGAGGTGAGCAGCAGAGGGCCCAGTGTGCGCGCCAAGGGGACGCCGGTGCCGAAGAAGCCCTGGTACTGGCCGACTTGATGAGCCGGCGCGAGGTCGAAGCTGATCTGCCAGGAGCCGGCCGACTGAAGCATCTCGCCGACGAGCTGGAGCACCGCACCGACCACGAGCCCCACACCGGCTCCCCACGGCGCCAGGCCCGCGGCCGACAAGGCGAACACCAGACACGAGGCGAGCATGATCAGGCCGGAGTGCCGCACGGCCCGGGTGGCGGTGCGCAGTCCCGTCACCGTCCGGGCCGTGCGGACCTGGAAGGCCATGACGCCAAGGGTGTTGAGGACGAACAGTGCCGAGACCAGCCAGCTCGGCGCGTCCGTACGCGCCACGATCCAGAGCGGGATGGCGAGGCTGAGCAGCGGCATCCGCAGCAGCAGGACCGCGTTGAGGAAGGTCAGCACGGCGTACGGCCGGTCCCGCAGCACCGCGAACCGCGGCTCATCGCCCGTACGGCCCGCGACCGGGGCCACCGCGGGCAGCAGGAGCAGCACCGCCGTGCAGATCAGGAAGCCCACCGCGTCCAGGGCGAAGACCGCGAGGTAGGCCCCTTGGGTGTCGTACTGGAGGGCCAGTCCACCGAGGGCCGCGCCGAGGGCCAGCCCGGCGTTGAGCGTCGACTGGAGGTGGGCCAGCACGCCCGTACGGGCCGAGCGGTCCACGAGTCCCGCGAGCAGCGCCTGGCGGGCCGCGGCCAGTCCGCACTGCGCGGTGGCGTAGAGACACACGACGAGGAGGAACGGCACGAAGGAGCGGATGAACAGGAACGAGGCGACGGCGATGCCGGTGGCGAGGGCGAGCAGCATCGCGGTGCCACGCGGCCCCCGGCGGTCGGCGAGCGCGCCCAGTGGCACCCCCGCAACCGAACCGACGGCCCATGCCAGGGTCAGCCCCAGGCCGATCTGGGTGGGTGAGAGGCCGATGACCCGGGTGAAGTAGAGCGCCGAGCAGACGTAAAAGGCGCCGTCGCCGACCGAGTTGCTGAGCTGCGCCGCGGCCAGGACGCGTGGTGCACCGGCCGGCGGCAGGATCCGTAGGGACACAGGTCTCCCGAGTACGACGGCCGGACGGCCGGCCTCTCCCATGACGCGTGGACGCAATGACGTTAGACAGCCGGCGGGTTCGGGGGCAGGTCCACTTACGGCCCGTCGGAGTGGGCCAATTCGGCCCTTGGCAGCACAACACCCCCGCTTCCGGCCCGGGTCGGTCGAAGACGCTAGTGACGTGCACATGGCGCGTATACGATCGACTGCCCCCTACGCGAAGGACTCCCCCACATGAAGAAGACATCCGCGAAAGACACCTCCGCGCGCAAAGTCACCTGGCGCATGCTGCTCGCTCTGGGCGGTATGGCGGCGTTAGCCGTGCCGGGTGCGGGCGCCGCCGAGGCCGCACCGCGCACCGCGGCGGACGGCGGCCGTGCGGGCCGCTGTGTCGTGGTGTATTTCGACCTCGGTGAGACCTTGGTGCACACGGCCGAGGACAAGAGCGTGCGCTACTCGCCGGGTGCCGCCGCCTATCTGCGCGCGCTGCGCGCCCGCCACATTCCCGTCGGCCTGATCACCAACGTGCCGCCCTCCTGGGGCTCCACCGACGCGGAGCGTGCGGCGGAGTTGAAGAGGGTGATCGACGAGGACTGGGTGGGCAGCCGCCCGTTCGCCTGGTCGGACTTCGGCGACCGGATCTTCACCCCGCGGACCGAGGCGGAGCGCAAGCCCGCACCCGCCCTCTGGAAACGCGCCAAAAAGGCCGCGGGTTCCTGCCGAGTCGTCTACGAGGCGGAGACGCCGGACGAGGTACAGGTGGGCCGCTCCCTCGGATACTTCTCCTACCAGGTGGCCCGGCCCGGGTGGCCCGCGTATCTGCCGGTGCGGCTGATTGCCGCCCTCTCCCATCTGCCGTACGGGGCCGCGGGGGCGAACACGGCTTCCCCTAAGGGGCGTTGAGGAGGGGGCGCGGCCTGCGGGCCGGGCTCGCCGGCCGGGCCCGTCGGCTGGGCTCGCCGGTCACGCCGGTCGGGCTCGACAGTCACGCCGGTCGGCGGGCTCGCCGTTGGGCCTGGCCTGCTGGCCAGCACGCCCATGGCCGGCCCCCCGCCCGGCCGGCGGTCACCCAGCCGTAGGCGGGCTGTATGCCTCCAGCCGGTCCGCCAGCTCAACCGGGCGGGAGAGCATCGGGAAATGCCCGCCCTCCATCTCGTCGGCCACCAGTCCCAGGCGCTCCGCCGCCACCGCGCGCAGAAACGGTGCCGGGAAGAGCCGGTCCTGACGACACAACAGAAACCGGGTCGGCACCCCGGGCCAGGCCGCCAGCGGCCATGGCCGCGCGGCGGGGGTCTCGGACTGCCGCCGCCACCGGACCGCTGCCTCCGCGGCCAGGTCCGGCGGCAGGTCCTGGAAGAACGGGTCCGCGGCGGACCCCGGCACAGCGGACTCCGGCACCCCCTCCGCACCCGTGCCGTGCCCCGCCCGCTGGGCCGCCCGCCCGGCCCGTCTGACCTGCGCGTCCGGGTGCTTCGTCGCCGCCCACCACTCCTGCGGCGCCTCCCCCGGCAACGGCACCATCGCCGCCAGCAGCACCAGCAGATCCACCGGCATCCGCGCACACACCAACGGCGCGGTGAACCCGGCGAACGAATGCGCCACGAGCGTCAGCCGGCCCTGCCCCGCAACAGCGGCGACAACGGCGTCCGCGTACTCCTCCAGACCCGCCGCGTCGTCCTCGCACGGCAGATCCACACTCACCACCGCACGCCCCCGGGCCCGCAGCTCCGCCGCCAGCAGATGCCAGTGCCAGGAGTCGCACGCGGCACCGGGAATCAACACAAAGGTCGTCGTCATGGTCCGTCTCCCGTCGGCCACGGCGCCGGCCCGGGTACGGGTGTGGCCGGGCCTGTGGCGCGCCTCGCTGTCAGGTCCGGTTCTTCCCTCCAGAACTCGCCCGCACCGCGGACGGAGTCCGGCGACATCTTCCGCGGGAACGGCTCAGGCCGGCTGCGCGCCTCGGCAGATCGCGCACATGATGCGGCGGGCCATCTCCGGCAGCGTGCTCTGACCGACGCCCTGTACGCGGGCCACCGTCTGCGGGGCGGCCTCGGCATGCTGGTGACACAGCGCGGCACCGCAGTTCCGGCAGATCGCCACCGCGGCGGTGGCGGCGTGGTCCGGCGTGCAGTCATAGCAGTTCATTGGCACATTCCGATCTCGTGAGGCGGTCCGGTACGGCCCCCACGGCAATGTACGTCGCGGTGCGTGACGGAAGCCGGAAGCACAGGCCGGGTCGGGGGCCGCCTCACCTGGCCGCCCTACGGAAGACGCCTCCGCGCCGGACGGCGGAGGGGCGGCACCCGTCCGACGGCCACGGACGGGCCCGCCCCCTGGCGCCCGCCCCCCGGCGCGTGTTCCCTGCCGATCCCCCCCGCCGGCCGGACAGCCAGGCAACCGGACAATCGGGCGGCCGGGCCGTCGGGCGATCGGGCGATCGGGCGATCGGGCGGTCGGGCGATCGGGCGGTCGGGCGATCGGGCGGTCGGGCGGTCGGGCGATCGGGCGGTCGGGCAGCAGGACGATCGGGCGGCCGGACACCCCGGCAGCAGGCTCAGTCGACCGGCTCGTGCGGAACGGGCTGGTCGGTGCGGAACCCCGCGGCCTTCTGCCCGCCGGTCCGCCCGGTGCCCGCCTGGTCGGTGTCGGGAACCGTCTCGTCGGGCCCGTCGCTCTCGTCCTCCGACAGCTCCGGGTCCCATGGGTCGGGGACCGGGCTGGAAGCATCGGCCTGGTGGCTCGGCAGGTCATGGGGCAGTGGAGTGCGGTCCTCACCGGTCGCATCATGACGGGTCATCAGTTGACGTCCCTCCTCCATGGGTACGGGTGACGTCCTGGCCCGGTACCCGGGTTCCGGCGCACCATGCTCGACGCCGGCTGAGAGCCATACCACTCGCCCTCCAAAACGGGCAGGTGAGGGCACAGCCAAAGGCCCGTGCCCTCCAACTACCGCTCGGAATGCCATGTATCGAGGCGGAGAAGTCGTTGGAATAGGCGGCCCTCAGACGTGCAGCTCGGGCGGAAAACCGGTCCAGTGAAGTTCCGGTGGCAGATGGCCCATGTCGTTGTAGAAGAGCACGGAAGCGGGGCGGTCGGGCGCGAGAGCGGGGCGCGCCGGAGCCGCTCACCGAGCAGTGCGGCCTGACGGCGGCCGTTCTCCGTCAGTGTGGTCTCGTCCGGGGACGCTGCACCGTGCCGCGCGAGATAGAGGTGGCGGGCAGCCGTTCCGGTCATGTGCGAGATCCTCCGCCGGCATTCGCGATCTTCGGACGGCCGGAAGGACGCCGACCGGCGCCGTCCGGTTCCCCCGCGACGCCCGCCTCCATCGGATTTCGCAGCATCGTGACATCCGTCATATTGATTGGCGGCATCTACTACGGCCAATAGTAGAGAGCGCCCTGGCGACATAGGAGACTTGTCCGCCTTGAGCGGTGAATTTCTCGCACCGTGTCGGCCACCACGCGGCCCGCTCGGCGCTTTTACCCACGCCTTGAGCGCACAAGTTCATCTGACGGGGCAACAGCGACGCCAAAAGCGTCGAAATGCGGACCAGCATGCCCGGACATCCGTGGCAAGAGTCTTCGGGCACTACGAAGCGCAGTAGTACTGAGGTGCGTTGCCTTGCCCTACGGCGGCCCCAAGAATGACGAATCGCAAGGCGTCTTCGCAGCTCAGGCGCGGGGATTGCACAGAGCCAGCCGCGCCAGGGACGCTCCGCAATTACCGAGTGAGGTCACGCATGAGTAAACATCGCAAGACGCGGCGCTACCGGCAGATAACGATTGCTGCTCTCGCCATAGGCGCCGTGGGCGTGCCCTCTGCCGCCATGGCCTGTCTGAACGAGCAGGGAAATGCAGGCGGCCGGCACCACGACCAGTGGAAGAACGCCTCCTACGAACACCGGTGGTCGAAATCCCATCAGGGGTCAAAGCCGGCCGCGAAGACCACTCCGGCGCCCGCCGCGTCCCCGAGCGCTTCAAAGGCCACCACTACCGCATCCGGCGATACGGCCCGCGTGGTGGAACTCGTCAACAGCGAGCGCCGCAAGGCCGGGTGCTCGCCGCTGACCGTGAACGCAAAGCTGACAAAGGCCGCTCAGGACCACAGCAAGGACATGGCGGACCATCGGAACATGTCGCACACGGGATCCGATGGCTCGTCCCCGGAGGACCGGATCACTCGGGCCGGCTACAACTGGAGCTCTTACGGCGAGAACGTCGCCTACGGGTACTCCTCGCCCGAGAGCGTGATGAAGGGCTGGATGTCCAGCCCCGGCCACAAGCAGAACATCCTCGACTGCTCCTTCAAGGAGATCGGCGTCGGTCACGCACAGCCCGACGACTACTGGACGCAGGACTTCGGTACGGCGCGCTAGCGGGCATCGGCACCGAGCGTATGAGGGTCCCCGACCGGGTTCCGGTCGGGGACCTCGCGCTTGTCCGGCCACGGAACACGCGCCCCCCGGCGTCGCCCTAGAGCAGATCCGTGGCCGAGTCCGCGAGCCGGCGTCGTGCCGCGCGGGCGGCGGGGAGGAGCGCGGCCGTCGCGGCGATGAGGACGGCGACGACGATGACCAGCAGAAGGATGCCCGGGGCGGGGCGCTGGGCGATGCCGCTCCCCCAGCCGCTGGTGCGGCCCTGGAGGTCGATCAGCCACTGGGAGGCGAGGACGCCCAGGGTCGTGCCGGCCAGCGCGGCGGCCAGCGTGATGAAGGCGGTGGCCGAGACGATGACGGCGGTGATCTGACGTGGCGTGAGGCCGACGGCCCGGAGGGCGAGCAGGTCACGGCTGCGGTCACGGACACCGGCGCCGACCGTCGTCGCCAGTTCCACCAGCCCGATCAGGGTCAGTACGGCGATCAGCCCGACGCTGACGGCGCGGACCGCGGACAGCTGGTCGGCCGGGTTGGGTGTCTCGCGTACCTCAAGACGGCCGGCGGACGCCTTGGACAGGGCCTCCCGCACGGAGTCCGGGTCGGCGCCGTGGTGCAGGACCAACTGGTAGAAATCCGGGCGAGGCGGGGCGGACGCTCCGGGCGCCGCCTCGTCGCTGTCGCCTTCGCGCAGTGTGTCCAGGGTGGTGGAGACGACCCGGCCGGCGTCGGTGGTCTCGATGCTGCGGCCCACGATATGGAGGACATGCGGGCGGCCAGCGACGGTCATCCGGACCCAGTCGCCGACCCGCGCGTCCAGGAGATCGAGCAGGCCCTGTCCGGCGACCGCTTCGTCGGGACCGTGGGCGGCGCGCCCTTCCACCACGGCACCGGGGTACGGCCGGGCGTCCGTGCCGAGCCCGCGCAGGGTAATCGTCCCGGTCTGACCTGGTACGAGTGCCTGGACCTCGGCGCCCGGGTAGGCGGTGATCTCCCGCTGGGAGCCGAGGAGTTGGCGTAGCTCCCGGTCGTCCAGGGTGTCGGAGCGCGCGGTGAGCGCCGCGGGCAGCCCGACGTTCTCGGGGTGCGAGGTGAAGCGGTCCAGGGTGGTCCAGGAGCCCAGCGCGATGGTGATCAGCAGCAGCGGGACGGCCAGCCGTGCGACGGCCGCCGAGGAGCGCAGCGGACGGTGGAAGGCACCCCGCCAGCCGAGGACCAGCGCCGGCGGGACCCGGAGGCCGAGCGCCCGGCGGGTGAGCGCGGAGGCCCGGCCACCGGCGGCCGTGGCGGCGCGGGCGACGGGCACCGGAGACACCCGCCCGGCCCGCCACGCCGCCAGGCAGGTCGCCGCGCCGATGAAGGCCACCACACCGCCGGAGATCACCAGCGTCAGCCAGGCGTGCCCGGGGAGCTGCCGCCACAGGGCCATCGCGTCCCCGATCCGCCCGGGGACCAGCGTGCCGACGACCTGGGTGAGCAGCGCCCCGAGGGCGACGCCCAGCAGCGCCAGGCCGAGGTGGAGGGCTACGAACATGCGGACCACCTGGCCGGGCGTGAAGCCGATGGCCTTGAGGATGGAGATGTCCCGCAGATGTCCGCGGATCCTGGTGCTGATGGCACCGCCCACCGCCAGCGCGGCGGCGAGCAGCGCGCCGAGTCCGAACAGCCCGAGCAGCCGGCCGAGCAGCTGGTTGTCACCTTCGGCCTCGGCCTTGGCCTGCCGCCAGGTGGAGACATCGGTGATCTGGTCGGCGCCGAGCCGGGTGACCGCCCGCTGGACGACATAGTCGGTGTCCGCGGGGTCGCCGAGCTGGAGGCCGATGGTGCGTCCGCGCTGGTCACGGCCGGCGTCGGAGGCGTCGAGGGTGGTGGGGAGCACCCAGGCCACGCCCGGGGTCTCGCCCGCACGGAAGGTGACCTCGGCGGTGTCCGCGACGCCCACCACGCGCAGATGTGCCGCGAAGCCGCTCAGCACGATGGTGTCGCCCGGCTTGGCCCACATCGCGCGGGCCACCGAACTCTCCAGGACGATGCCCTTGGTGGTGCCCGCGTCGGTGTCCGCATCCAGCCAGCGGCCCGCGACGATCTGGGGTGCGGCGGTGGTGGGGCGCTTCGCCGCGCCGCGCAGTTCCAGGGTCGCCCTGGCGTCGCCGGGCTGGAGGCTCGCGGTGGTGCGGACCGTACGGAAGGGGCCGGAGGTGGCCCGTACCTCGTCCAGGCCGGCGAGCGATCCGGCGGGGGCGCCGCCCTGGGTGTGGATCCATACGTGGGCGCCGGAGGACTGGGTGAAGGCCCGCTGCCAGGGGTCGGCCGCATAGGCGAACAGCGCGCTGGCCAGCAGCAGCGAGATGGTGATCCCGGCGGTGGCCAGCGCGGTGAGCACCGCCGCGGGGCGGTGTGCCGTCAGATGCGCCTGCGTCCAGCGCGCCGCTGCTCGCACCGGGTCAGCCCTTGAGCTTCAGTACGTCGGCCACACCGGCCGCGGGGCGCTTCGGGGCATCGCCGAGGTGTGCGTCGTCGACGACCTGGCCGTCGAAGAAGCTGATCACCCGGTCCGCGGCGCTGGCCATCCTGGCGTCATGGGTGACCAGCAGGATCGTCTGGCCGCGCTGGTGGAAGCGGGCGAGCAGCCGCAGCACCTCCTTGGTGCCCTTGCTGTCGAGGCTGCCGGCGGGTTCGTCGGCGAGCAGCAGGCTGGGGGTGTTGACCAGGGCGCGGGCCAGGGCGACGCGCTGCTGCTCGCCGCCGGACAGCTCGCCCGGGGTGCTGTTCTCCTTGCCGGTCAGCCCCAGCTCGTCGAGCAGCTCGGCGCGGTCGGTGCGGGCCTGCCGCGGGGACCGGCCGGCGAGCAGGGCGGGGAGTTCGACGTTGTCGGCGACGGAGAGGTTGGAGACGAGGTTGAAGAACTGGAAGACGATGCCGATGTGGTTGCGGCGCAGCACCGCCCAGCGTGCCTCGCTGTAGGCGTCGACCTGGCGGCCGTCGATCCAGAGGGAGCCGCTGTCGGGGCGGTCGAGGCCGCCGAGGAGGTGCAGCAAGGTGGATTTGCCGGCTCCCGAGGGGCCGGTGAGGGCGACGAACTCGCCCCGTTCGATGCTGAGGTCGACGCCACGTACGGCGTGGACCGGGGCAGCGCCTTCGGGCCGGTGGGTCTTCACCAGGCCGGCTGCCCGGACTATCGGGCCGGACGGCTCGTCCCGGTTCATTCCAACTCCTCTTGACAGCGCTCCAGCCAGTCCAGATCCGCCTGGAGATGCAGCATCGCGCCCTCTATCAGCAGCTGTGCCACCCGGTTCTCCCGGTCCTCACCCGCCGCGAGTTTCGACAGGTCACGCATGGTGTTGAGGTAGTGGCGGCGCTGTTTGTTGATCAGGGCGATCTGGTCTGCGGTCCCGGTGTGGGGGGCCAGGGCGAGCTTCATGAAGAATTCGTCCCGGACCCGTGGTTCGGCGGTCGGTTCCTCGAACCAGGCGTCCACCGTCTCGCGCCCCGCCGCGGTGATCCGGTAGATGCGCTTGTTCGGGCGGTCCGACTGCTCGACGTCCTCTCCCTCGATCAGGCCCGCCTTCTCCAGCCTGCCCAGGGTGACGTAGATCTGGCCGACGTTCGGCTGAGGGTATGCGGCGCCCAGGAGGTTCTCAAGGCCCTGTTTGAGTTCGTAACCGTGCGCGGGGCCGCTGACCAACAATGCCAGGAGTGGCAGCCGCACGCTCTCCCTCTCCCTCCCCGCACCGGGGCGTTCTGTCGGACAGCCCTAGTTGCCGGTCATCTGACCCCATACGGCTGTGAGCCGGGTCGCTGTCACATCTTCCTGCGGGATCTAGTATCCCGCATGGCTAACAGGTATACATGGGGCGGGCTGTCGGTTCAGTGTCCCGTCGACGCCTGGTTCAAGGAGGAGCCCATGCGGTGGAAGCGTGCCGCAAGCCGGGCTCTGCTGGTCTGCGCTCTGCTGTTCGCGGGCCATGCGGGCGCCCGGGCCGGGGAGCCGGCGGGCGGTTCGGACGGGCGGGGCCCGATCACTCTGGTGACGGGCGGAGACCTCACGGGCTATCTGCGGGGTGTCCTCGACGGCTGGAACGCCCGGCATCCGCGCGAGAAGGTGACCCTGGTCGAGCTGCCGGACGCGGCCGACGAGGTGCGGGCGCAGATGGTCACCGAGCTGCGCGCGCACAGCGACCGCTTCGATGTGCTGAACATCGATGTGGCGTGGACGTCGGAGTTCGCGGCCGCGGGGTGGATCAAGCCCGTGGACGGTGCGCGGTTCCCGCTGAAGCGCTTCCTTCCTCCCGTGGTGGACACCGCCACCTTCCGGGGGCGGCTCTACGCGGTCCCCTATGTGACCAATGCCGGGCTGCTCTACTACCGCAAGGACGTGCTCGCCCGGGAGGGTGCGCGGCCGCCGCGCACCTGGGCCGAGTTGGCACACCTGGCGAAGACGGTCGCGCCCAAGTACGGGCTCGACGGTTACGCGGGCCAGTTCCTGCCGTACGAGGGGCTGACCGCCAATGTCGTCGAGGCCGTGCAGTCGGCCGGCGGCACGGTGCTCGCGGGCGAGGGCTCGCGGGTGACGGTGGACTCCCCCGCGGCCCGTCGCGGTCTGTCGTTCCTGCTCGACGGGGTGCGCGAGGGCTGGATCCCGCGGCGGGCCCTGACGTACAAGGAAGAGGAGTCCCGTAAGGACTTCCAGGAGGGCCGGCTGCTGTTCCTGCGGAACTGGCCGTATGCCTACGCGCTGGCCAATGCCCGGCCCTCCGAGGTGGCGGGGAAGGTCGGCGCGGTGCCGCTGCCGGGTCCCGACGGGCCGGGCTCCAGCGCGCTGGGCGGCTCCAATCTGGCGGTCAACACCCAGTCGCGGCACCAGAAGACGGCCACCGAGCTGATCTCCTATCTGACGACCGAGTCGGTCCAGCGCCGGGTGCTCACCAAGGGCGCGCTGCCACCGGTCTGGGCCGATCTGTACAAGGACCCGGAGCTGGTGCGGCGATTCCCGTACCTCCCGACGCTTCAGCGGGCCGTGCTGGCGGCCAAGCCGCGGATCAAGAGCCCGCAGTACGACCAGGTGAGCCTGGCGGTGCAGGCGGTCATGCATGATGCGCTGCTCCACCGGCGGAGCACGGATGCCACCGTCGCGCGTCTGACGCGAGAGCTGACGGCCCTCGTCGGCCGCGGCTGACCTCGGAGCTCCTCAGCACCTTCCCCACCCCTGCTCTACTTACTTGTTAAGTACAGACCGGATGGACAATTCCCCGCAAATTCGGGCATCTCTCAGCGACTTTCGACCATTTCGTTGACACCGAAAAGACATGCCTACTTAACATGCATGCATAACAGCGATTGCAGCCGCACGGCATGCCCAGGCAAGAACGGGATCACGGCAGATGCTCATAGCCACGGCAGGGAACGGCTCCTCCGCCGACTCCACGCCCTCCCCCTCCCTCCCCGGTCCGGCCACCGGGGCCGCGTCCCGGAACTCGGCACAGCGCTGGTGGCGCGACGCGGTGATCTACCAGGTCTACGTCCGCAGCTTCCTCGACAGCACCGGCGACGGCATCGGCGATCTGGCCGGTGTGCGGGCGGGGTTGGCGTACCTCAAGAAGCTCGGGGTGGACGGCATCTGGCTCAGCCCCTTCTACCCCTCCCCCCAGCACGACCACGGCTACGACGTCGCGGACTACCGCGAGGTCGACCCCGTATACGGCGATCTCGCCGAGTTCGACCGCCTGGTGGCCGACGCCCACCGGCTGGGTCTGAAGGTGCTTCTCGACATCGTCCCCAACCACTGCTCCAGCGAGCACCCGTGGTTCCGCGCCGCCCTGGCGGACGGTCCGGACAGCGCGGCACGGTCGCTCTTCCACTTCGCCGACGGGCGCGGGGAGCACGGTGAACTGCCGCCCAACAACTGGCGGGCGATGTTCGGCGGCCCGGCCTGGTCCCGGGTCACGGAGGCGAAGGGCGGCGCGGGCCAGTGGTACCTCCACATGTTCACGCCCGAGCAGCCCGATCTGAACTGGCGCAACCCCGCCGTGCGCGCCGACTTCGACAGCGTGCTGCGCTTCTGGCTGGACCGCGGGGTCGACGGCTTCCGTATCGACGTGGCCGCCGGGCTGTTCAAGCACCCCGAACTGCCCGACTCCCCCGACCCGGCGGCCGACGAGCGGACCCGTGACTCGGTCAACCCGCTGGCCTGGAACCAGCCCGAGGTACACCAGGTGTGGCGCGACTGGCGCGCACTGTGCGAGGAGTACACCGCCCAGGACGGCCGCGACCGGCTGCTGGTCGGCGAGGTCTCGGTGCGCACACCGAGCGAGCAGGCCGCCTACGTCCGGCCCGACGAGCTGCACCAGGCGTTCTTCTTCCACCTGCTGACCGCGCGCTGGGACGTCGACACCTTCCGCAAGGTCATCTCCGAGGCGCTCACCGATATCGCGGGCACCGGCTCCACGGTCACCTGGGTGCTCAACAACCACGACCAGGTCCGCACCGTCACCCGGTACGCGGCCGAGCCCGGGGGCGCCGGCCAGGCCGGGTCCGCGGGCGGGCTGGGCCCGGCGCGGGCCCGTGCCGCCGCGCTGCTGATGCTGGCACTGCCCGGCGCGGCGTACATCTACCAGGGCGAGGAACTGGGCCTGCCGGAGGTCGTCGACCTGCCCGACGAGGTCCTCACCGACCCGATCTACCACCGCACGGGCAGCCGCGAGAAGATCCGCGACGGCTGCCGGGTGCCGCTGCCCTGGTCCGGGCACGCCTCGCCGTTCGGCTTCACCAGCGGCACCGACGCGGCCCGGCCCTGGCTGCCGCAGCCCGAGTGGTTCGCCGATCACGCCACGGACCGGGCGCTGGCCGACACCCGCTCGTTCTGGCACCTGTACCGCGAAGGGCTGGCGCTGCGCCGCAGTCTTCCGCAGCTCGGCGAGGGCACCCTGCGCTGGCTGGACACCCCGCCCCAGGTCCTGGCGTTCGTCCGTGGCGACGGCCTGGTCTGCGCCATCAACTTCGGCACCGAGCCGGTGTCGGCCCCCGTATCGGGTGCCCCCCTGCTGGCGAGCGGCGACTGCCCCGCGGGAACGCTCCCCGGTTCCACCGCCGCCTGGTGGATGGGCACCCCCGAGCCCCGATAGCCCCCGACAGCCCGACCTCCGTACGCCTCCCCACTCTTCCGCAGTTCTCCCGAAGGGAATCCCACGATGAGACGACCCGCAGTACGACACACCCGAGCCGCCCTGTCCGGCGCGGCCGTGCTCGGCCTGGCGCTCTCCGCCACCGCCTGCGGCGGCGGGGCCTCCGCCGGGGGCGGCAAGCAGGAGCTGAGCGGTGAGAACATCACCGTCGCCGGCGTCTGGACCGGTGTGGAACAGCAGAACTTCAAGAAGGTCCTGGACGCGTTCTCCGAGAAGACCGGCGCGAAGGTCACCTTCTCCTCCACCGGCGACAACGTCTCCACGGTGATCGGCAGCCAGGTCGAGGGCGGCAACGCCCCCGATGTGGTGATGGTGCCTCAGGTCGGGGTGCTCCAGCAGTTCGCCAAGAAGGGCTGGCTGGCCCCCCTCTCGCCGGAGATCGCCGCCGAGGCCAAGAAGAACTTCGCGCAGGTGTGGAAGGACTACGGCACGGTCGACAAGACCTACTACGGCCTGTACTTCAAGGCTTCGCACAAGTCGACGGTCTGGTACAGCCCGGAGGCGTTCGCGCAGGCCGGGGTCAAGCCCGCGAAGACGTACCAGGAGCTGCTGAAGACCGGCCGTACGCTCTCCGACTCGGGTGTGCCGGGCTTCTCCGTCGCGGGCGAGGCCGGCTGGCCGCTCACCGACTGGTTCGAGAACATCTATCTCTCCCAGGCCGGGCAGGAGAACTACGACAAGCTCGCCGCCCACAAGATCCCGTGGACCGACCCCACCGTGGTGAAGGCGCTCACCACGCTGGGCAAGCTCTTCGGCGACAAGAACCTGGTGGCCGGCGGCGGTTCGGGCGCACTGCGCACCGACTTCCCCGAGTCCGTCCAGCAGGTCTTCGGCCCCGAGCCGGGCGCGGGCATGGTCTACGAGGGCGACTTCGTCAGCGCACTGATCACCGATGAGCTGCACAAGCAGGTCGGCAAGGACGCCAAGTTCTTCCCCTTCCCCGCGGTCGACAAGGGCAAGGCGCCGGTGGTCAGCGGCGGTGACGCCGCCGTGGTGCTCAAGGCCGGCAAGCACAAGAAGGCCGCCATGGAACTGGTGAAGTACCTGGCCACGCCCGAGGCGTCCGGCGTGTGGGCCAAGGCCGGCGGCTATATCTCGCCCAACAAGAAGGTGCCCGCGGGCGCGTACCACGACGAGGTCACCCGCAAGGCGGCGCAGTCGCTGACCGACGCCGGGAACTCCGTGCGCTTCGACATGTCCGACCAGGCCCCCGCGGCCTTCGGCGGCACCCAGGGCGCGGGCGAGTGGAAGCTGCTCCAGGACTTCCTGCGCGACCCCTCGGACCCCGAGGCCACGGCGCGCAGGCTCGAGGCCGCCGCTGCCAAGGCGTACGGAAAGTAAGGACCGAGGGCCCGATCCCATGCCAGTCACGACTCCCGCGGTGGGGCCCGCGTCGGCGGGCGCCCCCCCGGCCCCCCCCCCCGGCGGCCCCCCCGGCGGGCCCCACCCCCCCCCGCGGCGCGCGGGGCCGGGCCGGCCGCCGATCGCCGCCGGGGTGCAGGTTA
>NZ_JBHXFI010000001.1:339205-406065 GCF_042724075.1 Streptomyces sp. NPDC127097 | reverse complement strand
GGGGGGGGGGGGGGTGGCCCGTTCTAAAACCCACGCCGCCCCCCCCACCCCACCCGCGCAGGCCCGTCCCCGCACCCGACAGCCCCGCGCAGCGGCACCGCCCGCCGCAGGCGCAACGGCGAGACGACCCACGGCGGGTCAGACAAAAACGTGGGAAGCAGGCAAGGGCGCAGCCCACGGCGAGCAACCACCACGGCGCGACAGCCGAAAACGTGGGGCCAAAGCAAAGCGCAGCCACTGTCAGTGCCCGCCGCTACTCTCGCTCGTATGGCTGTTTCTACGTCCCCGGAAACGCCGATCCCGGTCGGCGAGGTGTCCCGGCTCATCGGTGGCTGGATCGAGCGGCTCGGCGCGGTGTGGGTCGAGGGGCAGATCACCCAGCTCTCGCGGCGGCCCGGCGCGGGGGTGGTGTTCCTGACGCTGCGTGACCCGTCGTACGACATCTCGGTGAGCGTGACGTGCTACCGCCAGGTCTTCGACAAGGTCGCCGACGTGGTCAGCGAGGGAGCCCGGGTGGTGGTCCATGCCAAGCCGGAGTGGTACGCCCCGCGCGGCCAGCTGTCGCTGCGGGCCGCCGAGATCAAACCGGTCGGCGTCGGGGAACTCCTCGCCCGGCTGGAGCAGTTGAAGAAGTCGCTGGCGGCGGAGGGCCTGTTCGCGGCGGACCGCAAGAAGCCGCTGCCGTTTCTGCCGCAGCTGATCGGCCTGGTCTGCGGCCGGGCGAGCGCCGCGGAGCGGGACGTATTGGAGAACGCCCGGCATCGCTGGCCGGCCGTCCGTTTCGCGGTGCGCAATGTGCCGGTGCAGGGGGTGCATGCGGTCCCGCAGGTGATCGCGGCGGTCCAGGAGCTGGATGCGCTGCCCGAAGTGGACGTGATCATCGTGGCCCGGGGCGGCGGCAGCGTGGAGGACCTGCTGCCGTTCTCCGACGAACAGCTCGTACGGGCCGTGGGCGAGGCCGCGACCCCCGTGGTCTCGGCGATCGGCCACGAGCCGGACAGCCCGCTGCTGGATCTGGTCGCCGACCTGCGCGCCTCGACCCCGACGGACGCCGCGAAGAAGGTGGTGCCCGACGTCGGCGAGGAGCTGGCCCGGGTCCAGCAGCTGCGGGAGCGGGCGCGGCGGGCGGTCGACGGCTTTGTGCAGCGGGAGGAGCGGGGGCTGGCGGCGGCGCTGCACCGGCCGTGCATGGAGCGCCCGCAGCGGATGGTCGAGGAGCGCGCGGAGCAGGTCACGGCGATGCTGGAGCGCGGCCGGCGGACGCTGGGGCATCTGCTGGACCGCGCCGACTCGGAGCTGACGCACACCCTGGCGCGGGTGGTCGCGCTCTCCCCGAAGGCGACGCTGGAGCGCGGCTATGCGGTCCTCCAGAGGCCGGACGGGACGGCGGTGCGCTCGCCGCAGGAGGTCGGTCCGGACGACACCCTGCGGGCCCGGGTGGCCGAGGGCGAATTCCGGGTGCGGGTGGACGGTGCCCCGGGCGCCGCCACGGCCGCCGAATAGTGCACGGACGGACTCTTAGGGTGGGAGACATGGCGAAGGCGAAGACGGACGACGCGGCGGACGCGGAGCAGGGTGCGGCGGCCGGGACGGCCCAGGTGCCCCCGGTGGACTCCACGCTCGGCTATGAGCAGGCGCGGGACGAGCTGATCGAGGTCGTCCGCAGCCTGGAGGCGGGCGGCACGACGCTGGAGGAGTCGCTCGCGCTGTGGGAGCGCGGCGAGGCGCTGGCGAAGGTCTGCCGCCGCTGGCTGGACGGTGCGCGGGCGCGGCTGGACGCGGCGCTGGCGGAGTCGTCGGACGAGGGCGGGGCGGAGCGCGCGTAGGGGTGTCCCTGCGGTCTCCGTGGGCGCGTGGGCTGCCCCGGGGCCGGCCGGAACCCCGGCCCCCGAACCCCGGAACTCCGGGATGAAGCCCGCCGGAACCCCGGCGCGAAGACGGCCCGAACCCCGGCATGAAGACGACCCCTGTGAGCCGACTCACAATAATCCAAATTTAGTTGAACCTTCACACATCTCGCCTACAGTGGATCCCGTAGCGTTCTCCGACGGCACCGCACCCACCGGTGCCCGCAGGACCGCCGAACCCGACCCCCCACCCGACTCACCGAGGTGCCTTTCATGTCTCTCGCCCTTGACGCCGCCGCTCAGGACCTGCTGTTCCGTGAGGCCCGGACCGCCAACACGTTCACGGACGAGCCGGTGACGGACGAGCAGATCCAGGCCATCTACGACCTGGTGAAGTACGGCCCGACCGCCTTCAACCAGACGCCGCTGCGGATCACCCTGGTCCGTTCCCAGGAGGCCCGTCAGCGCCTGGTCCAGCACGCCATGGGCGCCAACGGCCCGAAGACCCTCAGCGCACCGCTGACCGCGATCCTCTCCGTGGACCTGGACTTCCACGAGAAGCTGCCGCAGCTCTTCCCGCACGCCCCGGGCATCAAGGACGCGTTCTTCTCCGAGGCCGCGGTCCGCGAGGCGGCCGGCGGCCAGAACGCCACCCTCCAGGCCGGCTACTTCATCGTCGGCGTCCGCGCCGCCGGTCTGGCCGCCGGCCCGATGACCGGCTTCGACTTCTCCGGCATCGACAAGGAGTTCTTCGGCGACGGCAAGCAGAAGTCCTTCCTCGTCATCAACATCGGCAAGCCGGGCGCGGACGCCTTCTCCCCGCGCTCGCCGCGGCTGACCTTCGACGAGGCCGTCACCGCCGTCTGAGCCCCGGCGGGCCCGCCGGCCCGGACCGGCCGCACCACGCACGAGGCCGCCGCACCCCTCCCGGGTGCGGCGGCCTCAGCGGTGTCGCGGCCTCAGCGGTGTCGCGGTTCCTCAGCCCTTCTTCGCCACCAGCGCGGCGGCCAGATCGGCGAGCCGCCCGTACGGCGCGGTCCCGGTGACGACCGTGGTCACCCCGGACTCCTCGCGGACCAGCGCCCGGTACTTGTCGCCCTGGTAGCGGTCCCACTTCTTGCTGCCGACGGCCTGCTTGCCCTCGGCCTTGGTCGCGCCGAGGGTGACGTCCTTGATGAACTTCCGCGGCAGGGCATCGCTCTGCTCGACGGCCGCGTACTCCTGCTCCGGGTCGAGCATGCCCAGATGCCAGGCGCCGCCCTTGCCGTCCTGGCTCGCCTTGTACGAGACGGAGGTGGCGCGCCAGGTCTTGGGCAGCCCCTCGGGCGCGGCGACCGCATACGGCGCCGCCCGCCGGGCCGTGATCAGTTCGACGCGGTAGTCGACCCGCTTGACCGCGCTCCGCGCCGCGTCCGCGCTCTCGTCGTGCGGGATGAAGATGTAGATCGCCCCGACGAGGATGCCGATCACCGCCAGCGACAGGACCATGTCCCGCACCGTTTGCCTGCCTCGCATACCTGCCACGTCCCTATGGTCCCCTATGGCCGCCACGGGCCCGACAGGCCCCCCGGTCATGGCCGTGACCTGCGCAAAAGCTTCGGCACCCGGTGCCCCCGCGGCTGCTCATGCGTGGGGCCCTCTGCTCATTTTGGCGAGGTACGGATAAGGTCGGTATCACCCTCATCCTTCACGGCCGTCGCCGTACAGAAAGGTGCGCTCGATGACCGAGCATCATCTCCCGTCCCAACTCGAGGTCAGCCCGGAGGCCCCGGACCGCAACCTCGCCCTGGAGCTCGTCCGGGTGACCGAGGCCGGTGCCATGGCGTCGGGCCGCTGGGTGGGCCGAGGTGACAAGAACGGCGCGGACGGCGCGGCGGTCAAGGCCATGCGCGCCCTGATCCACACCGTGTCGATGAACGGCGTCGTGGTCATCGGGGAGGGCGAGAAGGACAACGCCCCGATGCTCTACAACGGCGAGCGGGTCGGCGACGGGACCGGCCCGGAGTGCGACGTGGCCGTGGACCCGGTGGACGGGACGACGCTGACCGCCAAGGGCATGGCGAACGCCGTCTCCGTGCTGGCGGTGGCCGAGCGCGGCTCGATGTTCGACCCGTCCGCGGTCTTCTACATGGACAAGCTCGCCACCGGCCCGGAGGCCGCCGACTTCGTCGACATCACGGCCCCGGTGGCCGTGAACATCAAGCGGATCGCCAAGGCGAAGAAGTCCGCGGTCGAGGACGTCACGGTGGTCATCCTGGACCGTCCCCGCCACGAGGGCCTGGTCAAGGAGGTCCGGGAAGCCGGGGCCCGGATCAAGTTCATCGCGGACGGCGATGTCGCCGGCGCGATCATGGCGGCCCGTGAGGGCACCGGCGTGGACCTGCTGCTGGGCATCGGCGGGACGCCCGAGGGCATCATCGCGGCCTGTGCGCTGAAGTGTCTGGGCGGTGCCTTCCAGGGCAAGCTGTGGCCCAAGGACGACGAGGAGCGCCGGCGCGCGCTGGACGCCGGGCACGACCTGGACAAGGTGCTGGAGATCGACGACCTGGTCCGCGGCGACAATGTCTTCTTCGTCGCCACCGGCATCACCGACGGCGAACTGCTGCGCGGGGTCCGCTACCGCGCCGAGAACGCCTACACCCAGTCCCTGGTGATGCGCTCCAAGTCCGGCACCATCCGCCAGATCGACTCCCAGCACCGGCTGTCGAAGCTGCGCGCCTACAGCTCGGTGGACTTCGAGCGCCCCAGCTAGGGGGCCCGGCGGGCCCTTCCGGCCCGCGCCCGTACACACACTTCGCCCCCGTCGGAGAGTCTCCGGCGGGGGCGAAGTGACCCCTGCGTCCTGTCTGCGCCGTACGGGCCGAAGCCGGTGCCGCGGCGGTCAGCCCGCCGCGGGCATATGGGCCGTGCGCTGGAGCTCGCTCTCCCGGCGCCGCCGGCGGGTCAGCACGACCCGGCGCTCGGCCGCGGTCAGACCTCCCCAGACGCCGTACGGCTCGGGCTGGAGCAGCGCATGCTCCCGGCACTCGACCATCACCGGGCAGCGGGCACACACCCGCTTCGCGGCCTCTTCTCTGGCCAGCCGGGCGGCGGTGGGCTCCTTGGACGGGGCGAAGAACAGCCCGGCTTCGTCCCGGCGGCACACCGCCTCCGAATGCCAGGGGCCGGCCTCGTCGCGAGCAGGCAGTTGCTGGGACGGAACGACAGCGGCATCCAGGGGCTGTTGCGGTAGCAGCACGGTCTACTCCTGACGACGGCTTCGGCGCGAGAATCACCCTTGCCCGTCTCGCTGCGCACGGCCTTTTTCCGCACCCCGCAGCCGTACGAGAGACGATGCACCAGCCCTACCCGCTGTACGCACGCTTATGCACACCGTGGCGATCGTGCGACAACGAGAAAAGCGTCAGCGGACGAACCCTCCGGGAACACCCGGCAGCCGCCCTCCCGGACGCCGGCCGGCCGCAACTCCCCGGCCCCGCGGCCCGTTTGCCGCCGTCAGTCGTCCGTGCCCTTACGGAACCGGTCTTGGCGCTCACGCCGTTCGGAGCGATGCCGCTCGCGGTCCTCCCGGTGCTCCTGCCGCAGCTGCCGGTGCCACTCCCACTGGTCCTGCCGCAGCTGCCGGTGGCGCTCGCGGTGCTCCTCGCGCAGCTCCCGGCGCCCCTCGCGCAGCCGGTCGCGCAGATCGCGGATCCAGGCGCCGCGCTTGGGCTTGGCCTCCACACTGCCCAGCACGGCATAGCCGTTGACCTGGACCTGCGGGGCGTCGGCGTCGCCCGCCTCATGCGTGACGACCTCGAAGCTGCCGAGGATGCCGGAGCCGCTGCTGCGCAGCGTGATGTTCTCCGGGACCCGGATCTCCACGCTGCCGAAGACCGCGGTGACGTTGATCTGGATCTGCTGCTGCGGGAAAACGGCCTCGGTCAGATCGATCTCGACGCTGCCGAAGAACGCCACGGCGTTGATCCGCGCCGGGGCCTGCCATCGGCCCTTGCGGACGGCGGCGCTGAAGATCGCGACGAGGTTCTGGTCCGCTGCCGGGGCGGCGGGCCCGTACGCATACCCGCCCTGGTCCGGCCGCGGACGGCTGCCGCCCGCCGCGGGCAGATCCCGTACCACGGGCTCCAACTCGCCCATGGTCTTGGCGCGGTAGACCGCGTCGATCCGCTCCGCGTGCTCCTCCGGGTCCAGCCGGCCCTCGGCCAGCGCCTCGCGGAGGATCTCGGCGATCCGGTCGCGGTCCGCGTCGGACGCCCGGATATCGCGTTCGGCCACCGCGGGCGGGGCCGGCGCCCCGGCCGCCGGCTTGGCCATGTTCAGCGGTTTCCGCTCCTGGAGCCGGTCCTGCTCCTGAAGCGGTCCGGGCGGGGTCTCAGGGCCCGGACGTCCCCCGTTGTCTGCATCCACCGGCCCAGCGTACCGAAACGCGATAGATCGCGACCAGGGTCCGCGGGACCGACCCCGGAAATCGAACAGATCCGGCCGCGCGACGACTGAGCCCTACCTCACAGCGGCGTCCGCGCGCCAGGGTTCTACGCTGTTCAGGCGCTGCCGTAGATGCCAGCCGGACCTCTCCGAGTAAGGAATGACCTTCAATGCCGGAATTCGCCTACACCGACCTGCTCCCCGTAGGTGAGGACAACACCCCGTACCGCCTCGTCACTTCGGAGGGCGTGAGCACCTTCGAGGCCGACGGCCGGACGTTCCTCAAGGTCGAGCCGGAGGCGCTGCGCAAGCTGGCCGCCGAGGCGATGCACGACATTTCGCACTATCTGCGCCCGGCCCACCTCGCCCAGCTCCGCAAGATCCTGGACGACCCCGAGGCCAGCGCCAACGACCGCTTCGTCGCACTCGACCTGCTCAAGAACGCCAACATCGCCGCCGCGGGCGTGCTGCCCATGTGCCAGGACACCGGCACCGCGATCGTGATGGGCAAGCGCGGCCAGCACGTGCTGACCGAGGGCGGCGACGAGGAAGCGCTCTCCCGCGGCATCTACGACGCCTACACCCAGCTGAACCTGCGCTACTCGCAGATGGCCCCGCTGACCATGTGGGACGAGAAGAACACCGGCTCCAACCTGCCGGCCCAGATCGAGCTGTACGCGACCGACGGCGGCGCCTACAAGTTCCTCTTCATGGCCAAGGGCGGCGGCAGCGCCAACAAGTCCTTCCTCTTCCAGGAGACCAAGGCGGTCCTCAACGAGACCTCCATGATGAAGTTCCTGGAGCAGAAGATCCGCTCGCTCGGTACGGCCGCCTGCCCGCCGTACCACCTCGCGATCGTGGTCGGCGGCACCAGCGCCGAGTACGCGATGAAGACCGCCAAGTACGCCTCCGCGCACTACCTGGACGAGCTGCCCGCCGAGGGCTCCCCCACCGGCCACGGCTTCCGCGACAAGGAGCTGGAGGAGAAGGTCTTCGAGCTGACGCAGAAGATCGGCATCGGCGCCCAGTTCGGCGGCAAGTACTTCTGCCACGACGTCCGGGTCGTCCGCCTGCCCCGCCACGGCGCGTCCTGCCCGGTCGCCATCGCCGTCTCCTGCTCCGCGGACCGCCAGGCCGTCGCGAAGATCACCGCCGAGGGCGTCTTCCTGGAGCAGCTGGAGACCGACCCGGCCCGCTTCCTCCCGGAGACGACGGACGAGGAGCTGACCGAGGGCGCCGGCCCGGACCTCGACGCGGTGGCCATCGACCTCAACCGCCCCATGGACGAGGTCCTGGCCGAGCTGACCAAGCACCCCGTCAAGACCCGGCTCTCCCTCACCGGCACCCTGGTCGTCGCCCGCGACATCGCCCACGCGAAGATCAAGGAGCGGCTGGACGCCGGCGAGGAGATGCCGGAGTACCTGAAGAACCACCCCGTCTACTACGCGGGCCCGGCCAAGACCCCCGAGGGCTACGCCTCCGGCTCGTTCGGCCCGACGACCGCGGGCCGGATGGACGCCTACGTCGAGCAGTTCCAGGCGGCCGGCGGCTCCAAGGTCATGCTCGCCAAGGGCAACCGCTCCCAGCAGGTCACCGATGCCTGCGGCACGCACGGCGGCTTCTACCTCGGCTCCATCGGCGGCCCGGCCGCCCGCCTCGCCCAGGACTGCATCAAGAAGGTCGAGGTCCTCGAATACGAGGAACTCGGCATGGAAGCCGTCTGGAAGATCGAGGTCGAGGACTTCCCCGCCTTCATCGTCGTCGACGACAAGGGCAACGACTTCTTCCAGGACCCGGCCCCGGCGCCCACGTTCACCAGCATTCCGGTGCGCCAGGCCAACTGATCGCCTGACCTGCCGGCAGGAAACCGCAGAGCCCCCGACGTGGTGTCGGGGGCTCTTGCTGTACCTGTGCCGTCCCTGCCCGCACGACGGCGTATTCCGATCTGCCCAGGAGGCAGCGAACCGGACCGCGCCGCGACTCACGGGACCGGTTTATGCGAAGACGCGCATAGTCGCGAGAGCGCATGGACGCAGTGGCGTCGCCCCTCGTACCGTCGTCACTACCGGCCCAACTGGGGCCGCGAAACAGGCCGTTTCGCATGTCTGAGCGTGCTGGGCTCACCCGGCTCACGGGCAATGGCAATGGGGAATGCGGGGCGGACGATTGCCCCAACATCTACCTGACGGAGAACGGAGCGTTCGTCGTTCAGGGCGAGGTGTTCAGCGGCTTCGCTCCGCCCGAGGGAGAGAGCCTCGTAGAGATCCCGGAGAGCGTACTGAGGGAGGCGATCCGTGTTCTTGGATGGTGACGAGTGGCGGACAAAGTTCCGCGACTTCCAGAAGGAAGCCTGGCGACTGGAGACCCTGCCACAATATCTCGCCCCTCAAGAGGCGGAAGAGATCGAAGATTTCCGAGCAGGGAAGCGAATCGATCCGGAGACGTTCTCCTGTGATTACACCGAGCGCCTGAGACAGCAGCGACGGGACGGCCGGAGTCAGGGGCGCGTCCATGTGGTGACGCAGCCTCTCTCCGAGTATCTGGAATTCGAGTTCTCTCGGTACTACCAGCCGCACGCCCGAGCCGGCGAGGACATCCGAATCCTTGACGTGACCAACCGGGAGAACCCACTTCCCGAATCCCAGGACTTTTGGATGTTCGATCGGTCCACCGTCGTCCTCATGCACTACGAGTCGGATGGCACACAGATCAGCCGCGAAGTGTACGAGGGAGACCCGGCCCCGAAGGTCGCCCCTCACTCATCGATATAGAGCAGATCCTCAAGGCACTGGATGCTTCCCCCGAGGTGGTCGCAGAAGTGGCCCACCTGGCCAGGGTCGCCAATACGGAGTGGCGGAACCTTCGAGAGCTGCGCCGTAAAGGACTAGGGACGCGGCAAGCGGAACTGAAGGCACTCGAATCGTCCTGCACCCACATGCGGTACTTTCTCCTCTCCATGATTACCGGCCTGCTGGCCACACCCGAATATGCACGGGCCAGCCTGTCCAACTCTCCCGTGGACACCAGCAGGGCAGTGGCCGGAAAGCTGGAAAGGCAAGCGATCCTCTATGACCAGTCGAAGCGATTCACGTTTCTGCTGACAGAGCAGGCAGTCAGGTGGCCCGTGGTGATTGGGCGGCGACCTGCCGTTCATGATCTTTAGTCGAATACGCGACTGAACGACGCAACAGCCGAAACCCCGGTAGAACATTTCATGTTGCCGAGCAAACGAACCGGGGAGGCAATCACCGATGAGCGACGCGAAGACGGCAACGGTGCGGCCCTTTTACCTGCCGCTCCCTCCTAACGATCCCGAACCAGCTGAGGGGTGCGACGTCTGTGCCGCGCTGGTAAAGCAACGCGCAGAAGCGCGAGCCAGCGGCGACTTCTCCGCGGCGTCCGATCGCAATGTGGAGCTGGCGGCACATCCGCATTGCAGGGCCGCCGATCGGAAAAGTTCGTCCGTTCCGGACGGCCCGCCGGTCCGGAAATCCACGAAAGAGGAGGTTGGTGAATGAGCATGGCCGCCGTCGACAGCTATGACACGCGTACGCCCGACGCCGAAGGATGGCGCGGAGTCCCCTTCCGGCACCCCCACGACCTGGTGACCGCTGAGGACGACGGAGAGAAGCACGACGGAGGGCCGATGCCTCCGGAGGCTCCCCGGGAGCCCGCGCCTCAGGGAGGCGACGGCAAGTAGGCGCTGTCTCTGGCTGAACGGCCCCGGTGGTCCGCCTCCCCCTGGCGGACGGCAGGGGCTCCCCCGTCCCGGCAGGCATCCCCAAGGCGCCCTGTTCAACGGCTTCCCGAAGCGCCCCGCCGCCCCGTGCTCCGCCGTATCCGCGCCCGTACCGCCCGCTGGGCCACCGGGCCCAGGTCCTCCAGGACGCCGACCAGGCCGGACAGTTGCTCCAGGGCGTCCAGGGCCGCCAGGGCGCCCTCCGGGTCCACGCCCTCGTACAGTTCCAGGCCGACGAAGCCGGCGGCGAGGGCCCGGGAGAGGCCGGTGACGTCCACGAAGGCGGCGATCGGGGTGCCGGCCAGTACGCGGGTCAGGACGGCTTCGATCTCCTCGATCCACGAGGTGAGGCCGGCGGCGGTCGCGGGGGCGAGGCGGGGCTGGGTCTGGGCGCCGGCCAGGAGCTGGGCGAGGACGGCGACATGGCCGGCGGCGCGTTCCTCGGTGTGCAGTTCCCGTCCCAGTTCCAGGAGTTCGGTGAGGCTGCCGACCCGGGCGAAGCGTTCGCGGTAGTGCTCGACGCGCTGCTCCGCGCCGTGGCGGCAGGCGGCGGCGAGGAGTTCGTCGACGCTGCCGAAGTGGTAGAAGACCAGGGCCTGGTTGACGCCCGCGGTGGCGGCGATGGTGCGGGCCGAGGTCTTGGTGATGCCCTGCTCGGTGAGCGTCCGCAGCGCTCCGTCGAGCAGTTTCGTACGGGTATCGGGGCTCACGCCCGCGCCTCCTCGCGCAATGGCCGCAGTCCGGCGCGTACCCCGCGCTCGGCGACGTTCATGAACTCGGCGTCGAAGGACCCCTCGTAGCCGAAGAGCGGGCCGAACCGCCGGTTGCCGACCCGTACCTGAATGCGGAAGCACCCGGCCGCGTCATCGTACGACTCGCGGACCACGGCGTCGCCGCCGATCAGGTCCGGTACCCGGACGTCGACCGGCCCCTCCCGGAAGCGGTGCTCGCCGGAGCGGATGACCAGGGCGCCGCTGTCGTCGACCGTGAAGTGCAGGTCGGTGGCGAGGTGCTGGTGGGTGCCGAGGTAGTCGACGACGCAGCCGCGCTCGGGGCTGAAGACCATGGTGGCGTCGAAGCGGCGGGGGCGGCGCGGACGGCCCGGGAAGGAGAAGGTCCGGACGAAGGTGACGGTCTCGCGGCCGAAGGAGTCGGTGTACGGGACGTTCTCGATGACGAAGGGGATGTCCCGGCCGGCCTGCGGGACGAGGATGTGGCGGCTGCCGCCGAGGGCCAGGAACGGCCGGACGAAGCTGCGGCCGTGCCAGATCCGGTCCATCGTGCCCCGCCCGACGCACGCCTCACCGCTGTCGAGCCCGACGGAGAAGCGCCGCCGGATCTGCGGGTGCAGCCGGTCGAAGTCGGCGCCCAGGGCGCGCTGGAAGATCGAGGTCATGACTGCTCCAGGGTGGCGAGGAGGGCGGTCGGGGCGGCGGCGCTCCGGTCGCGTCCGGCGGCCCGCTCCGGCGGGCGGCGCAGACAGCGGCGGGCGGCGGGGGTGCCGGGCAACGGCGGCAGCAGCACCGCGGCGGCCGCCACGGCCGGTACGGTCGCGGCGAGTACGGCCACCGGGGACACCGGGGCCACGGGGGCGAGGGCCGCGGTGACGAGAACGGCGGCGATACGCACGAACAGCTCCGCGAGCGCGTGGCGCAGCGACCGCTCGGGGGTGATCCCGCGCTCGCACCACAGCCGCAGCCGGTCGAAGGACCAGGCGGTGGCCCAGCCCATGAGCGGCCGGAAGAGGAGCCGGTCGGCGAGCCGGCCGAAGCGCCCCCAGCGCGGCCGGTAGTCGTATCCGGTGAGGAAGCGCAGCTCCGCGCCGTCCGGTATGTACCGCCAGTACCCGCGGCCCTCCTCGATGAGCGAGAGCGGATGGGCGGAGGCGAAGCGGAGGGCGGAAGTCCGGGTGCCGTCGGGCCGGTTGCGCTCACCGGCCGAGACGCCGGTGCCGTCGACCGTGAGCAGTGGCAGCACGCGGGTGGCGTAGCGGAAGCGCTGCGGCTCCCCCGGCGCGCACGGCAGGTAGTCGATCTCGCTGAACCTCAGGTCCCAGCGCTGGTGCCGGTCCGGCAGCTGGCTCCGGTCCCACACCTCGTCGAGCCCGGCGCGGATGCGCGCCTCCACGTACAACCCCATGCGGCTGCCTCCACCCCAGACGTTTGAGCGACTGCTCAAAACGCAGCGTAGAGGGTTTTGAGCAGTCGCTCAAGGCGGTTGTCCGGACGGGGCGTTCGGGCCGGCCCATCGCGGCGGCACCCGGATCCCGCCGTGGGCCGGCGGCCGCGGGCGCCCCGCAGGCAGGTGACTTACGGCCGCGCCCGGGAACAGACCGCCGTTTCCGGGCACTGACATAGGTATGAGTGACAACAGCGCATTCGGCGACTCCGACGACTTCCGGACCGAGCACGACTCCATGGGTGAGGTGCGGGTCCCGGCGCATGCCAAATGGCGGGCGCAGACACAGCGGGCGGTGGCGAACTTCCCCATTTCCGGGCAGCGGCTGGAGCGGGCGCACATCGCGGCGCTGGCCCGGATCAAGGGGGCGGCCGCCCTGGTCAACGGCGAGCTGGGGGTGCTGGACAAGGAGATCGCGGAGGCCGTTCAGGAGGCCGCCGCCGAGGTCGCCGAGGGGCGGTGGGACGAGCACTTCCCCATCGACGTGTTCCAGACGGGGTCCGGCACGTCATCGAACATGAACACCAATGAGGTCATCGCGACGCTGGCGGGTGAGCGGCTGGGCCGGGAGGTGCATCCGAACGACCATGTCAACGCCAGCCAGTCGTCCAACGACGTCTTCCCGTCGTCGATCCACATCGCGGCGACCTCGGCGGTCCTCAACGACCTGATTCCGGCGCTGGAGCATCTGGCGGAGGCGCTGGAGCGGAAGGCCGAGGAGTTCGCCGAGGTCGTGAAGTCGGGCCGGACGCATCTGATGGACGCGACCCCGGTGACACTGGGTCAGGAGTTCGGCGGCTATGCCGCCCAGGTGCGCTACGGCGTCGAGCGGCTGCGGGCCTCGTTGCCGCGGCTGGCGGAACTCCCGCTGGGCGGCACGGCGGTGGGGACGGGCATCAACACCCCGCACGGATTCTCGGCCGCGGTGATCGCCGAGGTGGCGCGGGCGACCGGGCTGCCGCTGACCGAGGCGCGCAATCACTTCGAGGCGCAGGGGGCCCGGGACGCGATCGTCGAGACCAGTGGGCAGCTGCGGACGATCGGGGTCGGGCTGACGAAGATCGCCAACGATCTGCGGTGGATGGCCTCGGGGCCGCGGACCGGGCTCGCCGAGATCGCGCTGCCGGATCTCCAGCCGGGTTCGTCGATCATGCCGGGGAAGGTCAACCCGGTGATCCCGGAGGCGGTGCTGATGGTGGCGGCGCAGGTCACCGGCAATGACGCGACGGTGGCGGCGGCCGGGGCAGCCGGCAACTTCGAGCTGAATGTGATGCTGCCGGTGATCGCGAAGAATGTGCTGGAGTCGGTGCGGCTGCTCGCCAATGTCTCGCGGCTGCTGGCGGACCGTACGGTCGACGGGATCACCGCGAACGTGGATCGGGCCCGGGAGTACGCCGAGTCGTCGCCCTCGGTCGTCACGCCGCTCAACAAGTACCTCGGGTACGAGGAAGCGGCGAAGGTCGCCAAGAAGTCGCTCGCCGAGCGGAAGACCATTCGTGAGGTGGTCCTGGAGGGCGGCTATGTCGAGCGGGCGCTGCTGACCGAGGAGCAGCTGGACGAGGCGCTGGACGTGCTGCGGATGACGCGCCCGTAAAACGGCACGGCGCAGGATAGCGCGTTCGTTACGCCCGGTGCGGCTCACGTCACGGCGCGCTCCGGGCCGCGCCTCTAAGATCTGCGCATGACAGCGGACATGGTGGACACGACGGAAGGCGAGGCGGCCGGCGGTCGCGGGGCGGCCGGGGCGAGGCGGGCGGCGGACGGGGCGCGCTGGGCGCCGGGGGACCACATCCTCTGGCGCTATCGCGACAACGCCGATGCCGGGCGGTTCCACATCTGCCGGCCGATGACCGTTGTCCAGGACACCGATGAGCTGCTGGCGGTGTGGATGGCGCCCGGCACCGCCTGCATCAAGCCGGTGCTCGCCGACGGCACACCGGTCCACCGCGAGCCGCTGTCCACCCGCTACACCAAACCGCGCCGCACCGCCCGGGACCACTGGTTCGGCACCGGCGTGCTGAAGCTGGCCCGGCCCGGCGACCCGTGGTCGGTGTGGCTGTTCTGGGAGCGCGGCTGGCAGTTCAAGAACTGGTACGTCAATCTGGAGGAGCCGCGCCGCCGTTGGGCGGACGGCATTGACTCCGAGGACCACTTTCTCGACATCTGTGTCTTTCCGGACCGGCACTGGGAGTGGCGGGACGAGGACGAGTTCGCCCAGGCGCAGCGGGACGGGCTGATGACGGACGCCCAGGCCGCCGAGGTCCGGTCGGCGGGCCGGGCCGCGATCGCACAGATCTCGGCCTGGCGCGCGCCGTACGCCGACGGCTGGGAGGACTGGCGGCCCGACCCGGCCTGGGGTGTTCCCCGGCTCCCGGCGGACTGGGACCGCGCACCGGAGCGTTTGCGGTCGTGAGGGAGTGAAGTGAAACGACGTGAGTGAAGAGGGCGAACCGTGGAAAGGTGCGCCTATGGGCAAAGCTGTTTCCCGCGGGGCGGGAGACGGGGCCGAGCCCCCTTGCTGCGCCCCGGGCCTTCAAACGTAGGATCGTCCTCCGCAAGACTGCACAGGCGCAACTCCAGAACTGGAAAACGAACTTGACCGCGGTCGCAGGAGGGGCGAGGTCGTGAGCGCGACTAGCTACGACGGATATGAGGGGCTGAACCGGTTAGCACTGGACCGGGCCGGCCAGGCCGAGGCGTTCGACGCGATCGGCGACCGGTATGACGACGCCTTTCCACACAAGGAGGGCCAGCTCGCTTCGGGTGCCTGGCTGGCCGACACCCTGCCGGCCGGCTCGCGCATCCTGGACCTCGGATGCGGTACCGGCCTGCCGAGCGCCCATCAGCTCTCGGACGCCGGGCACCGCGTGGTGGGTATCGATCTCTCCCCCTCGATGATCAAACTGGCCCGGCAGAACGTCCCCGCTGCCGACTTCCACCGGCTGGACATCGCCGATCTGCGCGGCGGCCGGCTCGGCGGACCGGGCTCCTTCGACGGTATTGCCGCTTTTTTCTCCCTCCTGATGCTGCCCCGTGCCGAAATCCCTTACGCATTGGGCATGCTCCATGATCTGCTACGTCCTGAGGGGCTGCTCGCCCTGTCGATGGTCGAGGCGGATGTGGACGACTTCACGATTCCGTTCCTGGGCAACTCGATCCGGGTATCGGGTTACCTGCGGGACGACCTGCGCCGGGTCGTGCACGACGCGGGTTTCGACGTCGTCGGGGAAGATGCCTACGCATACGCCCCGTCAAGTACGGACGTACCACCCGAGATCCAGCTCTTTCTGCACCTGCGACGCGCTTGAGACGCAGCGCGTCGGGCGCGGCCGCACGGACGGCCCGCTCGGAACGCGGCGCGTCGGGCGCGCAGCCCCGGACGGATGGAATCCCACGCGTGACGGAGCACCCCACCTCCCACGAATCGCGGCAGTCGGCACCGACCGCCGCGTCCTCGCTGTCCCCTGCCCGGGGGCCGGCCGGGACGGCGCCGCTCGGCGCGGTCCCCGACCCGCGCAGCGCCCTCCAGCAGCCCGGCACGACCGGCTGCGTGCCGGCGCCCGGCACCGGTTTCGCGGTGCGCGGCGGTGACGACATAGGTCTCGCCGGTGTCACCGTCACGGCCTCGGCGGGCCCGCCGGCCGGCCGTGACGACGGCGAGCCGGCCGCGGACCACGGCGCGGCGCGGCGGGACCCGTCGGCGGACGCGGACAGCGCCGCCGCCGGGCACTCCGGCGGGCGTGCCACCGAGCACTCCGCCACGCACCGCGGCGGCCATCCCGCCGCATGCGACGCCTCGGTCCCGTATGGGGAGGCGTACGGCGACTCGTACGGGGAGGTGTCCATGCCTGCGAGCGGACGGCCGGAGGGGGCGGACCGGGAGACGGCCCGGGCCGGACGGCGGGTGGCGCAGGGCGCGGTGGGCCGCGCCGAGGCGCCCGAGCCGGGTGAGGAGCCGCGCCGCGGGCACCGCCCGCACCACGGCGGTGAGGGAGTGGGGCGCCCGCGCGAGGGCGGCGGTCCGTCCGGCGCCGGGCGGTCGCGGCCGCGCGGCGGTGACCCGGGCGGGTCGGTGCCGGAGCAGGCGCCGCACGGCGGACGGTCGGCGGCCTCGGATGCCCCGCACGGTGCGGTGTCACGGCCGGCGGCCGGGGAGGCCACCGGGGAGCAGGTGCCCGCACCGGCCGGCCCGCCGCCGGGCCCGCTGCCCACTCCCCCGGCCCGCTCGGCACATCCGGGCGAGAGCGGTGAGGTGGCCGCGGCCCGGCAGGCCGGCGGGGACCGGCTGCGCTTCATCGGGGCGGCGACCCGGCGGATCGCCCGGGGCATCGACCTCGACGAGATCGTGCTCGGGCTGTGCCGGGCGACGGTACCGACGTTCGCCGACGCCATCCTGGTCTATCTGCGCGATCCGCTGCCGGTGGGCGATGAGCGGCCGACCGGTCCGGTGGTGCTGCGGCTGCGCCGTACCGACCGGATCCCGGAGGAGCCGGACACCAACGGCGGCCGGCTGCCGATGCTGCCCGCACAGCCCGATCTGGGCCCGGCGATGGGCGGCAGCGCGGCGGAGCTGGCCGAGGTGGAGCCCGGCGGTCCGCTGGCCGAGGTGCTGCGGGGCGTACGTCCGCTGTTCGGCGAGGCCCAGGCGGCGCGTACGGCGCTGCCCGAGCTGCTGGGGCCGGATCCGCGGCTGCCCAGTGGCCACCGGGTGATCCTGGCGCCGCTGCGCGGCCGCCGCCGGGTGATCGGTGCGGCGGTGTTCCTGCGCCGTCCGGACCGGCCGGCGTTCGAGCCGGACGATCTGCTGGTGGCGGCGCAGCTGGCGACGCACACCGCGCTGGGTGTGGACAAGGCGGTGCTCTACGGCCGCGAGGCGTACATCGCCGACGCGCTCCAGCGCACGATGCTGCCGGACTCGCTGCCGCAGCCGACCGGCGTCCGGCTGGCCAGCCGCTATCTGCCGGCCGCCGAGACGGCCCGGGTCGGCGGCGACTGGTACGACGCGATCCCGCTGCCCGGGAGCCGGGTCGCGCTGGTCGTCGGCGATGTCATGGGGCACTCGATGACCTCGGCCGCGATCATGGGCCAGCTGCGGACCACGGCCCAGACGCTGGCCGGGCTGGACCTGCCGCCGCAGGAGGTGCTGCACCACCTCGACGAGCAGGCCCAGCGGCTGGGCACGGACCGGATGGCGACCTGCATGTACGCGGTCTACGACCCGGTCGCGCACCGGATCACCATCGCCAACGCGGGCCATCCGCCGCCGGTGATGCTGCACCGCGGCGGGCGTGCCGAGGTGCTGCGGGTGCCGTCGGGCGCGCCGATCGGCGTCGGCGGGGTGGACTTCGAGGCGGTGGAGCTGGACGCACCGGCGGGCGCCACGCTGGTCCTCTACACGGACGGCCTGGTCGAGTCGCGGATCCGGGACGTGTGGACCGGGATCGAGCAGCTGCGGGAGCGGCTGGCCGAGACGGCCCGGCTGACGGGTCCCAACCCGCCGCCGCTGGAGCCGATGTGCGACGAGGTGCTGGACATGCTGGGCCCCGGCGACCGCGATGACGACATCGCGCTGCTGGCGGCCCGGTTCGACGGGATCGCGCCCAGCGATGTCGCCTACTGGTACCTGGACCCGAAGGCGCAGACCGCCGGCCAGGCCCGTCGGCTGGCCCGGCGGGCGCTGGCCCGCTGGGGCCTGGACGAGCTGACCGACCAGTTGGAGCTGCTGGTCAGCGAGGTGGTGACGAATGCGGTGCGGTACGCGGAGCGGCCGATCACGCTGCGGTTGCTGCGCACGGACGTGCTGCGCTGCGAGGTCGGGGACGATGTTCCGCAGCTGCCGCGGCTGCGGCAGGCCCGGCCGTCGGACGAGGGCGGGCGGGGGCTCTACCTCGTGAACCGGATGGCGCGGCGCTGGGGCGCGACCCGGCTGAGCATGGGCAAGGTCGTCTGGTTCGAGCTGTCGATGCCGCCGGGGACGCCGCGCCGCTGAGGTCTGCCGGGCGCCCGGCCGCGTCCCACATATTGGACCCCGTCTGAGACCGGACGGGGTCCAACTCTTGCCGACAGGCAGTCCGGGGAGTTGACTGCTTGGGTGGACGTAAGGGACCGGCTGCCCCAATTCGGGCCTGCCCGCTCCCGGCTCCCCGCCGTCGAGACAGGAGGCACTCCTCCATGACCAGCACCGCGCCCCACGACCCGCGCACCACGAACAACGCCGGCATCCCGGTGGAGAGCGACGAGCACTCACTCACCGTGAGTCCCGACGGCCCCATCCTGCTCCAGGATCACTACCTCATCGAGAAGATGGCCCAGTTCAACCGCGAACGGGTCCCCGAGCGGGTGGTGCATGCCAAGGGCGCCGGCGCGTACGGCTTCTTCCAGGTCACCAACGACGTCAGCCAGTTCACCAAGGCGGATCTCTTCCAGCCGGGCAAGACCACCGAGATGCTGGCCCGCTTCTCGACCGTCGCGGGTGAGCAGGGCTCCCCCGACACCTGGCGCGACCCCCGTGGTTTCGCGCTGAAGTTCTACACCCAGGACGGCAACTACGACCTGGTCGGGAACAACACCCCGGTCTTCTTCGTCCGTGACACGATCAAGTTCCAGGACTTCATCCGCTCGCAGAAGCGCCGCCCGGACAACGGGATGCGCGACAACGACATGCAGTGGGACTTCTGGACGCTCTCGCCGGAGTCGGCGCATCAGGTGACCTGGCTGATGGGCGACCGCGGTATCCCCAAGACCTACCGCCACATGAACGGCTACGGCTCGCACACCTATATGTGGGTCAACGCCGGTGGCGAGAAGTTCTGGATCAAGTACCACTTCAAGACCGACCAGGGCATCGACTTCCTCACCCAGGAGGACGCGGACCGGATCGCCGGCGAGGACGGCGACTACCACCGGCGCGATCTCTTCGAGGCCATCGACGGCGGGAACGTCCCGTCGTGGACGCTGTATGTGCAGGTCATGCCGTTCGCGGACGCCCCGGACTACCGGTTCAACCCGTTCGATCTGACCAAGGTGTGGCCGCACGGCGACTACCCGCTGATCGAGGTCGGGCGGATGACGCTCAACCGGAACCCCGAGGACTACTTCATCCACATCGAGCAGGCGGCGTTCGAGCCGTCCAACATGGTGCCGGGTGTCGGCCCCTCGCCCGACAAGATGCTGCTGGGCCGGCTGTTCTCCTACGCGGACACCCACCGGTACCGCATCGGCCCCAACTACGCCCAGCTGCCGCCCAACCGGCCGCGGGTGCCCGTCCACTCGTACGCGAAGGACGGCCCGATGCGGTACGAGCCGTCCCGCGCGGCCCGGCCCTACGCCCCGAACAGCTACGGCGGCCCGACGGCGGACACCCGGCGCTACGGGGAGCCCGCGGGCTGGGAGACCGGTGGCGAGATGGTCCGCGAGGCGTACACGCTGCGCCGGGACGACGACGACTTCGGCCAGCCGGGCACGATGGTCCGCCAGGTCCTCGACGACGCCGCCCGCGACCGGCTGGTCAGCAATGTCTCCGGTCATCTCCGCAACGGCGTCAGCCGTCCCGTGCTGGACCGCGCGGTCCAGTACTGGCGCAACATCGACAAGAACGTGGGCGACCGGATCGCCCACCACGTGAACGGGGACGGGGGCTGAGGCCCGCCTCCTCCCCCCACGCACACCGCGGCCCCCACCCTGGCGAGGGTCGGGGCCGCGGTGTGCGGTGCCGGGAGCGGCGTCAGTTGAAGTCGGTCAGGCTGTCTTTGCCGCCTCCGCCGCCGCCGTTCCCGCCGGTCGGCCTGCCGCCGGTGTCCCCGCCGTCCACGCCGCCGGCCGGCGGGCTGGAGCTGGGATCTGTCGGGGTGGCCGGGTCCGACGGCTTGCCGCTCCCGGACTCCGACGGCGAGGTGCTCGGGCTCGACGGCGTCTGCGACGGGGTCTTGCTCGGCGTCTCGGACGGGGTCGGGCTCTTCGACGGGGTCTGGCTCGGCGTCGGGGTGGGGGTCGGCGGGACGCCGGCACCGAGATCGGTGTCGAGGTCGAACTCCGCGCCGGTGCTGCCGCCCAGCGCCGACGCCGTGTAGTCGGCCCAGACCCGGGCCGGGTAGCCGCCGCCGTTGACCCGGCCGCCGCCACCGGTGCCCTTCAGGGTGACCTGGGCGCCGCCCTTGGGGGACTCACCGAACATGCCGACCGCGGTGACCAGCTTGGGCGTGTAACCGACGAACCACGCCGACTTGTTGTCGTCGGAGGTACCGGTCTTGCCGGCCGCCTCGTACGCGGTGTTCTTCACGGACTCCGAGGCGGTGCCGTCGTTGACCACGCCGGTCAGGACCGAGGTGAGGGTGTCGGCGGTGCGGCGGCTGAGGACCTGGTCGCCGATCGGGTCCTTGAGCGGGACCTCGGTCTGGACGCCGTTGACGGGGTGCGACGCCTTCTTGACCAGGGTCGGGGTGACCTTCTTGCCGTGGTTGTCGAGCGTGGCGTAGGCCCCGGCCATCTGGAGCGGGCTGGCGCCCATGGTGCCCAGGGTCATCGCGGGCTTGGCGTCGATCTTGGAGCCGTCCATGCCCAGGCTGACCGCGGTCTTCTTGATCTCCTCCAGGCCGACGTCCGCGCCCATCTGCGCGAAGACCGCGTTGACGGAGTTGTTGGTCGCCGTCTGGACGCTGATCTTCCCGTACTGGTGCTCGTCCTCGTTCGGCGGCGCGAAGGGGATGGTGCCGCCGACGACCGGGCGGCGGTTACGGCCGTCGTAGATCGTGTTCGGGGTGATCGGCAGGCGGTCCTGGGTGACCGCGTTGTTCTCCATCGCCGACGCCAGGATCAGCGGCTTGAAGGTGGAGGCGGGCTGGTAGTCGGAGCGCGTGGCGTTGTTCGTGTAGTGCTTGGGAGGGCCCGCGCCGCCGTACATCGCCACGATGTGACCCGTCTTGGGGTCCACCGAGGTGGCACCGAGCTGGACGTCCCTGTCGACCTTGCGGTTCTTGGGGTCCAGGTCGTCGGTGAGCTTGCGCTTGACGGACTTCTCCAGCGCCTGCTGCTTCTTCTTGTCGATGCCGAGGGTGACGGTCCAGCCGCCGGCCTCGAATTCGGTCTCGTCGACGCCCTGGGCGAAGAGCTCGTCCTTGGCCTGCTTGACCAGGTAGCTGGTCTGGCCGCTCACGCCGGGCAGCGGCTTGGGGTCCTGGGGCACCTCGAACTTCTGCTTGGCCCGGTCCGCCGCGGGGAGCCACTTCATCTCGACCATGTTGTCGAGGGTGTACGCCCAGCGCTCCTTGACCCGCTTCTGGCCGGCCTTGGTCGCGCTGGACCAGTCGTACTGGCTCGGGGCCTGGAGCAGCGAGGCGAGGTAGGCCCCCTCCGAGACGGTGAGCTTCTCGACGTCCTTGCCGTAGTAAGCCTGGGCGGCGGCCTGGATGCCGTAGGCGCCGCGGCCGTAGTAGCTGGTGTTGATGTAGCCGGCGAGGATGTCGTCCTTCTCGAACTTGTTGTCCACCTTGAGCGAGATGACGATCTCCTGGAGCTTGCGGGAAACCGTCTGCTCCTGGCTCAGGTAGTAGTTCTTGACGTACTGCTGGGTGATCGTCGAGCCACCCTGCTTGCCCTGGCCCCGCAGGGTGTTGAACACACCGCGCAGGGTGCCCTTCAGGTCGACGCCGGAGTCGTCGTAGAAGGTCTTGTTCTCCGCGGCGACGAAGGTGCGCTGGACGTCCTTGGGTATGCGGTCGATCGGGACGCTCTCCCGGTTGACCTGGCCGACCCGCGCCATGACCTTGCCATCGGCGTACTTGTAGACATTGCTCTGCAACTTGGCAGCGCTGTTGCCCTTGGGGATGTCCACGTACAGATACAGGCCGATGAAACCGAGGATGCCCAGCAGGCACGCCCCGAGGAAGGCTCCGAGGAGCTTCTTCCAGGTGAAGAAGCGGCGTATGCCGGACTTCTTTTCTTGCTTGGCCCGGCGAGCGCTTCCCTGTCGCGCTCGTCTCGCGTCCGCTCGGCCCATCGCTTCAGCAACTCCAGTCGTTCCGCCCCCAGCTAACTCAGCTGTTGAAGCTAACACCGCATCTGTAAACAAATACTCATCGATACAGGCTTTTCCTGACGTGACAAACAGCACCCGCCACGACGGAACCATGGGGTGGGTTTTGCGCGTCGCCCCGCTCTCACCTGGTGCCTTGCCTCCGGAGAGCCCCCGCGCAGTACTGGACGCCGCGGCTCGGCGAGCGCTAAAGTGCTATCACTTTGCTAGACCAGCGACATCACCAAATGCGGCGGACATCACCCGTCGCACCTGGAGAAACGGGGACCCCATGTCCGACCAGACACCGGCCGACCGCACCGGCGGCCCCGGCGACGACCTCACCGTCGACGCCCCCGAGATGCCCAGACCACAGGTCCGCGAGGTCCCGGCGCACAGCATCGGCGGCGGCCTGGCCCTGCTGCTGACCGTGCTCGGGGTCGCGCTGGGCATCGTCGCGATCATCAGCGGCGGCATACTCGGCGACGGCGGCAACAAGGCGACCGGCGTGCCGCTGATCATCGGCGGTGTCCTGCTGCTGCTCACCTCCTTCTTCTGCATGACCGGCGTGAAGATGGTCGCGCCCGGCGAGGCCCGCGTGATCCAGCTCTTCGGGCGCTACGTCGGCACCATCCGCACCGACGGGCTGCGCTGGGTCAACCCGCTCACCAGCGCACGGAAGATCTCCACCCGGGTGCGCAACCACGAGACCGCCGTCCTGAAGGTGAACGACGCCTACGGCAACCCCATCGAGCTGGCCTCGATCGTGGTCTGGCAGGTCGAGGACACCGCCCAGGCGCTCTTCGAGGTCGACGACTTCCTGGAGTTCGTCGCCACCCAGACCGAGGCGGCCGTCCGGCACATCGCGATCGAGTACCCCTATGACGCCCACGACGAGGACGCCCTGTCGCTGCGCGGCAACGCCGAGGAGATCACCGAGAAGCTGGCCCTGGAGCTGACCGCCCGGGTCCAGGCCGCCGGCGTACGGATCATCGAGTCCCGCTTCAGCCACCTCGCCTACGCGCCCGAGATCGCCTCCGCGATGCTCCAGCGCCAGCAGGCCGGTGCGGTGGTCGCGGCCCGCCAGCAGATCGTCGAGGGCGCCGTCGGCATGGTCGAGCAGGCACTGGTACGGATCAGCGAACAGGGCATCGTCGAGCTGGACGAGGAGCGCAAGGCAGCGATGGTGAGCAATCTGATGGTCGTGCTGTGCGGCGACCGGGCCGCCCAACCGGTCCTGAACACGGGCTCGCTCTACCAGTGAGCGAGCGCAGCGAGCGAACCATCGAAAGGTGCGCGCCGAGCGAGTGCGAGGCCGAGCGAAGCGAGGCTTCGGCATGAGTGCCGACACCCCCGAGGGATCCGGCGCCGAGGGCGGGCGGACCCCCGCGCGACGGCCGCAGCAGCGCAAGCAGGTGCTGCTGCGGCTGGACCCGTTGATCCACGACGCGCTGGCCCGCTGGGCCGGCGACGAACTCCGCAGCGCCAACGCCCAGATCGAGTTCCTGCTGCGCAAGGCCCTGGCGGAGGCCGGCCGGCTGCCGAAGGACGCGGGGGCGATACCACGACGGGGGCGGCCGCCCAAGGAGCCGGAAGAGGGCTGAGGAGGTGCTATACGCCGCATGTATACACCCCCGGCACACCCCCCGAGTAAGGTGATCGCCATGTCAATCGGTCATACGCTGCTGGGCCTTCTGGAGTCCGGTCCGCGCCATGGGTACGACCTCAAGCGGACCTTCGACGAGCACTTCGGGCAGGACCGTCCGCTGCACTACGGGCAGGTCTACTCCACGATGTCCCGGCTGCTGAAGAACGGGCTGGTCGAGGTGGACGCCGTGGAGGCCGGGGCCGGGCCGGAGCGGAAGCGGTACGCCATCACGGACGCCGGGGTCACCGATGTCGCGCAGTGGCTGGCCCGGCCGGAGAAGCCCGAGCCGTATCTCCAGTCGACGCTCTACACGAAGGTCGTCCTGGCGCTGCTGACCGGCCGGAACGCCGTCGAACTGCTCGACAGCCAGCGCGCCGAGCATCTGCGGCTGATGCGCGGACTGACCGAGCGCAAGCGCAGCGGCGACCTCGCCGACCAGCTGATCTGTGACCATGCGCTGTTCCATCTCGAAGCCGATCTGCGCTGGCTGGAGCTGACCGCCGCACGGCTGGACAAGCTGGCGGAAGCGGTCCGCCCGTGACGCCGGAGGGCTCCCTGCTCGCGGCGGAGGGGCTGTGCAAGTCCTACGGGGCGACGCCGGCGCTGGACGGCGTGGAGTTCTCCGTCCACCCCGGTGAGGTCGTCGCCGTCATGGGGCCGTCCGGCTCCGGCAAATCGACCCTGCTGCACTGCCTGGCCGGGATCATCAGCCCGGACGCCGGTACGGTCCGCTACGGCCCGCACACCCTGACCGGCCTCAGCGACGCCCAGCGCAGCGCCCTGCGCCGCAGCGACTTCGGCTTCGTCTTCCAATTCGGCCAGCTGGTGCCGGAGTTGACCGCGCTGGAGAACGTGGCGCTGCCGCTGCGGCTGAACGGCACCACGCGCAAGGAGGCCGAGCGGCAGGCCCGCGCGTGGCTGGAGCGGCTGGAGGTCGACGACGTCCGGGGCAAGCGGCCCGGGGAGATATCCGGCGGCCAGGGCCAGCGGATCGCGGTCGCCCGCGCCCTCGCCACCCGGCCGCGGGTCATCTTCGCCGACGAGCCCACCGGCGCGCTGGACTCCCTCAACGGCGAGCGGGTGCTGAACCTGCTGACCAACGCCGCCCGGGAGAGCAATGCCGCGGTGGTCCTGGTCACCCACGAGGCCCGGGTCGCCGCCTACTCCGACCGGGAGATCGTCGTCCGCGACGGCAAAGTGAAGGACACGCCGGCGGGCTTGATATGAGCCTGCTGCGCTCGCGGGCCGTGCGCGACGGCGGTCACGGCGACGACCGCGCGCCCGGCCCGCCCGCGTCCCCGCGCACCGGCCCCGGCGCCTGGGCCCGGGACCTCGCGATGGGGATGCGGTTCGCGGCCGGCGGCGGCCGCGAGGGCTGGATCCGTACGGCGCTGACGGCCGCCGGGGTCGCCCTGGGCGTGGCCGTCCTGCTGCTCGGGTCGTCCGTGCCGAGCCTGATGGACGCCTGGCACGGCCGGGAGAAGGCCCGCGAGAACCTGGGCCAGCTGCACGAGCCGCCGCGCGCCGACGACACCGTGCGCTACACCTCGACCGACACCGTCTTCCACGGGATGCCGGTCCGTGGCCGCGTGGTGTGCCCGGACGGCGCGCATCCGCCGGTGCCGCCCGGCATCCGCCACCTCCCCGGCCCCGGCCGGATGCTGGTCTCCCCCGCGCTCAAGGAACTCCTGGACTCCCCCGAAGGCGCGCTGCTGCGCGACCGGCTGGACTACCGGGTGGCCGGCACCATCGGCGACGAGGGGCTGAGCGGCCCGCGGGAACTCACCTACTTCGCCCAGAGCACCGGCCTCGCCGCAGCCGAGAGCTATCGCATCGACCACTTCGGCAAGAACTGGCGCCCGGCGCCGATGCGGGCGCCCGCCGTGGTCCTGGTGATCATGACGTGTGTGGCGCTGATGACGCCGGTGCTGGTCTTCATCGGCACCTCCGTACGGTTCGGCAACGAGCGCCGGGAGCGGCGGCTGGCCGCGCTCCGGCTGGTGGGCGCCGATGTTCCCACGACCCGCCGGATCGCCTCGGGGGAGGCGCTGTTCGGCTCGCTGCTGGGGCTGGTGGCGGGCGGGGCGCTGTTCCTGGGCGGCCGGCAGTTCGCTTCGGTGATCACGCTGTGGGACATCAATGTCTTCCCCTCGGACGTGGCCCCCGGACCGCTCGCCGTGGCACTGATCGCCGTGCTCGTACCGACGGCGGCGGTGGCGGTGACGCTGTTCGCGCAGCGCGGGGTCACCGTCGAGCCGCTGGGCATCGTCCGCCACCGCCCGCCGGTCCGCCGCCGGCTGTGGTGGCGTCTGGCGCTGCCCGCCGTGGGCGCCCTGCTGCTGGTGCCACTGGCCCGGGAAACCCCGTGGCGGGACACCCCGTTCAACACCCTCCGGCTCGCGGCCGGTGCGCTGCTGCTGCTGCTCGGCGTCACCGCGCTGCTGCCCTGGCTGGTCGACGCGGTGGTCGGCCGGCTGCACGGCGGGCCGGTCTCCTGGCAACTGGCCGTCCGGCGGCTCCAGTTGAACAGCGGCTCGGCCACCCGCGCGGTCAGCGGCATCACCGTCGCGGTGGCCGGCGCCCTCGCGATCCATATGCTGCTGACCGGTATGCAGTCCGGTTTCAGCCAGGCGTACGCCGAGTCCGGCAAGCTGCCGCGGATCGGTCTGTGGGGCAACGCCCGTGACTGGCCGCAGGTCCAGCGGGCGCTCACCGCGCTGCGCGCCACCCCCGGGGTGACGGCGGCCCGCGGCACGATCGGCGCCAACGCCGACCTGCTGCCCACCCCCGGGCAGCCCCGGTCCACCGACCGCTTCGCGACGATCGCCATCGGCAGCTGCGCCGAGCTGCGCACCCTGGCCCGGCTGGACTCCTGCCGGGACGGCGAGGTCTTCCTCACCGGCGCCCGCGGCCACACCCTCGGGCCCGGCGCGACCCTCGATCTCAACCCCCCGTACGAGAAGAGCGATCCGGCGCGGCCGCACCCCTGGAAGGTCCCCACGGCGGCCCGCGAGGCCCGGCTGCGGGACCCCGGCCGCGCCCCCGAACGCGTCCGCTACGACCTGCTGGCCACCCCCGCCGCGGTCGACATCAGCCGCTTCCGGTACCCCAGCGCGGATTACCAGGTCGACTTCGACCGTGACACCCCGGACGCGGTGGAGCACATCCGCAACACCGCGGCCCGGATCGACCCGACGATGGCCGAGCTCTCCTCGGTCGACAATCCCCATGACGCGCAGTACTCCAGCGTCCGCAACGGCCTGTTCGCCGGCGCCGTCATCACCCTGCTGCTGATCGGCTCGGGCCTGATCATCTCCACCGTCGAACAGCTCCACGAGCGCCGCCGTGTGCTGTCCACCCTCGACGCCTACGGCACCCGCCGCAGCACCCTGGGCTGGTCGGTGCTCTGGCAGACCGCCCTCCCGGTCGTCCTCGGCCTGGGCCTGGCTCTGGGCTGCGGCCTGGCGCTGGGCGCGCTGCTGCTGACGATGATCGACAGCAGGGTGACGGTGGACATCCCGGTGGTGGCGGGGATGACCGGCATCGGCGGCGGCGTGATCCTCTTCGTGACGGCGCTGAGCCTGCCGCCGTTGTGGCGCCTGATGCGCCCGGACGGCCTGCGGACGGAGTGAATCTGCGAGATCATTCCGGCGCAGCAGTGCACATCAACTGCCCAAGGGGGGCCCTTTATGCGTCGGCTTGTCTACTGCATCGCTTCCACTCTCGACGGTTTCCTCGCGGGTCCTGACGGCGCGGACCCCACCGGTCCGGACGGCTTCTGGCCGATCGCCGACGACTACGTCAAGCACCTGGCCGCCGAACTCCCGGAGGTACTGCCCGTCCAGGCCCGGTCGGCGTTCGGCCTCACCGGTGAGGGCACCCGCTTCGACACCGTCCTGGAAGGGCGCCGCACCTACGACATCGGCCTGCGGGCCGGGATCACCGACGCCTACCCCCATCTGCGGCACCTGGTCTTCTCCCGAACCCTGACGCAGAGCCCGGACCCGGCGGTGGAGCTGGTCGCCACCGACCCGGTGGCGAAGGTACGCGAGCTCAAGGCCGCGGACGGCAAGGACATCTGGCTGCTGGGCGGCAGCACCCTCGCCGGCGCGCTCTACCCGGAGATCGACCAGCTGATCGTCAAACTCAGCCCGCTCACCCTCGGCAGCGGCATCCCGCTCTTCTCCCGGGACACCGCCTTCGACCCCCGCACCTGGCAGCTGACCGAACACACCGTCCTCCAGAGCGGCGCGGCCTTCCTGACGTATACGCGGGCGGGCGCGGCGTAGCGGCCCCGGCGACGCTCTCGGCGGGGCAGCGGTCCTCGGCGTCGCCCGCCCCTGCCCCTCACTCCTTCACGATCCGCACCGGCAGCCCCCGCAACGCCCCGCGCAGCGCCTCCGCGAACTCCTCGAATTCCTGGTGGCGGGCGGCGCCGGTGCGCATGGCCAGCGCGATCCTCCGGGAGGGGGCGGGGTCCGCGAAGTAGCCGGTGGTGAGCTGGTCGTTGCGGCCGGTCTCGACGCGGAGGGCGGTGCGGGGCAGGAGGGTGACGCCGAGTCCGCCGGCGACCAGCTGGACGAGGGTGGACAGGCCCGCGGCGCTGGTCGTCACCGGAGTGTTCTCGTCGCGGCCGGCCTCGCGGCAGATGTCCAGGGCCTGGTCCCGCAGGCAGTGCCCCTCGTCGAGCAGCAGCAGATCCAGTTCCTGGAGGGCCTGGCGCGGGATGTCGCCGCGGCCGCCGAGCCAGTGCTCCTTGGGCGCGACCAGGACGAAGTCCTCGTCGAAGAGCGGGAGTTCGGCGACCTGGGGGACGCCGAGGGGGACCGCGAGCAGCAGCAGGTCGAGGCGGCCATGGGCCAGGCCGTCCAGGAGGGAGGCGGTCTGTTCCTCGTGTACCTGGAGATCCAGGTCGGGGTAGGTCTCATGGACCAGCCGCAGCACGGCCGGCAGCAGATACGGGGCGACGGTCGGGATGACACCGAGCCGCAGTACGCCCGTGAAGGGCGCGCGGGCCGCCTCCGCCTCCTCCATCAGATCGCCGACGGCCTCCAGGACCGCACGGGCCCGCGCGGCCACCCGCTCCCCCGCGGGCGACAGCAGCACCTTGCGCGTCGTACGCTCCAGCAGCTGCACTCCGAGGGTCTCCTCCAGCGCGGAGACCGCCCCGGACAGCGCGGGCTGGCTCATCCCGATCTCGGCCGCCGCCTCGCGGAAATGCAGATGCTCGGCCACCGCCGCGAACGCGCGCAGCTGGGCCAGGCTGGGCTGGCGGGGCCGGCCGCCCAGGTGTGCCGGTGACGCCACTGATAACCACCTCCGATCAACAGCAACCAGTCTAGCTATTTCCCTGATCAATGGCTGCTGTGCCACTGTGTAACCCGTCCAAGCCTCAAGGAAAGTCCTCAAAAGGGACTTTCTGCGCAACAAGGAGAGTACGTGCTCACTGTCGGTGACAAGTTCCCCGAGTTCGACCTGACCGCCTGCGTTTCGCTGGAAAAGGGCCAGGAGTTCGAGCAGATCAACCACAAGACCTACGAGGGCAAGTGGAAGATCGTCTTCGCGTGGCCCAAGGACTTCACCTTCGTGTGCCCGACCGAGATCGCCGCCTTCGGCAAGCTGAACGACGAGTTCGCCGACCGTGACGCCCAGGTTCTCGGCTTCTCCGGCGACTCCGAGTTCGTGCACCACGCCTGGCGCAAGGACCACCCGGACCTGACCGACCTGCCCTTCCCGATGCTCGCCGACTCGAAGCACGAGCTCATGCGCGACCTGGGCATCGAGGGCGAGGACGGCTTCGCGCAGCGCGCCGTCTTCATCGTCGACCAGAACAACGAGATCCAGTTCACCATGGTGACCGCCGGCTCCGTCGGCCGGAACCCCAAGGAGGTCCTGCGGGTCCTCGACGCGCTCCAGACCGACGAGCTGTGCCCCTGCAACTGGTCCAAGGGCGACGACACCCTCGACCCGGTCGCGCTGCTCTCGGGCGAGTGACACTCCGCTAGCGAACTGGAGGCTGATCCGACATGGCTCTCGACGAACTGAAGTCCGCGGTCCCGGACTACGCCAAGGACCTCAAGCTGAACCTCGGTTCGGTCATCGGCAACAGCGACCTGCCGCAGCAGCAGCTGTGGGGCACCGTGCTGGCCTGCGCGATCGCCTCGCGCTCGCCGAAGGTGCTGCGCGAGCTGGAGCCGGAGGCCAAGGCCAACCTCTCCGCCGAGGCGTACAACGCCGCCAAGTCGGCCGCGGCCATCATGGCGATGAACAACGTCTTCTACCGGACCCGGCACCTGCTGTCGGACCCGGAGTACGGCAACCTGCGCGCCGGTCTGCGGATGAACGTCATCGGCAACCCGGGCGTGGACAAGGTCGACTTCGAGCTGTGGTCGCTGGCCGTCTCGGCCATCAACGGCTGCGGTATGTGCCTGGACTCGCACGAGCAGGTGCTCCGCAAGGCCGGTGTGGACCGCGAGACGATCCAGGAGGCCGTCAAGATCGCGTCCGTCCTTCAGGCCGTCGGCGCCACGCTGGACGCCGAGGCCGCGCTCGCCGAGTAATTCGGTACGCGCGGACACCCCCGCAGTACAGAACCCCCGCAGACCTGGTGTCTGCGGGGGTTCTGTGCGTCCGGCGGGCAAGTGCGGCTACTCCCGGGGCTCCTCGGACGGCCGTGGCGTCGGGGGCGGGGTCGGTGCCACGGAGATCGCGGTGGCACCGCGCGGGGCCACCGACATCCGCAGCGCCTGCTCCGTGGAGTACGAACGGAGGTAGCCGACCACCGTGTTGGTGACCGCCACCAGGGGGACCGCGACGACCGCGCCGCCGATGCCCGCGATCAGCCCGCCCGCGGCCACCGAGAGGATCACCGCGAGCGGATGGACCCGGACCGCCCGGCCCAGGATGAACGGCTGGAGGACATGGCCCTCGATCTGCTGGACGGCCAGCACCACCGCCAGCACCATCAGCGCGGTGAACACCCCGTTGGCGACCAGGGCGATGACACAGGCCAGCGCGCCCGAGACCACCGCGCCGACCAGCGGGATGAACGCGAACAGGAAGATGAAGACGGCGAGCGGGACGGCCAGCGGCACATTGAGGAAGTAGAGCCCGATACCGATGAAAATGGCGTCGATCAGGGCGACCACGACCGTGCCGCGTACGTAGGCGGTCAGGGTGCGCCAGGCCCGCGGCCCGGCCCCGGCCACGCCCTCACGGGCCGCGCTCGGGACCAGCTTGAGCAGCCAGTTCCAGATCCGCCGGCCGTCGTAGAGCAGGAAGAGCGTGGTGAACATCGCCAGCAGGATGCCGGTGAACACCTCCAGGATGACGGTGACGCCCTCCAGACCGGCCGAGGTGATCGCCTCGGTGTTGGCGCCGATCGCATCCTGGAGATTCTTCGCGATGTGGTTGATCTGACTCTCGGTCACATGGAACGGGCTCTTCAGCAGCCAGCCCTTGAGCTCGGTGATGCCCTCCTGGATACGGCTGGAGACCGAGTCGATGTTGTCCTGGACCTGCCACACGACGAACCAGCCGACCAGGCCCATGACCACGAACCCGCCGATGAAGGTCAGCGCGGTGGCCGGCCCGCGCGGCAGCCCGCGGGAGCGCAGCCAGCCCACGGTGGGCTGGAGCAGCGCGGTGATCAGCGTGGCCGCGATGAAGGCCAGCACGACCAGTTCGATGCTGGTGATGGCGCGCGCAAGCACCCACAGGGTGGCGGCCAGCACCAGCAGCCGCCAGCCCGCCTCGGCGGCGACGCGTACACCCCACGGCACCGCGTCGACCGGGTCCGGGCGGGCCGCGACGGCCGGGGCGTAGGAGGGCGGGGCGGGCACGGACTCCGGCGGGCGGCCCGCGGCCGGCGGGGGCTCCTGCTCCGCCCCGGGCCCCGGCACCCCGTCCACCGCCGTGGGCAGTTGGGTACGGGGGACGGTGAGCGTGCCCACCGGACTGCCGTCCGCTGAACGGTCGCCCGCGGGGCCGTCACCCGCCGGGCCGCCGACCGCCGAGCTCTCGGCCGCGGAGGCGTCCGCGTGCTCGGCACGCCTCAGCTCATCCGGGTCGCCGGCCCCTCCCGAGGAGTCCGACGGGCTCCCTCCAGGGGGGACGCCCATCGAGCCCTCCGCGCGGCGGCGCTGTTCCTCCAGCCGCTGCGAGAGCCGCGTCAGACCGGCGCCGAGGCCACCGACCCACTGAGGCAATCTGGACATGTCCTTCCTCTTCCCCTCCCACGCGCCACAAGCTGACGGCACGACGTTACCTGTGCGGCACGCGCGAAACCCCCGACGCGGGCGCGTTCGGGGGTTTCGGAAGTGCGGTGGTGCGGCGTACGGCCTAGTACCAGCTGTTCGCCTGCCAGAACGACCAGGCACCACAGGGGCTGCCGTAGCGGTCGTTCATGTAGTTCAGGCCCCACTTGATCTGGGTGGCCGGGTTCGTCTGCCAGTCGGCACCGGCCGAGGCCATCTTGGAGCCGGGCAGCGCCTGGACGAGCCCGTAGGCACCCGAGCCGGCGTTGGTGGCCTTGTAGTTCCAGCCGGACTCGTGGTCCACGATGTTGCTGAAGCACTGGAACTGGTCGCTCGCCATCATCTGGCGGGCCATGGACTGCGTCTCGGCGATGGAGTACGAGCCCTTGGAGACGAAGTCGCTCGCGTCGCGCGTGGCGGACCGCGAAGCGGCCAGCGTCTTCTCGCGCTTCTCGGCCTCCTTCTTCGCCTTCGCCTCGTCCGCGGCGTCCTTCTTGCTCTTCGCGGTCTCAGCTGCGGCCTTGCGCGCCGACTCCTGGGCGGACTTCAGGGCTGCCGTGTCCGCCTGGGTGGACTGTTCGTCCGCCTGCTGCGTCAGGGAAGCCGTCTGCACCTGGGCCTGTGCGCCCGCGGGGATGTCAGCGATCGTCGCATCGGCAGCGGTCGCCTCGGTGTTGTTGACCGAGGCGGGCTCGTTGCCCGCGGCGACGCCGACTACGGCGCCGACGGTGGTGACCGCGGTGGCGGATGCCACGGCGAATCCCCGGACCGAGATCCGGCTCACACGTTTTCCTTCCAGCATCGTCCGCATAGGTGACCTCGCGGACGCAATCGTGCCCCTGACGCTGGCCTCCCCTTGTTCCGGGCCCGGTTGAACGGATGGGTCCGGCTGGTCACGGGAGGCACTGGCCCGGTACGTCCCCTTCGGGGTCCGCGTGGTGCTCGGGCGGCATACGGCGTTTCGCTATGAAGTTCGGTTTCGTTCCACACCGCTGGGGGTGTTGATGCTGCCGTATGCGGGGCCTGACAGGACCCAGACTCTGCCCGACCGGGATGCCGGGAGGCAATTCCCCGCTGGGTGTGAAAGCTCACACCTCGTTTACGGCAAACGATTTTCGGATATCCACTCGCAGCGCAACGCCGCCCGGCTAAGCTCCTTCGCTTCGCCGGGCGGCGTCGTCTTCACCACCGGTCAGATCCGGCCGTCCTCCAGCATTTCGGTCACCAGCGCCGCGATCGGCGAGCGCTCCGAGCGGTTCAGCGTGACGTGGGCGAACAGCGGGTGCCCCTTCAGCTTCTCGACGACCGCGACCACGCCGTCGTACCGCCCGACCCGGAGGTTGTCGCGCTGGGCGACATCATGGGTCAGCACCACCCGGGAGTTGGCGCCGATACGGGACAGAACCGTCAAAAGGACGTTCCGTTCCAGTGACTGGGCCTCGTCCACGATGACGAACGCGTCGTGCAGCGACCGCCCGCGGATATGGGTCAGCGGCAGTACCTCCAACATGCCGCGCCCCACCACCTCTTCGATGACGTCCTTGGTGGTCACCGCGGACAGCGTGTCGAAGACGGCCTGCGCCCAGGGGCTCATCTTCTCCGCCTCGCTGCCCGGCAGATAGCCCAGCTCCTGCCCGCCGACGGCGTACAGCGGCCGGAACACCATCACCTTGCGGTGCTGCCGGCGCTCCAACACGGCCTCCAGGCCCGCGCACAGCGCCAGCGCCGACTTGCCCGTGCCGGCCCGCCCGCCCATCGAGACGATGCCGACGTCCGGGTCCAGCAGCAGATCCAGCGCGATCCGCTGCTCGGCGCTGCGGCCATGGATCCCGAAGGCTTCCCGGTCGCCCCGCACCAGCCGGACCGCGCCGTCCGAGGTGACCCGGCCGAGCGCCTTGCCGCGCTCGGACTGAAGGACAAGTCCGGTATGCACCGGAAGTTCGGAGACTTCGGGGACATGGGTGGTCTCGGCGGCGAAGAGATCGTCGACCTGCTCGGCGGAGATGGTGAGTTCGGCCATCCCCGTCCAGCCGGAGTCGGTGATCGCCAGCTCGGCGCGGTACTCCTCTGCCAGCAGCCCGACCGAGGACGCCTTGATGCGCAGCGGCAGATCCTTGGAGACGACCGTGACGTCATACCCCTCGGCCTGGAGATTGCGCGCCACCGCGAGGATCCGCGAGTCGTTGTCGCCGAGCCGGAAGCCCGCGGGCAGTATCCCGGGGTCGGAGTGGTTCAGCTCGACGCGGAGCGACCCGCCGAGTTCCCCGATGGGGATGGGCGCGTCCAGCCGCCCGAACTGCACCCGGTACTCGTCCAGCAGGCGCAGCGCCTGCCGCGCGAAGTAGCCGAGCTCGGGGTGGTGCCTCTTGGCCTCCAGCTCGGTGACCACCACGACCGGCAGCACGACCTCGTGCTCGTCGAAGCGGGCCATGGCGCCTGGGTCGGCCAGCAGGACACTGGTGTCGAGGACATAAGTGCGCCGGTCGTTCTCACGGCGCTGCTTGATGTTCACCACGGATGGACGAACCCCCTCGGATGAGGTTGGGGTGCGACGGCGTCGCGGGGCGGTGTTCTCCCGGGGCCACCGCTTCGGGGCGGCGTCCCCAAGAACCCCGGCCATCTAATGACCGGACCGGGCTCGGGCCACGATGCGCGGGCCGAGCGCCGGCCCTCCGCGTCGACCGTGCGGTACGCACGGACCTCCGTGATGTGCAAAGGGCCTCCCGGGCGGACGGCCCCATGCCGCCCGCTGAGATGCGGCGCCTGATGGCTTGTTCCTGACGCCGACCTGGAAGGGATATTCCCTCGAACCCTCGTCGCCATGCCACGGCATATGACGCACGGACGATGAACCTTGGGTGACACGTGATCACCGAGCGGCGGGGCCATTCGGGTGAGCCCCGAGGGGATGGTGCGTCAGAAGAGGCCCCGCCGGCGGTTCATGGGGCCGGCGGGGCCTGATGACGCACCGTGACAATCAGGGATGTCCGGGACGTAAGGGATGTATGGGGTGTAACGCGCCTGGCGGAACGGGAGCGGCTCGGGAGGGCTCGTTCTAGAAGCCGTAGCGCCGGTGCCGGGCGGCGTAATCGCGCAGTGCGCGCAGGAAGTCGACCTTCCGGAACGCCGGCCAGAAGACCTCGCAGAAGTAGTACTCCGAATGGGCGCTCTGCCACAGCATGAAGCCCGACAGCCGCTGCTCCCCGCTCGTCCGGATCACCAGGTCCGGGTCGGGCTGGCCGCGGGTGTAGAGGTGCTCGGAGATCAGGTCGATGTCGACGATCTCGGCGAGCTCCTCGAAGGAGGTGCCGCGCTCGGCGTGTTCCAGCAGCAGCGAGCGCACCGCATCGGCGATCTCCTGCCGGCCGCCGTAGCCGATCGCCACGTTCACCAGGACGCCGGTGTTGTCGTGGGTGGCCTGCTCGGACTCCTTGAGCACCTTCTGGGTGGCGGTGGGCAGCAGATCGCGGTTGCCCACGTGGTGCACCCGCCAGCGGCCGTCGGCGGCCAGGTCCCGGACGGTGTTCTCGATGATGCCGAGCAGCGGCTTCAGCTCGTCCTCGGGCCGGTCGAGGTTGTCGGTCGACAGCAGCCACAGCGTGACCACCTCGACATCGGTCTCCTCGCACCAGCCGAGCAGCTCACTGATCTTGAGCGCACCGGCCTGGTGGCCCTGCTCGGTGGTCCGCCCGTCGGCCCGCGCCCAGCGCCGGTTGCCGTCCAGGATGACGCCGATGTGCTTGGGCACCTGGGTGTGATCCAGGCGACCCTCCACCCTGCGCGCGTACAGCCGGTAGACCAGTTTGCGCAGTGCAGGCGGATACGGGATGCGCATCCCGGAAGATCGCAGCATGTGTGGTCCAGCCCCTCCGTGCCAATGGCGGTCGCCCCGTCGCCTCAAGTGGGCAACTTTACTTCTCGGCTGTCTCGACAGCCCAATCAGGTCGGTCACAAGTACGTGATAGGGAGATGAGCATGACTGGCACCGACTACCGTGCGGCGGAATCCCGCTACGACTCGATGAAGTACCGGCGAACGGGTCGCAGCGGACTCAAACTCCCCGCTATCTCCCTTGGACTCTGGCACAACTTCGGGGACGACCGCACCCTGAGCTCCCAGCGCGCCATCCTGCGCCGCGCCTTCGACCTGGGCGTCACCCACTTCGATCTGGCCAACAACTACGGTCCGCCACCCGGGTCCGCCGAGCTCAACTTCGGAAAGATCTTTGCACAGGACTTCCGCGGCTACCGCGACGAGATGATTCTGTCGACGAAGGCCGGATATCTGATGCACCCCGGCCCCTACGGCGAATGGGGTTCACGGAAATATCTCCTCTCATCGCTGGATGCGTCCCTGAAGCGGATGGGCGTCGATTACGTCGATATCTTCTACTCGCACCGCTTCGATCCGGACACCCCGCTGGAGGAGACGATGGGCGCGCTGGCGTCCGCCGTCCAGCAGGGCAAGGCCCTGTATGCCGGTATTTCCTCGTACAACGCCGAGCAGACCCGGGACGCGGCCGGCATCCTGCGGGCGATGGGCGTACCGGCGCTGATCCACCAGCCCTCGTACTCGATGATCAACCGCTGGACCGAGGACGATCTGCTGCTGGACACCCTTGAGGCGGAGGGCATGGGCTGCATCTCTTTTGCGCCACTCGCGCAGGGCATGCTCACGGACAAATATCTGCACGGTGTCCCCGAGGGCTCGCGCGCCGCCCAGGGCAAGTCGCTGGACCCGAATCTGCTGTCCGACGACGTCGTACGCCGGCTGCGGGGCCTCAATGAGATCGCCGCCCGCCGTGGCCAGTCGCTGGCGCAGCTCGCCCTGGGCTGGGTGCTGCGCGACGAGCGGATGACCTCCGCCCTGATCGGCGCCAGCAGCGTCGCCCAGTTGGAGGCCAATATCGCGGCCCTCGACGCCCCCGCGATCACGGAGGCCGAGCTGGCCGAGATCGACGAGTTCGCCACAACCACGGACGGTGTGAACATCTGGGCCCGCCGCTGAGCGCTCCGCGCGCGTCCGGCGCGGGGAGCCGTCGTGCGGCCTCGGCCGCATCGTTGCTGGTCACGGGGTTCCCCGCGCCCCGGACAAAAAGCGGGCCGGTCCGTGGGGGGATACGGACCGGCCCGAGGGGGGGTTTCCACCATAACCCCGCGGGAGGGGTGCTGCGTGCACCGGCGTGGCCGCGGCGGGTCGGGCGCTCCCGGAGGCTCCGGCCCGCGGTGGGTCAGGACGCCGCGGCGGCGCCGGGGAGCAGCCCGCAGAACGCCCCGATGATCATGAAGGGCCCCAGGGGCATGGCCGCGTTCCGCGCCTCGCGCCGTACGAGCAGCAGCCCCGCGCCGTAGAGCGCACCGAGCAGTACGCCCGCGGCGCCCCCCATGACGAGGGTGCGCCAGCCGTACCACCCAAGGGCGATCCCCAGCCCGACCGCGAGCTTGACGTCGCCCAGCCCGATGCCCCGCGGATTCGCGAGATAGAGGACGAGATAGCAGGCGCCGAGGAGCAGGCCGGCCAGCAGGGCCCGGCGCCACGCCGCGGTCTCCCCCGTGAGCCGGCCGACGGTCCCCAGCAGGGCCGCGGCGGCCGCGGCGAGCGGCAGCGTCAGCACGTCCGGGAGGCGCCGGGCCCGCCAGTCGACGGCGGCCAGCAGCACCGCGACCGGCGTCATCACCAGCCAGGCGACGAGTTCCGGCCGGGGCCCGGTGGCCGCCGCCAGGGCCGCGCAGACCAGCGCGGTGGCCGCCGCCGTGGACAGTGGGCCCGGCCCGTACGCCCCACAGTCCGGGCAGCGCCCGCGCCCCAGCCAGCCCCGGGCCGGCCCGGTGATCGGATGCCCCCCGGGACAGACCGCGCGCCACTCCTCCTCGGGCTCGACGGCCAGCCGGTGGACGGGCCGCGGGATCAGCAGCCCGGCCGCGGCCCCGTAGACGGCGGCGAGAAACATCAGGATCACGGACACCCGTCGACCTTAGAGGCGCCCGGCCGCAGACCGCCGGGAAAGACGGCGGGCGGAGCTGATAGAACGCTGCGCATGGCGCGTTGGGAGAACGGTCCGGGGGTCCTGTACGGGGCGGAGAGCGGCATTCCGGCGGAGGGCGGTATTCCGGTGGAGATCGCGGCGTCCTACCGGGCCCGGGCCCGCGGGCTGTTGGGGCGGGACGGTATCGAGGGGGCGCTGCTGCTCACCCCGGCGAGCGGGGTGCACACCTTCCGGATGCGGTTCGCGATCGATGTCGCCTATCTGAGCCGGGACTTCACCGTGCTGGCCGTCCGCACCATGCGCCCGGGGCGGCTGGGGCTCCCCCGCCTCCGCGCCCGGCACGTCCTGGAGGCGGAGGCCGGTGCGATGGCGCGCTGGGGGCTGCGTGCCGGACTGCGGCTGGACGTCGCACCCCGCCGGTGAGGGCGGCCGGGCGCGGTCCCGGCCGGGGCACGGAGCGGGAGGGTAACGGGCCCGTCTCGGTGTCGAGTTGCCGCCGGGCGGGCCGGAGTGGTCACATGCGCGGCATGAACGCGACACCACCGGAGCACCTACCTCCCGCGGGACCCGGGCTTCCGGCGGGCCCCTGGTACCCCGTTCCCCCGGCGCACCGGGGCCCGGCCCCGGGCGTCCTCGGGAACCAGGGGCTGCGGCTGCTCGCCCTGCTCCTCGACACGGTGCTCGCCTTCGGCGTCCTGTCCCTGGTCACCTTCGGCGCCGGCCTGGTCGTCACCTTCGGCGGCGGCCGGGACAACGCGCCCTTCTACGTCCCGGTCCTGGCGGCCGTGGCCCTGCTCTTTCTCTACTCGCCGCTGCTGACCGCCCGTTGCGGCGGCACCCCGGGCAAGCTGCTGTGCGGACTGAGCGTCGTACGGCTCGCCGACGGGAGCCCGCTGTCCTACGGGGCCGCCCTGGGGCGGCATCTGGCCCATCTGGGGATGTGGGTGGTGCCGGTGCTCAGTCTGCTGGACCCGCTGAACTGCCTCTGGGACGGGCTCCGTCAGTGTCTGCACGACAAGGTGGTCGGCAGCTTGGTCATCCGCCGCCGGATGCGGCCGGCCCCGGCGGCCACCGCGGCCACCGCGGCCCCGGTCACGAGGCCCGCGGGAAGCTGACCTCGACCCGGCGGTTCTTCTTGCGGCCTTCCTCGGTGCCGTTGTCGGCGATCGGATACTGCTCGCCGTAACCGCGGATCTGGAAACTGACGGACGAGCCGAGGTCCTTGGCCAGCTCCTGCTGGACGGCGTTGGCGCGCTTCTTGGACAGCGCCAGGCCGTGGCCCGCCGAGCCCAGATTGTCGGTGAAGCCGAAGACCCGCAGATGGGTGGCGTTCTGCTTCTTGATCTCGGACGCGATGGTGCCGATACGGGACAGCGCGTCCGACGACAGATCGGCGCTGTCCTTGCCGAAGAGGACCTCGGCCTGGAGCGCGAAGGTCACATTGTCGTTGGTGTCCTGGCGGCGCTCGGAACCGTCGTCCGCCTCGACGATCGACTTGATGTTGAGGACCTTGGACGGAGCGAGCTTGGCGCCCTGGACCATCCGCAGGTCGGGGTCGGCGGTGTCGATGTGCACCGGCGGGCTGGAGTCCTCGGTCACGCCCGGCGGATCGGCGTGGGCGACGGGGACCGTCAGCGCCGCGGTGAGCAGCAGCGTGACGGCGGTGGCGGCGCTCCGGGGCGCTCGGCGCACCCGGCGTCCTCGGGGCATCTGGGTCACGGTCATCGGTGCCCGCTCAGTCCGTGATCCGCACGCTGGCCGGCGGCAGGGTCGGCAGCTGGAAATCGACCTCGGTCACCTTGGCCGGCGGCGCCGGGAACTGCGCGAAGACCGGGCGGCTGGCTCCCGGCATCAGCCCGCTGAGGCCGGTCGTGCACAGGCATTCGCCGTTGGTGTCGCGCAGCACCAGATAGCGCTTCTTGCCCGCCTTGTCGACGAGGGTCGCCCCGGAGATCGAGGAACGCGACCGCAGCTCGGTCTCGTTGGAGCGCCAGTCGATGGCGTTGAAGGCGCGGGTGCCGCGGTTGGTGACCGTGCCGTTGACGGTGACGAAGCCGCCGGAGTCCCGGACGACGGAGTGCAGGGTGACCACCACGCCGTCCGGCCCCTTCATCTCACCGATCACCTTGTCGGAGTCGGCCGCCGGGGCGCCGGGGCCGCTGTCCTTGGGGGCGGTGCTGCGGGCCGGTGGCTTGTCGCCGTCCGACGCCTTCGCACCGCCGCTGTCACCACCGCAGCCGGCCACGACGAGCGCAAGGCCGACAGCGCTCGCCATGGCGACCGCTCCCCTGGCGGCCTTGGTGGTGCGCCGAATGCTCATGGGATGCGATTCCTTTGATCGTCGTCTGGTCGTCTCGAGGGGGGTGGTCGGGTGCGGGCGGTCAATGAGCGAGGCGTACGGAGAACAGGTCGGCGGCGTCGGGCAGTTCCTCCAGGTGGCGGGGGTCGAGCGTCCAGCGGGTGCCGTCGCAGGTGATCTCGACGGGGGCGGGGGCGTCGTCGTCCTTGTCACCCTTGCCGCCCTTGCCGCCCTTGTCCGCCTCGTCGTCCGTGCCGTCCCCGCCGTCCGCCCCGCCGGTGTCGTCCTGGGCGGGGTCGAGGGTGCAGCGGGGGCCGACCACGGACTTCGCCTCGGCCGACGCATGCTTGCTGCTGGTCGCCGGGATGACGGAGTCCCCCACGGGGTTGCGGGTGGTGACCTGGACGGCGAACGAGGTGGGCCAGGAGTCCGGGGTGCAGCGGGGGCCGGAGAGCTCGGCGCCGTTGCGTCCGGCGAACCAGCCCGCGCTCTCGCATGCCGCTCCGGACGGCGCCCCGCGCCCGTTCAGCAGCTCTTCCCAGGCCGTCGGATCGGACAGGTAACTGCCGTCGCGGAGGCCGTCGAGCACGCTCTTGCGCAGCAGTTCACGGTATTTCTGGCCGGCCGCGAGGGCTGCCGCGTCGGCGGCGGTCTGCGCACCGTTGCGGGTGGCCGCCGCCTGCCCGACGGCGAAGAAGGCGAGCGCGAGGAAGAGCAGGCCCCCGACCGCGACGATGTAGAGCGGGAATGCCTGCCCTTCGTCGCGCCGGCGGCGGTGTGTGGTCGTGGCCGGCACGGCGGTGGCGGTGCGGGCTAAATGCCGACGACGTCGGAGATCTTGTTGGCGATGGCGTTCGCGATCTGGCTGCCGAAGTCCGTGGTCGACAGGACCAGGACGATCGCCACGACCACCGCGATGATGCCGAGGTACTCGATCGAGGTCTGTCCCCGGTCGTTCCCCAAAATCCGCTTCGCCATCGTCTTCCCCTCCATGGGCGGCCGTACCGCTCTGGTCCGGCTGGTCTGTCCCCGTGGTGCCGGCGCGGTCGGCCGCGCTCACGACACCAGAAAAGTACGCCGGAACCGTGTGCCCGGAACAGGGAATCCGTATCCCATCCTCTTTCGGGAACCCGGATGACAGGCACAACGTCGTCTTTCGGCCACTCAGTCGCACCCTACCCACCCCCGCTCCCCCTCCGGGACCGTGTCCCGTTCCGTGACCCATGCAGACCGGACGGTCCTTCCGCACCATAGTGCGAGCGCAACCATCCGCCCACCCACTGTGACACAACTCGTTGCTGTTGCGAAGGAGTTGAGGGGAAGCCGGGCCCGTAACGCACTCATCCGGCCGAGTACGGGCCGCCGTCGCCCCACCGGGCCCGGATGTGCAACCGCAAGCACGGACCGAAGCGGCGGCCGTCGCCCCGGGTGGCGGCACAGCAGGCCACAGGGGGTCGGGCGGGCGGCGCGCCGGGGTCGGCCGGGGCGGCGCGGCCGGCCGCGCTCCCGTGGTGCCGGGCGGCCGCCGGCGGGGCCGGGGCCGGGGCGCGTGAGACGGGTCACCTTCCCATCAGCGAACCGAAGTTGGTGCCCGAGCCCAGGAAGAAACCGGCGATGAGCAGGATCATCGTGGCCGGAACCATAAAGGTGGTGACGACCATGGTGGCCTTGGGGACCGCGCGGGCGGCCCGGCGCCGGGCGTTCTGGGCATCGGTCCGGCGCATGTCGTCGGCGATCTGGATCAGCGTCTCGACGATCGGCGAGCCCAGCTCCTCGCCCTGCTGGAGGGCGGTGACGAACTGCGCGACCTGTTCGGAGTCATTGCGTTTGCGCAGTTCCTCGAAGGCCGCCCGGCGGCTGACGCCCATGTCCATCTGCCGCAGGGTGATCCGGAGTTCATCCGCCCATGGGCCCTCGTACTTGTCCGCGACCCGGTCCAGGGCCTGACGGAAGCCCAGACCGGCGCTGACCACGACGGCCAGCACATCCAGAAAGTCCGGAAGGGTGCGTTCGATGGTGTCCTTGCGCTGACGGATGGCGGCCCAGATGCCGACCTCGGTCCAGAAGAGGCCGAAGAGCACCATCAGTACGCCGAGCAGCGGCTGGCCGCGCAGGAACATCACCAGCGCGCCGAAGAGGCCGAGGGCCCCGTAGACGGCGCGCCGGGCGGCGTACCGGTCGACGGTCAGCCCGCCCGGATTGCCCGCCAGGTCGATCCGCCGGCGGACCCGGGCGGTGCGCTTGCCGCCCATCAGCCGCAGCACCAGCGGCGCGTACCGCATCCCGGCGCGGTCCACCGCCGAACCGACGGCCGTGGTGCGGGTCGCGCCGACCTCCAGGGACAGCGCCAGGTCGGGCGGCAGCCGGGCCTCGCGCCGGTAGAGCGCGATACCGCAGCAGATACCGGCGACCGAGAGGGCGAAGGCGAGGGCCAGCAGGATTCCGAGTGCCATGGCGATACCGATACCTAGACGTCGATCTTGGACAGGCGGCGGATGAAGAAGAACCCGAGCCCGTAGAGGGCGAAGGCCACCACGACCGCGAGCTGGCCGAGGAAGGAGGCGGTCATCCGGTCGATGGCGCCCGGGGCGATCCGGTTCATCAGCAGCAGGGTGCCGATGCCGAGCAGCGGGACGACGTAGGCGGTGACCACCACCTGGGAGAGCTGGGTGCGGACCTCCCGGCGGGTCTCCTTGCGCTCCTCCAGGGTCTTGGTGAGGTTGCGCAGCGAGCCGACGACGGTGCCACCGGCGCGGTTGGCGAGCACCAGCGTGGTGACGAGCACGACGAGTTCCCGGGACGGCAGGCGTTCGGCGAGCTCGCCGAGCGCCTCGTCGATGGAGTGGCCGACGGAGAGCTTGTCGGAGACCTTCGCCAGCTCCTCACCGGCCGGGGCCTCCAGCTCCTCGGCCGCCATGCCCAGCGCCGTCCGCAGCGCGAGCCCGGCCTGGGTGGCGTTGGCGAGGATCCGGGAGAGTTCGGGCAGCTGGTTGATGAACTTCTCGATCCGCTTCTGCCGCTGCCAGTTGAGGAAGGCGAACGCCGCCCAGATGGCGACCAGCGCGGCGATCGGCCCGAAGAACGGGGCGAGGGTGGCCTGGGCGACCAGCCACAGCGCGACGACCGTGCCGAGCAGATAGACGGCGAACTCGCCGGGGGTGACGTCCAGCCCGGTGGCGGTCAGCCGCAGTTCGAGGCGGCGGCCGAAGCGGGTGCCGCGCAGCGCCCGGTCGACGGACGGGAAGCGGCGCCGCCCGGTCACCGGCAGCCCGCGCTCGTCGGCCAGCCGGTCGACGATGGCCTGCCGCTGGGCGCGCCCGGCCGCGTAGGTCCGGGCGCCGGCGATCGCGAGCAGCCCGCACAGCAGGGTGGCGCCGATGGCGAGCAGGGCGAGGTCGTTCCCGCCGGTCATGAGTGGGCCTTCCGGGTGGCGAGTTGGGCGTCGTGGGTGGCGACGCCGAAGGCGGGCGGGGTGGGCTCGCTCGCCATGAAGAGGCGTTCGGCGACCCGGCGCGGCAGCGGGAAGTAGCGGAACCGGCCGTGCACGATGCGGTCGGCGCCCATCGGTTCGGCGTCGAACCGGCAGACCGTGGCGATCCGGTAGTCCTCGTGGCCGCGCGAGTCGAGGATGGCGATCTCGCTGATCCGGCGGGAGCCGTCGGCGTGCCGGGTGAGCTGGACGAGGCAGTCGACGGCGCTGTTGATCTGGTCCCGCAGCGCCTCGAAGGGGATCTTGACGTCGGACATGGACGCCAGGGTCTGGAGCCGCATCAGGGCGTCCTCGGCGCTGTTGGCGTGCACGGTGGCCAGCGAGCCGTCGTGGCCGGTCGACATCGCCTGGAGCATGTCGAGGGTCTCGCCGCCGCGCACCTCGCCGACGATGATGCGGTCGGGGCGCATCCGCAGGGAGTTGCGGACCAGGTCGCGGATGGTGATCCGGCCCTTGCCCTCGACGTTGGGCGGCCGGGACTCCAGCCGGATGACATGGCTCTGCTGGAGCTGGAGTTCGGCGGCGTCCTCGACGGTGATGATCCGCTCCCCGTCCGGGATCAGCCCGGACAGCGCGTTGAGCAGGGTGGTCTTGCCCGCGCCGGTGGCGCCGGAGACCACCACGTTGAACTTGGCCCGCACCAGCCCCGCCAGCAGCATCAGCATCTGCTCGTCGAGCGTGCCCATGCCGATGAGTTCGGCGAGGGTGTAGGCGCGGGGGAAGCGGCGGATGGTGAGGGTGGCGCCGTTCAGCGCGAGCGGCGGGATGATGACATTGACGCGCTCGCCGGACGGCAGCCGGGCGTCGACCATCGGATTGGACTCGTCGACCCGGCGGTTGACGGTGGAGACGATCCGTTCGATGGTCTGCATCAGCTGCTCGTGCGAGGCGAAGCGGACGGGCAGCAGCTCGACCCGGCCGGCCCGCTCGACGTACACCTGGTCCGGGCCGTTGACCATGATCTCGGTGATCGAGGCGTCCTCCAGCAGCGGCTCCAGCACCCCGAGGCCCAGCGCCTCGTCCACCACCCGGCGGATCAGCTGGGCGCGTTCGGCGGTGGACAGGACCGGGCCCTCACGACTGATGATGTGGCCCAGCACCCGCTCCAGCCGCGAGCGGCGCTCGGCCGCGGCCAGCGAGGACATCTCGGCGAGGTCGATCTCTTCGAGCAGCTTGGCGCGGTAGACGGCGACCATATGGCTGTCCTCGCGCGCCTCACCGGCCGGTTCGGGTGCGACGATCCGTGCTTTCAGGCTCATCGCGGGGGTGCTCCTTCGTACGTGTCCGCGGCGCGCAGGCCCAGCGCGCCGGGTTCCTGCGGGCGGGGCATGGTGGCGGTGCGGCTGGCGGTACCGAGGTTGTCGACGCCGGGGATGACCGAGGGGATCGGTACCCGCACGGTCGCGCTGACCTCGGCGCCCCCGCCGCCCACCGAGATCGTCGCGCGGCCCGCGACCCAGCCGCTCATCGCGGAAAGGCCGGCGGCCTGTGGGCCGGTCTCCCGGTCGGCCTCGTCCATCGAGGCGGTACGGGCCGCGGCGCGCGCTCCGGTCCCGGCCTGCTGGACGGTGTAGGCGGCCAGACCGAGCTGGACCACGGCCAGCCCGACGACCAGCAGGATCGGCAGGAAGCCGAGGAATTCGATGGAGACCTGGCCCCGGTCGCGGCCGTGACCGCGGAGCCGGGCGGGACGGCGTACGGCGCTCATCCGGTGTCCTCCTTCGCGGCGCCGGCCGTGCCGGTGACGCGCCACGGATAGCTGCCCGCGCCGGGGAAGAGCACCGGGACCTCGATCCGGACGGTGGCCTTCCACAGGCCCGACTCCGTCCCGCAGGAGGTCGAGGCGCCCGCGCGCCAGGAGCCGGGCAGGTCCTCCTCGGCGGCGGTGCGGCAGGCGCCCGCGCCGCCGCCCTCGGTGGCGGTGGCGGCCCGTGCGCCGCGGTCGGCGGAGTGCGCGGCGAGCGCGTAGGCGTACCCGACCAGCACCAACTGCCAGAGCAGGGCGAGGACCAGCAGGATCAGCGGGAGCAGCCCCATGAATTCCACGGCCACCTGCCCCCGGTCGTCGCCGCCCAGCGGGCGCCGCACCGCTCAGCCCTCCTCGTACGGGCCGGACGGGTCGAACGGCCCCGGGCCGGCCGCCGCCGCGGATCCCCGCCGCACACCGAACCGGGGGCCGGGGACCGGCCCCGCCCCGGAGGCCGGCCCCGACGCCTGACCCGGAACTCCCCCGGAACCGGGAGCCGCCCCCGGCGTTATGGCCTTGCGCTTGCGCCCGGTCAGCGTGGGACGGGCCCGGTGACTGCCGCGGCCCTGCCGTGCGGACGGCGAGTCGACCAGGGCGAGTTCGCCGGCCAGCGCGCACAGTGCCTGCTTGACCGTGGACCGGTTGTCCAGATCCTGCATCCGGCCCGCGTCGACGCAGGGCTGGAGCTCCTTGAAGGCGGCCGGTACATGGGTGCGGGCGACCTGGGTGCCGGTGGCCTTGGCGACCAGCGGCGGCTGGATCTCGGTGTTCCGGGTGAGGCGGTTGACCACCGTCGTGGTGTCCTCCGCCTTGCGGATCTGGAGCCGGTCCCAGAGCCGGACCTGCCGCTTGGCGGCGCGTACGGCCACCACGTCCGGGGTGGTCACCAGCAGCGCCAGATCGGCGAGTTCGACGGCCGCGGCATTGGCGGACTGCATCTGGGAGCCGCAGTCGACCAGCACGACCTCGTAGCGGGAGCGCAGCGCGCCGATGATCTGCCGGGCCGCCCGGTCGTCGACCTCCTCACCGCGTTCGCCCTCCTCGGGCGCCAGCAGCAGGCCGAGACCGGTGTGGTGGTCGTGCACGGCGTCCTGGAGAACCCGTACGGAGATGTCCTGAATGCCCGCCAGGTCGACGACCGAGCGGCGGAACTGGACGTCCAGGTAGGAGGCCACGTCACCGGACTGGAGATCCAGGTCCACCAGCGCGACGCTGCGGCCCGCGGCCCGTGCCGCCAGCGCCAGCTGCACCGCGGTGACGGTGGTGCCGACCCCGCCCTTGGCGCCCGTCACGGTCACCAGCGTGCCGGCCGGCCCGGGGGCCGCCTCCGGGCTGCCCCCTAGGTGGACCCGGACGCCCGCCGACCACTGCGCGGCGGCCTGCACCCGGGCGGCCAGCTCGTCGTAGCCGAGCGGCATGCCGACGATGCCCCGGGCCCCGGCGTCCATCGCCGCGGAGAACAGCGCGGGCCCGGCGTCCGTGGTGATCAGTACGACGCCGACGGCGGGGAAGCGCAGCGCCACCTCACGGATCAGCTCCAGGGCCGGCGTCGGCCCGATCCGCTCGTGGACGAGCACGACCTCGGGGAGCGCCTCCACGGCGGACGGCTGGCCCGCGGCGGTCGGCTGGCCAGCGGCCGCCGCGCCGGCACCCTGGGCGGCGGCGCCGGCCAGCGCATGGAGCAGCGCGGCGGAGTCCGCGACGGTGGGCGCGGGTTCGGCGTCCGGCAGCTGGTGGAGCAGCGAGGACACGGCGCGGGCGGCGTCGGGGTCACCGATGGCCGGGAGGATGCGGATGGTCACCTGAGGCTCCGGGTCACTTGTCGCCGTCGAGGGTGTAGCTGCGCTGGCCGGGCGGTATGGCGGTCTCGTTGCCGGGGGCGAGCAGGGCGAGCCGTACGTGGGAGGCGAAGGACTCGGCGTAGGCCACCCGTTGGGCGTCCTGGGTGTTCAGCGCGAAGGTGATCGGGACGGCCTCACCGGCCTGCCGGCTGTTGGCGGTGGTGTTGTCGCCCGGGTCCTTGGCCTCCAGGGGCGTCAGCTTGCCGACGTCGATGACCTGGGCGCCCGCGACGATGACCTTGGAGACCGGCTTGTCCTCGGGGCGCTTGCCCTCGAACGTGGCGTAGATGTTCACCCGGGCACCGGGGTTGATCTTGCCGGCCACACCGGTGGCGGCGTCGATCATGATGGCGATCTCCTGCTGCCCGGCCTTCAGCGCGGGCCGCTCGACGATCATGTCGTCCTGGAGCAGCGACCCCTTCTTCAGCGGGGTCACCGCGATCTTGCCGCTGACCTGGTCCAGGTCGGTCACGGCGGTGGGCGGCAGCCACCGCTGCGGCATCTGCACCCTTTCGAACTGCCCCGGATTCAGCTCTTTATAGGCCGCGACATCACTCTTCAGCCGGTACGCCGTCTTCTCGGGGCCGACCTTGGACTCGACGTTCTTGATCACCGACAGTACGCCGACGAACGCGCCGACCGCACAGAGAACCGACAGGAGCAGCAGGATCACTCCGCGGCGCTGGCGTGAGTTCATGGGGGAGGGACCTCGATCGGGACGGGGAGAAGGGGCGGGCGGGGGACGGGGTGGCGGTCACCGGGCGGGACCACCGGGGGCGGCCGACGGACCGGCCGGAGGGGCGGGGCCACGGCGGGCCGGTCGGGCTCAGCGCACGCGGGCCACCGTCCGCGGGGTGCCGGGGACGTCCGGGCGGCCGGCGAGATCCGGCTGACCGGCGGCATCGGGGTGGGCTGCGAAGTCGGGGTGGCCGGGCAGGTCCCACTGACCGGGCGGGTGGGGGGTGTCGGACGCGTAGGGGTTCCCCGGCACCGGCCGCCCGGACCCGTACGGGTTCCCCGGTACGGCCGGACCGCCCGCCGTGAGATCCGGTCCGCGTACGTCCAGTTGCCCGGGTTCACCACGACCGCCGGGGCGGCCGCCCCATACGCCCACCACACCGGGTGCGGCCGGGGCCCCGGGCCCGCCCGACGGCGAGAACGCGCGGTCCTCCCAGGGGGAGGGAGGCTGAGCGGGCGGGGGTGAGGAGGGGGCGGAAGTGGCGGGGGAGGCGGAGGTGTTGGGGGTGTGGGGCGCGGGGGTGGGGGACGCTGACGGTGACGGGGCGGGGGCAGGGGCGGGCATCGGGGCGGGGGCCGCGGGAACGGCCGAGGCCGGAGGGGCAGCCGACGCCGGAGGAGCGGGCGAGGCCGAAGGGACAGCCGGGGCGGGAATAGCCGAAGCACCGGGAGCAGCCGGAGCCGAGGCCGGAGCACCGGGCCCCGGAGCAGCACCGGAGGAGGACCCACGCCCCTCGGCCGAAGCCGTAGCGGCGCCCCCCACCTGCCCGGATGCCGGCCCGCCTATGGCCGCCGGCTCCTGGCCCGAGCCGCCACCCCCCGCCGCCCGTTCCCTCGCCAGCGGGGCCGCGCAGAACGCACAGTGGTCGCCGAGGAGTTCCAGGCCACACCAGCGGCACTCCTCGCGGCGTACGGAGACCACCAGCTGATGAAGGACCGACACATCCGGTATGGCCGCCGCGAATTCGATCAGCTTCGGCGTGCCCCACCACCGGGCGGACTCGGCGGGCAGCCGGGTCTCGTACACCCCCTGCACCTGCCAGGCCGGGGCGAGCGCGCCGGTGACCCACGCCGAGGTGAGCTGGCCGCGGGCGACCGCGAGCTGGGTGGCGAAGCCGGGCGCCGGCAGCCCGGCCTCGGTGCTGTGCCGGTCCAGGTGCAGCAACTGCGGCCGGGGATGGGCCAGCACCGCGAAGTGCGCGCCGGGCAGCCAGGACTTCATATGGGCCCGCAGATCGACCTCGACCCGGTCCAGGCCGCTGACGCTCCCGAGCAGCGCGCCGGCGTGAATGTAGTGGGCCAGCAGCCGGGCCGCGCTGGCCAGCACCCCGGGGCTGAGGTCGCACAACGACAACTGCCGCAGCTGACGGGCCAGTAAGGCGACCCCCAGCGGCGGCAGGGCCAGCGGCACGATGGCGATCCGGTCGCTCTCCAGGACGGCGCGCAGGGTGTGCAGCCGGCGGATGTGTGCGGGCGGGCAGACGGAGGAGTACAGCACGACGAGATGGCCGTGGTGTTCCAGTACCGCGCTGGTCTCCGTCAGGGCGTCGTCCAGCGGCTGGAGATGCGGGGCCTGGAGGACGACGGCGGCGGGGGTCAGCCGGTCGATGGGGGCACCTCCCTGCTCGAACGAAGTTGAGAGCATGGGGGAGGGCAGCGCGAGGTCAGGGCTGGTGACTGCAATCGCGGTCGGCACGTCGCTCCCCCACTCCCTCCGGCCGCCGGGGGTCCCGGGACCGCGGATCGGCACAGCTCTGCGCCATCGGCGCCATTCGCTCAGCACTTTATCCACAGAGATACGTCCCAGAGAACACGTTCTGGGCTACTCGTCATGACCATCACCCCGCAGGGAAATGGCGAATACCGGCCAAGCGTCCCGCACGGGAACATCCGCTTCCGACCGGACTCTTGACAGGGAGATTGGTCTGGACCACGTTGTACGGCACACGCAGGGGCCCCTGAACACGCATCCGCACTCTCCCCAACTTCCCCCCACACGGAGGCAGTCGTGGTTCGCGCACGCTCAGGAAGACCGAAGACCGGCCCGGGGAACGGGCCGCACACCGGGCCGAATTCCGGCCCGCATTCCGGGCCGAGGGACGGGATGTCGGCCGGATGGCCCGGGAGGCTGCTGGCCGGCCTCACCGCCGCGGTGCTGGCCACGGCCGGCCTCGTCGGGACGAGCACCGCCCGGGCGGCCGGGAATCACCCCCCGGCCCCCGCCGCCGCAGCCACCACCGCACTCGCCACCGCCGCCGTCCCCCGGCACGCCGTCACCGGCTACTGGCAGAACTTCGACAACGGCGCCACGGTGCAGAAACTCAAGGAGGCCGACGACGCCTACGACATCATCGCGGTCTCGTTCGCCGAGGCGACCGGGCAGCCCGGCGCGGTCACCTTCCGCCTCGACCCGGCCGTCGGCTATGCCTCCACCGACGAATTCAAGGCAGATATCAAGGCGAAGCAGGCGGCCGGCAAGGCCGTGATCCTCTCCGTCGGCGGTGAGCGGGGCGCGGTGTCCGTCAACGACGCCGCCTCCGCGCGGAACTTCGCCGACTCCGTCAGCGGCCTGATGGACGAGTACGGCTTCAACGGCGTCGACATCGACCTGGAGAACGGCCTCAACTCCACCTATATGACGCAGGCGCTCAAGTCCGTGCACGACCGGCACGGCGATGTCGTGGTCACCATGGCGCCGCAGACCATCGATATGCAGTCACCGCAGAACGAGTACTTCAAGACGGCGCTCGGGATCAAGGACTTCCTGACCGCCGTCAACATGCAGTACTACAACAGCGGTTCGATGAACGGCTGCGACGGCAAGGTCTACGCCCAGGGCACGGTCGACTTCCTGACCGCGCTCGCCTGCATTCAGCTGGAGGGCGGGCTCGACCCGTCCCAGGTCGGCATCGGCGTACCGGCCTCGGCCCGGGCGGCCGGCAGCGGCTATGTCGCCCCGTCCGTCGTCAACGCCGCACTGGACTGCCTCACCCGGGGCAGCAACTGCGGCTCCTTCACACCCCCCAGGACCTACCCGGGCCTCCGTGGCGCGATGACCTGGTCCACCAACTGGGACGCGGCCAACGGCAACGCCTTCGCGCGCCAGGTGGGCGCGCACGTCCACGGCCTTCCGTAACGGCGCCCCGGCCGCCCCGTCAGGGACCGGAGCCCGGCCCACCGCCAGGTCCCGCGCACCGCGGGCACGGGACCTGGGGTGTTGCTCCTGCTTCAGCTCAGTGGCGGGTGGCCTTCGGCTTCGGCAGCACACAGCCCTCGGCGTTCAGGTCCAGCTTGTTGCCGTCGCCGAAGCACTTCGGTATCTGGTACGTCTCCTGGGCGTAGCCGATGCCCTCGCGCACCGTGGTCTTGCCGTTCTCGTCCACCTCACAGGGGTTGTTGAGGGTGCACTCCTCGCCGCTCTCGTTGCTGGTGTTGTTGACGGCCGTGACCTTGCCGGTCGCGGTGTCGACCACCGGAGAGCCGGACGTGCCGCCGATGATCTGGCACTCCGGGGTGTAGCGGACCGAGTCCTTCCAGGTCCACTCGCCCTCCTTGAGGGTGGGGGCGAACCCGTCGATGCCGCAGGAGTAGATCTTCTTCCAGTAGCCGGAGACGATGCTGATCTTCGCGTCCTTGGCCGGGTGCTCGGTGGCCAGCTCCAGCGGCTTGATCTGGTACTTCTTCTCGATCTCGGCGTAGGTCGACCCGGTCTCGTAGAGCGAGACATCGGTGTCGGTCATCGTGGCGTAGGCGACCTTGGTGGCCTTGATCGTGCCCAGTTTGCCGGCCGACTTGTCCAGCAGGGTGAAGCTGCGGCTGGACGGCTTGTCGACGACGACTTCGCCGGCGCCGGGCATCCCGCCTTCCAGGCAGTGGCCGTTGGACATCACCAGTGCCGGGTCATCCGCCTTCGACCCGGGCATCCGGACGACCGAGCCGGAGCAGTTGCTCAGCGCGACACTGCCGGCGAAGTCCACCGCCTTGGTCTTCTTCTGGGTGGGGTGCTGGTCCTGCGGCGCGGCGTGCGCCGTTCCGACGGTGCCCAGCAGGGTTGCGGCGCCCAGTGCGGCCGTGGCCAGGGTGCCGACGAGAGGTCGATTCATGTGGGGGTCCTCTCAGCGTCTGTCACCGAAAGTCCTTGCGCGGACCTTCGGTTTTGTCGTGCGCATTGTTGGCGACTCGGCACGTCCTGGCAATCAATTTCCGCCGCTCAGGAGGAAGTTGAGGGATTCGCCACTTTCCGGTGGCCGATTCCGGTGGCCGATTCCGGCGCGCCCCACATATGGCCGCCCGACCTCTTGTCACGGCCATGACATGGGCCAAAACTGACGCCGTCGCTTCGCCTCACACCCCACAGGAGACCGCATGCGACCACGTATCCGCGGCGGACGCACCACCGTCCTCGCCGCACTCCTCTCCCTCGCGCTCGCCGCCCCCATCGCCGCCGCCCAGGCCCAGACCGCACCGTCCGCCGGGCTCACTCCCCACCCCGCCCAGCAGGCCGAACTCCCCCACCAATACGAGGTGACCGGCCCCGCGACCCGCGCGGAGCGCACCGCCCTGGCCGCGACCGGCGTCAGCATCGACGAGGTCCACGCCCGCGCGCTCGTCATCACCGCGACCCGCGCCCAGGCCACCGCGGTCCGCCGACTCGGCCACACCCTCCGCAAGTTGCCCGACCCCCCGGGCTTCGCGACGTCGTCCCCTCACAAGCCCCGCGCCAAGGACTTCCCGGCCGGCTACGCCAACTACCACACCTACGACGAGGCCACGAAGGAGATCGACGCCCTCGTCGCCAAGCACCCGGACATCCTGAGCAAGCAGGTCATCGGCACCTCCCATGAGGGCCGCGACCTCCTCGCCCTCAAACTCAGCAAGAACGTCACCAAGGACGAGCAGGAGCCCGAGGTCCTCTTCACCGCCCACCAGCACGCCCGGGAACACCTCACCGTCGAGATGTCCCTGTACCTCCTCAACGAGTTCACCTCGAAGTACGGGAGCGACGCCCGCATCACCAAGATGCTCGACTCCCGCGAGATCTGGATCATCCCGGATCTGAACCCGGACGGCGGCGAGTACGACATCGCCTCCGGCTCCTTCCGCAGCTGGCGCAAGAACCGCCAGCCCAACGCCGGGTCCAGCGCGGTCGGCACCGACCTCAACCGCAACTGGGACTTCAAGTGGGGCTGCTGCGGCGGCTCTTCCTCCAGCCCCTCCTCCGAGACCTACCGCGGCAAGTCCCCCGCCTCCGCCCCCGAGGTCCAGGTCGTCTCGAAGTTCGTCCACGGCCGCAACATCGGCGGCAAACAGCAGATCACGGCCGCCATCGACTTCCACACCTACAGCGAACTGGTCCTCTGGCCCTTCGGCTTCACCAACGACGACACCGGCCCCGGCATGACCCAGGACGAATACGACACCTTCGCCACCATCGGCAAGAACATGGCCACCACCAACGGCTACACGCCCGAGCAGTCCAGCGACCTGTACATCACCGATGGCGCGATCGATGACTGGCTGTGGGGCGACCAGCGCATCTTCGCGTACACCTTCGAGATGTACCCGTCATCCTTCGGCTCCGGCGGCTTCTACCCGAAGGACTCGGTGATCCCCAAGGAGACGTCACGGAACCGGGAGGCGGTCCTGCAATTCCTGGAACTGGCCGACTGCCCGTATCGCGCGATCGGCAAGGAGGGTCAGTACTGCAAGGGGAGCTGACGAGCCCCTGACGGATCAAGGGCGCCCGGCGCGGCTCCATGCCGACGCCGGGCGCCCCTTCGTCGTTCCCCTACGGGGCACTACAGCAGGTGATCGGCCTTGCCGGCCTTGATGTCGAGGACGAGGGCGCGGAGCGCTTCACGACCTGCGCATCAGCCTTTACGACGGGCACCCGCGCCACACCCACCGCCGTCTCGCGGCCGCCTGTGACGGCAGGCGGCGATCCGTGCTTCTGCTGCTGGCCTGTGTGATGCACGCCTGCGACGGCGAGTGGGGGTTCGGGGAGTCCCCGCAGCCCGGCGACGGGACGCGGTTGCGGGCGGTGTTGCCGCGCGCGAGGGCTCGGGCATAAGGGCAGGCGGCTTGCGCTAACAGGTCACCCGGCGCCGTGCCGGGCGACCCGTCACGTACAGCGGCAGCCGCCGCAGCGCTCCTGTCAGCCGGCCGCCCGGCCGCATGTCACCGTTGCTCATGCTCGTGATCACGGGGACGGCGGCCAGCGCCTTTCGGTTCTCCTCCGCAGGTCTTTCTTCCCGTACCCCAGGAGTCGGATCAAGATCGCTCCGTTCGCCCTGCGGAGGGATTCGCAGACATGACCCCACGCGAAATGGTCGTTCCTTCCAGAAAGTTGACCGGAAGGAACAGACATCGTGCGAATACGACGCTTAGCGCCCGTGCTTGCGGTGGGGGTCACGGCAACGCTGGTCCCGGCCTTATCCCCGGCGCAGGCATCCGCCGCGGTCCCACTTCAGAGATTCCAGAACCAGCACCCCGCGTGGCACCGTTGCGACACGTCGACGCCCGCCGCACACCAGTGCGCGACGATCGAAGTGCCGCTGGACTACGCCCATCCCACCCGTAAGACCATCAAGCTGGCCATCTCCCGCATGAAGGCCGGCGCCCCGAGCAAGCGGCACGGCGCGATCCTCTTCAACCCCGGTGGTCCCGGCGGCGAGGGCCTGTCCATGCCGGTCATGATGAACGGCATGATGCCCAAGGAGGTCCGCGAGCAGTACGACCTGATCGGGTTCGACCCCCGCGGTGTGGGCCGGAGCACTCCCGTCACCTGCGGTATGACGGCGGCGGAACAAGTCACCGAACACCCGTACAAGCCAGAGACATTCAAGCGTGACGTCACCTGGGCGCGAACCGTCGCTGAAAAGTGCCGCGGCAAGAACGGCGACACACTGCGGTACATCACCACCCGCAACACCGTCCGTGACATGGACGTCATCCGCGCCGTACTGGGCGAGAAGAAGATCTCCTACCTGGGCTACTCGTACGGCACGTACCTGGGCGCCGTCTACGCCCAGATGTTTCCCCAGCGGACCGACCGCTTCGTACTGGACAGCGCGATCGACCCCGGCCGGGTCTGGCGCGGCATGATGCAAGTGTGGGCGGAGGGCACCGAACCGGCTTTCACCCGCTGGACGAAATGGACCGCTCAGCGCAACCACACCTACCACCTCGGTGCCACCCCGGCCGCGGTGAAGAAGACGTTCTGGGACCTGATCGCCCGAGCCGACCGCGATCCGATCCCGTACGAGGACGAGAAGCTCAACGGGGACGGCATCCGTTCCGCTCTGCGGCGCCAGTTCTTCAGCCCGCAGAGCGCCGCCGCAAGCGTCGTCAGCCTGAAGAAGGCCGCCGACGGCAAACCCGGCTCGCGCAACTCCGCGACGCCGGACGACGCCCCCGGACCGCACCGCTCCGCGGCGCCCGGCGGGCAACTGCCGGCCGACAACGCCTCCGCCGTCTTCTGGTCCATCGTCTGCGGCGACACCGCGGCCTGGCCGCGTGATCCTGATCAGTACCGGCGTGACGCGGTCCGGGACAAAGCCAGGTACCCGCTGTACGGCGATTTCAGCTCCAACATCACCCCCTGCGCCTTCTGGAACAAGCCGGCCGAACCGGTCACCGCCGTGCACAACCGCACCGGCATGCTCACCGTCCAGAATCAATGGGATTCCCAGACGCCGCTGTCCAGCGGACTGGGCATGCACCGCGCCCTGAAGGGTTCGCGCATGGTCTACGTCAAGGGCGGCGAGGGGCACGGCGTCTACTACGGGGACCCGGGCGCCTGCGCCAACCGCGCGGTCAACGCCTACCTGAGCACCGGACAGCTCCCGGCGCGGGACGTCACCTGCGAGAGGCCCGGCCACCAGAACCGCGGCCCGCGCGAGGGTATGGTGCCGATGCCGCGACACACACCGGGAGCGCCCGGCTTCTGACCGCCTCGCTCACCAAGCCACCCACGCCTCAGGTCCTGGCTGTGGCCACAGCCAGGACCTGAGGCGTGGGGGTCGGCGGGCTGCAACTTCCGTGGCACGAGAGCGTATTCGCCGGAGCCGCGTCGGGGGCCTCCCGGGCGTACCGGCACCCGGCTTGAGCCGACGGGGCGCCCTGCGTCATGCCATGGCGGGCGCCCCGCCACGTACGGCGGCCACCGCGGCACTACACGAAGATGCTGACCACCCCCGCCACCCCAAACCCCGCCACCGACAGCACCGACTCCAGGACCGTCCACGACTTCAACGTGTCCCGTTCCGAGATGCCGAAGTACTTGCTCACCATCCAGAAGCCGCCGTCGTTCACATGTGAGGCGAAGATCGAGCCTGCCGAGATGGCCATGATGATCAGGGCGAGGTGGGCCTGGGACATGTTCTGGCCCTCGATCAGGGGGACGACGATGCCGGCCGTGGTGACGATGGCGACCGTGGCGGAGCCCTGGGCCACGCGGAGGACCAGGGAGAGGAGGTAGGCGAGGACGATGACCGGGAGGCCGACGTGGTGGAAGGTGTCGGAGAGGGCGGTGGCGACGCCGCTGCCCTTGAGGACGGCGCCGAAGATGCCGCCGGCGCCGACGACCAGGATGATGTTGCCGACCGGCTTGAGCGAGGCGGTGGAGACCGTCTCCAGGGACGTGCGGGACCAGCCGCGGCGGATGCCCAGCAGGTAGTACGAGAGCAGCAGGGCGATCGTCAGGGCCACGAAGGGGTGGCCGAAGAACTCGATGACCGAGCGGCCGGGCGAGGGGGCCAGGGCGATGGAGGAGAAGGTCGCCAGGAGGATGAGGAGCAGCGGGGTGCCGATGATGGTGAGGACGGTGGCCAGGGGGACCGGCGCCTCGTCGGACGGGACGCCGGCCGCGGCCTTTTCGGCGGTGACGGCCGCCTTGGCCTCGTCCGCCGCCTCGACCATGTCCTGGGGGACGGGGACGAAGAGCCGCTTGCCGATCCAGGCCGCGTAGCCCCAGGCGGCGAGCACCGCGGGGATGCCGCAGACGAGGCCCATGAGGATGATCCAGCCCAGGTCGACCTTGAAGAGGCCGGCGGCGGCGACCGGGCCGGGGTGCGGCGGCAGGAAGGCGTGCGTCATGGAGAGGCCCGCGAGAAGCGGCATGCAGTAGAGGAGGATCGACTTGCCGGACCTCTTGGCGGCCGCGTAGACGATCGGGGCGAGGACGAAGATGCCGACGTCGAAGAAGACCGGGATGCCGAAGATCAGGCCGGTCAGGCCCATGGCGAGGGGTTCGCGCCGCTCGCCGAAGAGGCGGAGCAGACGGGCGCTCAGCACCTCGGCGCCGCCGGAGACTTCGAGGATCGCGCCGAGCATGGTGCCCAGGCCGATGATGATCGCGACATGCCCGAGGATGCCGCCCATGCCGGTCTCGATCAGCGAGACGGCGTCGGACTTCTGGACCGTGCCGAAGAGTTCGGTGACCGAGAGCCCGGCGGCCAGACCGACCGCGATGGAGACGGTCAGCAGCGCGACGAACGGCTGGAGCCGGATCTTGATGATCAGTACGAGGAGCAGGGCGATGCCCAGGGCGGCGACCGTCAGGAGGCCCGCGGTGCCCGGTATCAGGGCGAGCAGTCCACCGGTGTGGGGTGGTGCCGGTGGGGTTGGGGCGGCGGTCGTGGCGGCGAGGTGCATGGGTGAACTCCCGTGGCAGGCAGCGGCTTTCCGGGTAGGGGGGACCGCGGCAGGGCGCCCCGTCGGTGCGGGGTGCCCTGCCGTGCGGCGGATGGTGCGGACGTACTAACGGCACAGCGGTTGGCTCACTAAAGGCACGGCGGGTGGCTCAGCTCAGGACGGCGAGGGCGTCGATCTCGATGAGGAGCCCCGCGGGCAGACCGACGTAGACGGTGGTGCGGGCGGCGGGGGCCTCCTTGAGGCCCTGCTCCTCGAAGTAGGCGTTGTAGATCTCGTTCATCTCGGCGAAGTGCGCCACGTCGGTGAGGTAGACGCGGATCATCATCGCGTCGTCCCAACTGGCGCCGCCCTCTTCGAGGATGGCCTTGACGTTGGCGAGGGTCTGGAGGGTCTGCTCGCGCAGGGTGGGGCCGGCCGGGGTGGGGGCCTGGCCCTCGACGGCGGGGAGGAAGCCGACCTGGCCCGCGACCTGGAGGATGTTGCCCTTCCTGACGCCGTGGGAGAACTTCGCGGGCGGGGTGGTGTGGGTGGCCGGGGTGAGCGCGGTCTTCTCGGTCATGGGGTCCGGGCTTCCTCTGCGGGGTGGGTGGCTGACGGGGGGACGGGGGTTCCGGAGTACTCCCGGCTGATGGCGTCGGCGGTGCGGCGGACCAGCGGGAGCAGCCCGAGGAGTTCCTCGGCGCTGATGACGACATTCGGTGCGGAGACCGACATGGCGGCGACCAGGCGGCCGTCGGCGCCGCGGACGGGGGCCGCGACGCAGTTGATGGACTCCTCGTGGCCACCGAGATCGGTGGCCCAGCCCTGTTCGCGGACCTTGGCCAGTTCGGCGAGGAACGCCGTGGCGTCATGGGTCGAACGGGACGTGTAGCGGGGGTAGTCGAGCTTCTCGGCGAGGGCGCGGCGCTCGGGTTCGGGGAGGTCGGCGAGGAGCAGCTTGGCGACCGCGGCGACCGTGATCGCGACGGGCTTGCCGATCCGGGAGTACATCCGGACCGGGTAGCGGCTCTCCACCTTGTCGATGTAGAGGACCTCGTTCTCCTCGTGGACCGCGAGGTGGACGGTGTGTCCGCATCTCTCGTTGAGCGCGACGAGGTGGGGGTGGGCGATCTCGCGTACGTCGAGGTTCTCGACGGCCTGCTGGGCGAGGGCGAAGAGCCGGGCGCCGAGGCGGTAGCGCTGGTCGGACTGGCGGTAGACGAAGCCGTGTTCGTGGAGGGTGCGCAGCAGCCGGAGGGCCGTGGACTTGTGGACGCCGAGCCGGTCGGCGACCTGGCCCAGGTCGGCGGGCCCCTCGGCGAGCAGCGGCAGAATGCTCAGCGCCCGGTCGACGGTCTGGCTCATGCCGGCACCTCGTTGCCCTCGGCCCGGTCGGCGGTCCGGCGCACGCCAGGCACCTCGCTTCGCCCGGCCCGGTCGGCGGTCCCGCTCATGCCGCCACCTCGCTTCGCCCGGACTGCCCGGTCGCCCGGGGCGCGGCTCTCGATGGCTCTCTCACGTGGCTCGTTCACTTCGTGGGTACCTCCTCGCCGGCCCTGTGGCCGGATGTGTCGGCGTCGGTCCAGCCGGGAGCGAGGTGCAGTCTCTCCCAGGCCGGGTCGTCGAGGGCGGCCAGGCGGTCGGCGTACGGCCGGCTCGGCGGGGTGGCGAGATCGCCGGGGACGGTGAGGGCGGCGGCGGCCCACAGATGGCCGTGCCGGAGGCGGGCGCGGTCCGGGAGGCCGCGGAGGGTGGCGGACAGGAAGCCGGCGGCGAAGGCGTCTCCGGCGCCGGTGGCCGCCACGACGTCGACGTCCAGGGCGGGGACGAAGGTGGCGGTGCCGGTGGCGTCGTCGCGGTGGCCGCCCGCGGTGCCGGTGGCGTCGTCACGCCGTCCGTCCACTGTGCCGGTCGCGTCGTCACGCCGTCCGTCCGCCCCTCGCGTCCGCCGGAACACCGTGGCGCCCGCCGCGCCCTGCTTGACGACCAGGGTGTGCGGTTCCGGCAGCGCCCGGCGGATGGCCCGGGGGCCGTCCAGGCCCCAGGCGTCCCGGGCCTCGTCGTCGCCCACGAACACCAGGTCCGCGCCGCGGGCGAGGTCGAGCAGCACCCCTGCCCGCGCGGTGTCCCGCCACAGCCCCGGCCGGTAGTTGACGTCGAAGGAGAGGAGCGGACGCCCGGGGCGGCGGGCGGTCAGCTCCGTCAGCAGGCCGAGGCAGTCCGCGGACAGCGCCGCCGTGATGCCGGACAGATGCAGGATCCGGCCGGCGTGCAGGGCGGCCCGGTCCAGACCGTCCGCCGTCATGGCGGAGGCGGCGGAACCGGCGCGGTAGTAGGCGACTTCATGGCTGCCGGTGGCGCGGTCGCCGGCGGTGCGGAAGTAGACGCCGGTGGGGCGCAGCGGGTCGCGCCGGACGTGGCGGACGTCGACGCCGCAGGCGGCGATGGCGGCCAGCAGGTGGTCGCCGAAGCCGTCGGTGCCGACCCGGGAGATCCAGCGGGTGGGGTGACCGGTACGGGCGAGGGTGCAGGCGACATTGGATTCGGCACCGCCGATGGCGCGGTCGAAGGAGGTGACATCGGCGAGCCGCCCGGGCAGCCGCGGCAGGAAGGTGACCATGGACTCGCCGAGGCAGACGACATCGACGTCCGGGACGGGTGCGCCGTCCGGGGCTCGGCTGTCGCCGGCGTTCGGGGACCTGGTCACGATCGGATGCGCTCCTTCGCTGTACGGCTCACCCGGGCGCGGCCGGGGCGGAGGTCCGGGTGTCGTCCGGGCGGCGGTTCGGTGTCGTCCGGAGCGGCGGTCCGGGTGTCGTCCGGGGCGGTGTCCAGGGCCCGTTCCGGCCGGTTTCCCACGATGCTTCTCACCATTGACCGGGCGATGGCCCGGATGTTAGACAGCTGTACGCGACATGCGCAATGCGTGTTGCAGAGAGTGCAACAGGAACATGGAGGAGGCCCCATGGCCGGCGAGCGGCTCGCGCAGGGACTCAAGGGACTCGCGGACGAACGGGTCGACCACCGCTTCAAGGCACTCCCGCCGGACGCCGAAGGGCTCACCGTCGGAGAGCTGGCCGCCGAGCGCCGCAACCTCTTCGACGGCGGTTTCACCACCCCCGTCCTCGCCCTCTCCGCCGAGTCGGTCGAGCACAACCTCGCCCTGATGGAGACCTACGCGGACCGGCACGGCCTCGCCTTCGCCCCGCACGGCAAGACCTGCATGGCCCCGCAGCTCTTCGCCCGTCAGCTGGAGTACGGCGCCTGGGGCATCACCGCCGCCGTCCCCCACCAGGTCCGCGTCTACCGCGCCTACGGCATCCAGAAGATCTTCCTCGCCAACGAGGTCGTGGACCCGGCCGCCCTGCGCTGGCTCGCCGCCGAACTCGCCGACGACCCCGAGTTCCAGCTCATCTGCTACGTCGACTCGCTGCGCGGTATCGAGCTGATGGACCGCACCCTGCGGGAGGCCGGCGCCACCCGCCCGGTGGACGTGGTCGTCGAGCTGTGCGCCGGCGAGGGCGCGCGCACCGGCGTCCGCACCGAGACCGAGTGCCTGGAACTCGCCGATGCCATCGCGGGGGTGGACACCCTGCGCCTGGTGGGCGTGGCCGGCTACGAGGGCGAGGTGCCCGAGGCCACCCCGGAGCGGGTGACCGCCTACCTGCGCCGACTGGTCGCGCTGGCCGAGGCGTTCGACAAGGCCGGCCGGTTCGCCGACCTGGACCAGATCGTGGTCAGCGCCGGCGGCAGCGCCTGGTTCGACGCGGTCGCCGAGGTCTTCGCGGACCTCCCCGCGCTGTCGGCCCCCGTCCTCAAGCTGCTGCGCTCGGGCGCGTATGTCTCGCACGACGACGCCCACTACCGCCGGCTCACCCCCTTCAACCGCGTCCCGGACGAGGGCGCCCTGCACCCCGCCTTCCGGCTGTGGGCCCAGGTCGTCTCCCGTCCCACGACCGAGCAGGCGTTCCTCAACGCGGGCAAGCGCGATGCGGCGTACGACCTGGATCTGCCGCAGGCCCAGGTCGTCCGGTCCGGCCGGGACGGCACCGAACGCCCGGCGGACGGCCTCACCGTCACCAAGCTGTCCGACCAGCACGCCTGGGTCGACACCGAGCGGGCCGGCGATGTGGAGGTCGGCGACTGGGTCGCCCTCGGGCTGTCCCACCCCTGCACCATCTTCGACAAGTGGCAGCTGATCCCCCTCGTCGAACAGGACGGCACGGTCACGGACTTCATCCGGACCTTCTTCTAGGGTCTTCAGCCAGGCCCTCCCTTTAGGGCCTTCTTTTAGGGCCTTCTCCCAAGACCCTCTTCCAGGACCTTCTTCGAGGACCTGCCCGGCGGGGCCCCGGCCCCGTGGGCTTCCTGGGGCGGAGCCTTGCTCCCGCCTCCCCGGACGCCGGCGGCGCGCGCCGATCCCCCGCGGTGCGCGCCGCCGGCCCCGGTCCCGCGACCGCACGTCCCCTGGGCGCCGACGCTCCGGGCAGCGAGAGAGGCAGGCCGAGCCATGGAGACCGTGTTCCGCGACGTACGCGTCCTCGACGGGTCCGGCGGTCCCTCCTACCGCGCCGATGTCGCCCTGTCCGGCGGCCGGATCGCCGCCGTCCACCGCGAGTCGGACGGCGGTCCGCGGCCGGGCGCCACCCGTGTGGTGGAGGGCCAGGGCCTCGCCCTCTCCCCCGGCTTCATCGATATGCACGCGCACAGCGACCTGGCGCTGCTGCGGGACCCCGGGCACGAGGCGAAGGCCGCCCAGGGGGTCACCCTCGAAGTCCTCGGCCAGGACGGCCTGTCGTACGCACCGGTCGACGACCGCACCCTCGCCGAGGTCCGCGCCCAGATCACCGGCTGGAACGGCGGGGCGCCCGGGGACACCTCCGTCGACTTCAGCTGGCGCACCGTCGGCGGCTACCTCGACCGCCTCGACCACGGCTTCGACGGCCAGGGCATCGCCGTCAACGCCGCCTATCTCGTCCCGCAGGGCACGGTACGGATGCTCACCCTCGGCTGGGAGGACCGCGCGGCCACCGCCGACGAGCTGGCCCGTATGCGGCAGCTGGTCGCCGAGGGCCTGGAGGAGGGCGCGGTCGGGATGTCCTCCGGCCTGACCTACACCCCCGGGATGTACGCCTCCGACGCCGAACTGACCGAACTGTGCCGGGTGGTGGCCCGCTACGACGGCTACTACTGCCCGCACCACCGCTCCTACGGCGCCGGTGCCCTCCAGGCGTACGAGGAGATGGTGGCCCTCACCCGCGAGGCCGGCTGCGCACTGCATCTGGCGCACGCCACCATGAACTTCGGGGTCAACGAGGGCCGTGCGCCCGAGCTGCTGGCGCTCCTGGACGACGCGCTGGACGCCGGCGCGGACCTCACCCTGGACACCTATCCGTACACCCCCGGCTGTACGACCCTGGTCGCCATGCTGCCGAGCTGGGCGAGCGAGGGCGGCCCCGGGGTGATCCTGGCCCGCCTCCGGGACGACGCGACGGCCGCCCGCATCCGGCACGTCATGGAGGTGGAGGGCGCCGACGGCTGTCACGGGGTGCCCATGGACTGGGACACCATCGAGATCTCCGGGGTGTCGCACCCCGAACTGGCGGACCACGTCGGCAAGACCGTGGCCCGCACCGCCGCAGAGCGCGGCGAGGAGCCCTGGCAGACCGCCCGCCGGCTGCTGATCGAGGACCGTCTGGGCTCGACGATCCTCCAGCACGTCGGCCACGAGGACAATGTCCGCCGGATCATGCGCCACCGGGTGCACACCGGCGGCAGCGACGGCATCCTCCAGGGCGACAAGCCGCATCCGCGGGCGTACGGCACCTTCCCCCGGTACCTCGGCAGGTACGTCCGCGAGCTGGGCGTGCTGTCGCTGGAGGAGTGTGTCGCCCATCTGACGGGCCGTCCGGCCGCCCGGCTGCGGCTCCCCGACCGCGGCCTGGTGCGCGAGGGCTACCGCGCCGACCTGGTCCTCTTCGACCCGGACACGGTCGCCGCCGGGTCCACGTTCGAGGCCCCGCGCACGCTGCCCACCGGCATTCCGCATGTCCTGATCGACGGCCGGTTCGTGATGGAGGACGGGCGGCGGACGGACGTACTGGCGGGGCGGTCGGTGCGGCGGACGGCGCCGGGCCGGGGCTGAGGTCAGCCGGGCGGCGGCAGCGCCCCCACGGCCGCGCGCAGGACCAGCCGTTCGATCTCCGGTCCGCTGCTCGTCAGATGAGCCCCCAACTGCCGGGCCAGCCCAGCGGCTTTCCGGACACCGAGGGCGCGGTGCTGCACGGTGTGCACATCCTGTGGGTGGACGACCATCCGCGGAACAACGAGTCGCTGGTCAACGCCTTCCGGGCGGCGGGCGCGGTGGTGCGGATCGCCGAGGACCCGCGCCACAGCTCGTCGACCAGGCCGGTCACCCCGAGCGGCCCGGCGGCGACCGTGGTCATGGCCCGTACGGCCCGCAGCAGCGCGCCCCGCTCGGAGATCCGCTGGAGTCCGCGCCGCAGCACCCGCCGGTCGAAGCGCATCAGTACGGATTTGATCAGCCCTTCCAGTGCGTCGGCGCCGGTCGAGGTCCAGGCGTTGTACCAGACGGTGTGCACCTCGGGAGCCTGCGCCAGCTCCGCGTCGACCAGCCGCATCAGGCTGCTCTTCCCCATGCCCCAGCCGGCGTCGACGGCGAGGGTGAACGGGGTGGCGGCGCGGGAGGCGACCAGGAGTCCGGCGAGCGAGCCGGCGGGCGGCGCGGCCGGCGCCGAGCAGATCCGCGCCGGGCTCGGCCACCGGCTCGTCGTTGAGCAGCGCGAACGGGCCGCGGGGCGCGGAGACGGCGGGAGCGGGCGAGGCCGGTGTGGTGGCTGCGGCGGGTGCGGCCGGGGTAACGGTGCCGAGGCGGGCATGTGCCGGAGCGTAGTGGCGCGCCCCCGCCCGTAGGGGCCTCCGCGGAATTCGCACCCCCGGAATCGTCACCGGCCGTGAGGAACTCCACACCGTCCGGTGATCAACGTGGGGAAAAACACCGGGCGGCCGCCGATACGCGCCCGTAAAGTGGCGGACATGCAGGTGATCCAGTCAACGAAGCTCGCCAACGTCTGCTACGAGATCCGTGGCCCGGTGCTCGAGGAGGCCATGCGGCTGGAGGCGGCAGGTCACCGCATCCTCAAGCTCAACACCGGAAACCCGGCGGCGTTCGGCTTCGAGTGCCCGCCCGAGATCCTGGAGGACATCCTCCGCACGGTCGGCACGGCACACGGCTACGGGGACGCCAAGGGCCTGCTCTCCGCCCGCCGCGCGGTGATGCAGCACTACCAGACGCAGGGCATCGACCTGTCCGTCGACGACATCTACCTGGGCAACGGCGTCTCCGAGCTGATCCAGATGTCGATGCAGGCGCTGCTGGACGACGGCGACGAGGTGCTGGTCCCGGCCCCGGACTATCCGCTGTGGACGGCGTCCGTCTCGCTCTCCGGCGGCACGGCCGTGCACTACCGCTGCGATGAGCAGGCGGACTGGATGCCGGACCTGGCCGACATCGAGCGCAAGGTCACCGACCGCACCAAGGCCATCGTCGTCATCAACCCCAACAACCCCACGGGTGCGGTGTACGACGACGAGCTGCTGCGCGGTATCGCGGAGATCGCCCGCCGGCACAACCTGATCGTCTGCGCCGACGAGATCTACGACAAGATCCTCTACGACGGCGTCACCCACACCCCCTTCGCCTCGCTCGCCCCCGACCTGCTGACCCTGACCTTCAACGGGCTGTCCAAGTCGTACCGGGTCGCGGGCTACCGCAGCGGCTGGATGGCGGTCTGCGGCCCGAAGGCGCACGCCGCCTCGTACATCGAGGGCCTGACGATCCTCGCCAATATGCGGCTGTGCGCCAATATGCCGGCCCAGCACGCGGTCGCCACCGCCCTCGGCGGCCGGCAGTCGATCAACGAGCTGGTGCTGCCCGGCGGCCGGCTGCTGGAGCAGCGCGACACGGCGTATGAGCTGCTGACCCAGATCCCCGGCGTCAGCTGCGTCAAGCCGAAGGGCGCGCTGTATGCCTTCCCGCGGCTGGACCCCAAGGTCTACAAGGTCAAGGACGACCGGCAGATGGTGCTGGACCTGCTGCGCGCCGAGAAGATCATGATCGTGCACGGCACCGGCTTCAACTGGCCGGAGCCCGATCACTTCCGCCTGGTCACGCTGCCCAGCAAGGACGATCTGGCGGATGCCGTCACCCGGATCGGCTCCTTCCTCGACGGTTACGGACAGTACTGACCGGGGACTATTTTCTGTATGAGCCACAACTTTAGACAATGTCTAAGCTAGGCTGGTCTCCTGAACGTTTTCAGGAGGCCGTCCCATGTACGAACCGATCCGCACCAAGTCGGTCCACACCATGGCCGCCGCCCCGGAGATCCCGCACCGCTCGCGCGAGCAGGAGCTGGACATCCGGCTCGCCGGACAGCTGACCGCGCTGCTCACCGTCACCGATGAGCTGCATGCGCTGGCGACGCGGACGGACGGCGGCGCGCCGCAGGACGCCGGGCCGGGCGCCGGGCCGGCCGCCGCCGAGCTGGCCACCGCCGCCGAGCGCATCGCCGAGCAGGTCGCCCGGCTGAGCGGCGGCCACTATCCGCTGCGCGCCGAGCCCACCGACGGCGGCACGCCGGCCCGGATCGAGGCCCTCCAGCAGCGCGCCCACACCCTCGCCGGGAACGCCCTGGCGGTCGCCACCACCCGCGAGGACGCGGCGGCGGCGGAGCTGGCCGCCGAGCGGATGGCGGCCCACGCCGCAGCGCACCGGGATCTCGCCTCGGCCTGAGCCCGGGCGCCGGCCCCGGCCCGGCTCACCCGACCGGCTCAACCGTTCCGCGCCGCATCAGCTCACCCACAGCTACGAGCCGGGGGCCCCCACGGCCCGTGCGGGGGCCCGGCCGGTTTTGGCGAAGGGGGTTAAGCCGGGCCGCAGGGCCACCGCGCGGGTGTCGTCCCACCACACCATCGGCGGGTGGGGAGCCAAGGGGTTTTTGTG
>NZ_JBHXFI010000001.1:280496-339195 GCF_042724075.1 Streptomyces sp. NPDC127097 | reverse complement strand
ACACCGCCCCTCAACCGCGTACGCTCGCCTCATCACCACCCCAACCCAGCGCGGGGGGGGCGCGTCTGGCCGGGGGGGGCCCCCCGGCCGGTATGCGCTACGGGTGATCAGCCGAGCCGCTGGACCAGCGCGCGGTACTCGTCCCACAGCTCCTTCGGCGTGTGGTCACCGAAGGTGTTGAGGTGCTCGGGGATCAGCGCCGCCTCCTCGCGCCACACGTCCTTGTCGACGGTGAGCAGGAAGTCGAGGTCGGCGTCGTCGAGGTCGAGGCCCGTGGTGTCCAGCGACGCCTTCGTGGGCAGCACACCGATGGGGGTCTCGACGCCCTCGGCCTTGCCGTCCAGCCGCTCGACGATCCACTTGAGCACCCGGCCGTTCTCGCCGAAGCCCGGCCACACGAAGCGGCCCTTGTCGTCCTTGCGGAACCAGTTGACGTAGTAGATCTTCGGCAGCTTGGCCGGGTCCTTGTCAGCACCGACCTTGACCCAGTGGCCCATGTAGTCGCCCATGTTGTAGCCGCAGAACGGCAGCATGGCGAACGGGTCGCGGCGCAGCTCGCCGACCTTGCCCTCGGCCGCGGCGGTCTTCTCGCTGGCGACGTTGGCGCCGAGGAAGACGCCGTGCTGCCAGGTCAGCGACTCGGTCACCAGCGGCACGGCGCTGGCGCGGCGGCCACCGAAGAGGATCGCCGAGATCGGCACGCCCTTGGGGTCCTCCCACTCGGGCGCGATGATCGGGCACTGGCCGGCCGGGACGGTGAAGCGGGCGTTGGGGTGGGCGGCCGGGGTCTCGGACTCCGGGGTCCAGTCGTTGCCCTTCCAGTCCGTGAGGTGCGCCGGCTTCTCCTCGGTCATGCCCTCCCACCAGACATCGCCGTCGTCGGTGAGCGCGACATTGGTGAAGACGGAGTTGCCCCACATCGTCTTCATGGCATTGGCGTTGGTGTGCTCGCCGGTGCCGGGCGCGACACCGAAGAAACCGGCCTCGGGGTTGATGGCGTAGAGGCGGCCGTCCTCGCCGAAGCGCATCCAGGCGATGTCGTCGCCGATGGTCTCGACGGTCCAGCCGGAGATCGTCGGCTCCAGCATCGCGAGGTTGGTCTTGCCGCAGGCGCTCGGGAAGGCGGCAGCGACGTACTTGGACTCGCCCTGCGGCGGGGTGAGTTTGAGGATCAGCATGTGCTCGGCGAGCCAGCCCTCGTCGCGCGCCATGACGGAGGCGATGCGCAGCGCGTAGCACTTCTTGCCGAGCAGGGCGTTGCCGCCGTAGCCGGAGCCGTAGGACCAGATCTCCCGGTCCTCGGGGAAGTGCGAGATGTACTTGGTGGAGTTGCACGGCCACGGCACATCGGCCTCGCCCTCGGCCAGGGGCGCACCGAGCGAGTGCACCGCCTTGACGAAGAAGCCGTCCTCGCCGAGCTCGTCGAGCACCGGCTGGCCCATGCGCGTCATGGTGCGCATCGAGACCGCGACATAGGCGGAGTCGGTGATCTCCACACCGATCGCGGAGAGCGGGGAGCCGAGCGGGCCCATGCAGAACGGGACGACGTACATCGTCCGGCCGCGCATCGAACCGCGGAAGATGCCCTGCTCGCCGGCGAAGATCTCGCGCATTTCGGCGGGGTTCTTCCAGTGGTTCGTCGGGCCGGCGTCCTCCTCCTTCTCGGAGCAGATGAAGGTGCGGTCCTCGACCCGCGCCACGTCCGAGGGGTCGGAGGCGGCGTAGTACGAGTTGGGGCGCTTGATCGGGTCGAGCTTCTTGAACGTGCCCTTGTCGACGAGCTCCTCGCACAGACGCTCGTACTCCGCCTCCGAGCCGTCACACCAGACGACCCGGTCGGGCTGGGTGATCGCTGCGATCTCGTCGACCCAGGAGATGAGTCCTTGATGACGGGTGAGGACGGGGGGAGCCGCGTTGTCGCGCGCCACGATCGCTCCTAGATGAGGGTGTGGACAGATTTATGCCCGATTTGGCCGGGAAAATCCGCTTCTTTTTGATGTCTGCCCCTTGGGGGCTGCGACCCGGATGCTTCGTGACCGCTCATCCGGTGCCGACGGCACTCATTTGATCATCCGACCGTTATGGGGTTCTGTCCAGAGGGCGCTTTCGTGACCGTCACCACTTCGGCACCAATCCGTAACTTACGGTCGCGTAGGTAGCATTGCGCCATGACTTCCGCGCCCGACGCCGCCGAGAGCCAGTCCCCCTCCGCGCCGCCCGCAATTGCGGCGGTCGCCGCCGTGGCCGCGCCCCTCAAGCCCAGACTCCGCGGCTGGCTGCACGCCGGGATGTTCCCCGCCGCCCTCCTCTCCGGCGTCCTGCTCACCGCCCTCGCCGACAGCCCCCGCGGCCGTCTGGCCTGCGCCATTTACACGCTGACCGCATGCCTGCTCTTCGGGGTCAGCGCCCTTTACCACCGCGGCAATTGGGGCCCGCGGACCGATGGCGTGCTGCGTCGGCTCGATCACGCCAATATCTTTCTGATCATCGCGGGCACCTATACGCCGCTGACCATGCTGCTGATGCCCGGCTCCCGCGGACAGGCGCTCCTCTGGGCCGTCTGGGCGGCCGCCCTGGCCGGAATCCTCTTCCGGGTCTTCTGGGTCGGCGCCCCACGCTGGCTCTACACCCCCTGCTACATCGCCATGGGCTGGGCCGCCGTCTTCTTCCTGCCCGATTTCCTGCGCACCGGCGGCGTCGCCGTCCTCGTCCTCGTCATCGTCGGCGGGCTGCTCTACAGCGCCGGTGGCGTGATCTACGGCCTCAAGCGCCCCAACCCCTCACCTCGGTGGTTCGGCTTCCACGAGGTCTTCCACTCCTTCACCCTGGCGGCCTTCGTCGTCCACTACGTCGGCATCTCGCTGGTGGCTTATACGCACGCCTGAGGACCCCGGCCCGCGCGGCCGGCCGCCCGATATCCCCGCGCCCCCATGGCCGCGGCCTTCCCGGCCGCGGCCATGTGCCGTTTCGAGACCCTCACCGCACACGCCCCCACCCCCCGTACATCACGCACGGTAATCATTCCCACGCCCCAGCGTGACACACCCCACTGACAGCGAGGGCTGCGAGTCCGGAGAGCAGGGAGCGCTCTGGCCGCCGGAGCCGCGATCCGGGGCGCCGTCCCCGTACGGCCCCGGCCGTGGCCTCCCGGGCGCCCGATGCCTGACAATGCTGCGCATGGTCTCCGCACGTACCCCTGCCACCGCGCCGCCCGGAACACCGAAGATCGGGCTGCGGGAGCGGAAGAAGATCCAGACCCGGGACGCGATCCGGCGGGCCGCCTACCGGCTCTTCGAGGAGCAGGGGTACGACGCGACCCCCATCGACCAGATCGCCGAGGCCGCCGATGTCTCGCCGAGCACGGTCTTCCGCTACTTCCCGACCAAGGAAGACATCGTGCTCACGGACGAGTACGACACCGTGTTGGAGGCCGGGCTGCGGGCCCGCCCCACGGACGAGCCGATGGTCGAGTCGATGCGGCGGGTCACGGTCGAGGCGCTGCGCGAGCTCACCGCCACGGACCGCGGCGAACTCGTCCAGCGCACCCGGCTGATCCGTGACGTACCCGCCATCCGGGGCCGTACGGCGGAGAACACCGCCCGCGACACCGCGTTGATCAGCGCGGTGCTGGCGGAGCGCACCGGCCGCCCGGCCGACGATCTGGAGCTGCGGGTGATCAGCGCCGCGCTCCTGGCCGCGCTCCAGGAGGCGATGCTGAGCTGGATCGCGGGCGGTGAGCGCGCCGAACTGGAGGCGCTGATCCACCGCACGATGGATGTGCTGGCACGGGGCCTCACGCTCTGAGGGCGGGGCGGGCCGGGGCCGGCGCGGTCTCCAGCCGGAAGAGCCGGCCGCTGTCCGCCCCGGCACGTCCCGCGGCGCCCGGCTCGGTCGGCTCGGCCGGCTCGCCCGGCTCCGTCACCTCGGCCTCCGGTTCGCCCAGGCGGGCCGCGAGCCGTGCCCGTAGGTGCGACAGCCGCGCGATACGGGCGTCCAGGTCCGCGAGCCGGCGCCGGGCCACCGCCTCCGCGGCCGGACTGCCGCCCGAGCGGGGCGCTTGCGGAAGGAGATCCGGCATCCCGTCGGCCGGCATCGTGCGCAGCAGATGGGCGAAGGCCCGCACATCACCGACCGTCAGCCCCGCGTCCCGCAGTTCGCGCACCGCCCGCAGCCGGCGGATGTCCTCGTCGTCGTACACCCGGTGGCCGGACGGTGTCCTCCGGGCCGTCACCAGTCCCCGCTGCTCGTAGTAGCGCAGCGCCCGCGGTGTCATACCGGCGGCCGCCGCGGCGTCCCCGATGCGCATCTCCCCCTCCTTCGCCGCTGTGTTCAGCCCAACCGCACGGGGCGCGGCCGGCCGTTGTCGCGCGGGGCCCCGTCGTTGTGGCCGCCGCCGTCGTCGTCGTTGCGTCCCGTCGTCGTTCCGCGCCCCCCCGTGGAGCACGGCCGTCTTCCGCGTCTCCCCGTTCAGTACGTCCTCCTACCGCGGCTCCCCGTTCAGTACGTGCTCGATTCCTGCCGCCCCATGGAGCAGTTCTTCGTCCGTGCCGGATCCGCCGATGAGTTGGAGTCCGAGCGGCAGCCCGTTGGCGGCGCGCCCGGCGGGCAGGCTGAGGGACGGCAGCCCGGCGTTGCTCCACGGCAGGCACATGATCGAGGTGCCGGTGGTGGTGAGGCCGTGGGGCGCGGGGCCGGTGGCCGAAGGGGCGATCCACAGGTCGACACCCGCCGCGGCCCGGTCCGCCGCGAGCCGGGCGCGGAAGGCGCGCCGCCGTTCCCGGGCCGCCTCGTAGGCCGCGTCCCCGATCGTCCGGCCCTCCTGGATGGCCGCTGTGGTCTGCTGCCGGTAGCGGTCGCCGAAGCGGGCGAACCAGTCCTGGTGCGCACGGGCGACTTCGTAGCGGTTCATCGTGTACAGCTGCTCGACGATCTGCTCGAAGTCGTCCATCACCGGCACCTCGTGGACGGTGTACCCGGCGGACCGCAGCAGTTCCTGCTGCTCCTCGAAGGCGCGCAGCGCCGTGTCGTCCGCGCGCTCCAGGTAGGGACCGGTGGGCACGCCCAGCACCGGGCGCGGCCCGGGCCCCGCCACGGCCTCCGGTCGCCACCCGTCGACCAGCACCGACGCCGCCAGGGCGACACCCGCCACGTCCGTGGCGTAGCAGCCGAGGGTGTCGAAGCTCGCGGCGTTGGGGATCACCCCGTCGACCGGTATCCGCCCGTAGCCCGGCTTGAAGCCGACCACTCCGCAGTACGCGGCGGGCCGGATCATCGAGCCGACGGTCTGTGTCCCGATGGCCAGCGGCACCATCCCGGCGGCGACCGCGGCCGCCGAGCCGCTGCTCGAACCGCCGGGCGTATGCGCGGGGTTGTGCGGATTGCGGGTCGGGCCCGGGGCCGTGACCGCGAACTCCGCGGTCACGGTCTTGCCGGCGATCAGCGCACCGGCGGCGCACAGCCTGCCGACGACGGTGGCCTGCGGGCCGCCGAGCGCCTCGGGCGGCAGCGCCGAGCCCGCGCGGGTGGGCAGCCCGTCGACCCGCACGATGTCCTTGACGCCCACGGGGACGCCATGGAGCGGGGGCCGGCCGGCGGGGTCCCGCACACCGGCGGCCGCCCGCCGCGCCGCCTCCAGGAGCCGCGCACGCCGCGCCTCCTCCGGCACGAAGGCCCGCACCTCCGGATCAGCGGCGTCGATGCGGTCGCAGGTGCGGTGGACCGCATCGACGGGGTCGTCGGCGCCGGCCCGCAGCGCCGCGGCTTCCTGGACGAGGGATCGCTTCCCGAGCAAGGCCGTCACTCTGCGAGGCTACAACCGGCCTCTGACAGTGGCGGGTTGACCGGGCTCCGCCCACGACGTCCCGGGACCGCGCCTCACAACTCCACGAGGACGGCGCCCAGATGGCGCCCCTCGGTCAGCTCGCGCAGGGCCCGCGGCGCCTGCTCGATGCCGTGCAGCCGGGAGTGCGGGAAGGTGAGGGTGCCGTCGCGCAGCCCCTCGCCGAACCGCCGGTTCCACTCCGGGATCACGTCCAGGTGGTCGTACAGGGCGACACCGCGCAGGGTGACGCTGCGGGCGAGCAGCGCGAGGGTGTCGATCTCGACGGTGTGGGCCGCACTGTCTTCGGACAGCTGGCTGGACAGCGCGCCTACGAGGGCGAGCCGGGCACCCCGGTTGGCGACGGCGATGGCGGCCCGCAACTGCTCCCCGCCCACGTTGTCGAAGAGCGCGTCGATGCCCTCCGGGGCCGCCGCCCGCAGTTGCTCCTCGATGGGGCCGGCGCCGCGGAGCACCACCGCGTCATAGCCGAATTCCTTGATCAGCCGGTCCGCCTTCTCCTGCGATCCGGTGCTGCCGATGACCCGGGCGGCGCCGCGCAGCCGGGCGATCTGGCCGGCCAGGGAGCCCACGCCGCCCGCCGCCCCGGTGACGAAGACGGTGTCCCCGGCGCGCACTTCGGCACCGCGCACCATGCCCATCCAGGCGGTGGGCCCCTGGGAGAGGTAGGCGGCCGGGTCGGGCATCAGGCCGGGGTCGCACCGGTGTACCCGGTCGGCGTCCAGCAGGGCGTATTCGCGCCAGCCGAGATGGTGTTCCACCAGGTCGCCGGGCGCGAGGCCGGTTCCCGGGGCGGCGACCACCTCGCCGAGGGCGGGTCCGTTCAGCGGCTCGCCGATCCCGAAGGGGGGCATCGGCACGGCGCTGGTCTCGTCCATCAGCGTGCGCATCACGGCGGCGACGCCCATCACGGTGTTGCGTACCAGCACCTGGCCGGGTCCGGGTTCCGGGACCGGCACCTCCACGACCTCGAAGAGGTCATCGGTGACCGGCCCCTGGGGGCGGGCGGTCAGGCGGACTTCGCGGTGTGTGCGGTGTGTCATGCGGCGAGGCTAGAACTTGACGCGCACGTCAAGGGCAACTCCGTCACTGGCCCTTGGACCCGGCGGCACCCCCCTGGACCCAGAGGCGGCCCCCTGGGAGGGCTGCTGTGCCATACCTCCCAGGGGGCCGCCGCCACGGAAGCGCCGTGAACCGTGCGCCGGGCCGGGCCGGTTCACCGGCGGGTGCTCACCCCTGGAGCCGCTCGGTCAGCTCCTCCGGGTCGGTGGTCGGCTGCTCACAGGTGAAGTGACGGCAGACGTAGGCGGCCGGCCGGCCGTCCACCAGGGGGCGGTCCTGGAGGAGCGGTACCTCGTCGGCCCCGGGGACGCCCAGCGCGACGACCGCCCCCGGGGCCGTGCCGAGCAGCGCGGCCCGGTGCAGCGCGACGGTGGCCGGCTCGCCCTGCGGGCCGACGACCGCGACCTCGCGCGGCCCGTCCAGTGCGGCCTCGGCGACGGCCAGGCCCCATCCGATGAAGCGCGGGGCCCGCCCGGCGAGCGCGGTGACGATGCCCAGGGCCCGCTCCGCGGCGTCCCGGTGGAGGCCGCTGCCGGTGAGTGCCGCATACGAGAGCAGGGCTCCGGCCGCCGCGGTCCACCCGGACGGCGTCGCGTTGTCGGTCGGGTCCTGGGGGCGGCGGATCAGTGCCTCGGCGTCGGCCGCGGTGTCGTAGAGCGCGCCGTCCTCGGCGGTGAACTGGAGCAGCACGGTGTCCAGGAAGAAGCCGGCGAACTCCACCCAGACGCCTTCCCCGGTGACCGAGGCCAGGGTGAGGAAGCCCTCCGCGACATCGGCGTAGTCCTCCAGCACACCGGAGTTGGCACCGGGGGTGCCGTCACGGGAGGTGCGGTGCAGCCGGGCGTGCCAGTCCATGTGCACGCGGACCAGCAGGTCGGCGGCGTCGGTGGCGGCCTGGATGAGGTCCGGCCGGTCGAAGTAGGCACCGGTTTCGGCGAGCGCGGCGATGGCCAGCCCGTTCCAGGAGGCGACGACCTTGTCGTCCCGCCCCGGGCGCGGCCGTTCCTCCCGCGCCGCGAGCAGCCGCCGTTTGACGGAGGCGACCCGTTCGGCGTCCACCAGGACCTCGGTGTCCGGGAGTTGGAGGACCGAGGCGCCCTCCTCGAAGGTGCCCTCCTCGGTGACGCCGTAGTACGTGGCGGCGAACTCCGCGTCCTCGTCGCCCAGTACGGCGCGCAGCTGCTCGGGCGTCCAGACGTAGTAGGCGCCCTCGACGTGCTTTCCGGTGCCGTCATCGCTGTCCGCGTCCAGTGCGGAGGCGAAGCCGCCCTGCTCGGTACGGAGCTCGCGGACCATGAAGTCGGCGGTCTCGACGGCGATCCGGCGGGCCAGGTCCGAGCCGGTGGACCGCCACAGATGGGCGTAGGTCCGGCACAGCAGGGCGTTGTCGTAGAGCATCTTCTCGAAGTGCGGCACGGTCCAGGTGGCGTCCACCGCATAGCGCGCGAAACCGCCGCCGAGCTGGTCGTAGATGCCGCCGCGGGCCATCGCCGCGCCGGTCGCCTGCACCATTTCCAGGGCCCCGGCGGACCCGGTGCGCGCGTGGTGGCGGAGCAGGAATTCCAGCACCATGGACGGCGGGAACTTGGGCGCGCCGCCGAATCCGCCGTGCACCGCGTCGAATTCACGGGTCAGCCCCATCAGGGCGCCGTGCAGCTCCTCCGGACGCGGCGGCCGCCGGTCCGCGGGCAGCGCCCCGGTCAGGGAACGTCCGGCCAGGTCGGCGACGATCCGGCCGGCGACCTCCCCGACCTCGTCGCGGCGGTCCGCCCAGGCATTGCGCACCCCGTCGAGGATCTGTCCGAAGGACGGCATGCCGTGGCGGGGCTCGGGCGGGAAGTACGTACCGAAGTAGAACGGCTCGGCATCGGGCGTCAGGAAGACGGTCATGGGCCAGCCGCCCTGCCCGGTGGCGGCCTGCACGGCCTCCATGTAGACGGCGTCGACGTCCGGGCGCTCCTCGCGGTCGACCTTGACGGCTACGAAGTGCTCGTTGAGCAGCTCGGCGGTGGCCGGGTCCTCGAAGCTCTCGTGCGCCATCACATGGCACCAGTGGCACGAGCTGTAGCCCACGCTGAGCAGCACCGGCACACCGCGCCGCCGGGCCTCCTCGAACGCGGCGGCGGACCAGGGCCACCAGTCGACGGGGTTGTCGGCGTGCTGGAGCAGATACGGGGACGTCTCATGGGCCAGGCGGTTCGGCATGGGGCCATCCTCTCCCAAGGGAGGCCGGTGAGCCGGGAGCGGAGGGAGTTGTCCACAGCCCTGCCGGAATCCGCGCGGACGCGGAACACTGTGCGTATGGCGACGATCACCGCCGGCTCGTGGAATGCCGCACCCCGCGAGGACGAGCACTGGCGCAATTTCGCCGGGGAGTCCGGCGACCCTCTCGCGGGCAAGGGCAACGGCGGCGGAGCGCTGTCCTTGCGGGGGGGGCGGGACGGTTCAGGGAATTTCCTTGTCCGCCCTTCCCTGCGCCCGGAACGGGACCTCACCTACCATGCGACACACGGAAGATTCCAGAGGAAATTCCGCCTTCCTTCCTACCCCCTCCCTCCGCAGAGGAATTTATTACCAAGACTTCGACGGCAGCCCGTGCTAGCGTCTTCATCGCTTGCAGTTGACCCAAGAATTCACCCCCACGGGAAAGGCCAGCGATGAAGATATTGAATATCGCACGTTTCGCCGTCGTCGCCGCATTCGCTTCCGCAATTGGCCTCGTCAGCCCTGGTGCGGCGTCCGCCGGCGACGGGGCCGTCAACTGGAAGAGCAAGGAACTGGGGCAGTGTCTGAGCTGGAACTCGGACGGTACCACCACGACCGCGAAGTGCACATCCGCCTACAAATGGAATGACATCGAAATCTCGCCCGGAATATGGGAAGAGGCTGCCTTCACGAGCGGTAGCCGGTGCCTGGATTACGGTAGCGACTACAGCTCCGCCATCAAGCGATGCAGCGGCAATTCCGGGAACACCCGCCAGCAGTGGCGTGAATTGAAGTACGCGAAGGGCTGGATGCTCAAGAACGTTTACTCCGGGGAATGCCTCGCCGCCCTGACCATTCAAAAGGTACGGACCGTCCCTTGCAATAAGAACGATTCCGCCCAGTACTGGGTGTAATCCTCCGCGACGGCGCGGCACGGCACAGCCCGGCAGCCGGAATCCACGCCGCAGATGCCGGCGCAAGCAGGACCCCGTGGGGCGGTGCCCCACGGGGTCCTGGCGTATGGAGCTGCTCGGTGACCCGGGCCCGGCGATCTCCGCGTCCCTCTGCTCTTGGCGCGCGTGCACCCGCTACTCCTGGTCAACGCCCCTTAAAGAACTGCGGGGTTGAGTCGACCGGGTGGTCGGCGTGCTGGAGCGGATACGGGGAAGTCTCATGGGCCAGGCGGTTCGGCATGGGTCCTTCCTCCTCCCAAGGGGGCCGGTGAGCCGGGAGCGGAGGGAGTTGTCCACAGCCCTGCCGGAATCCGCGCGGACGCGGAACACTGTGCGTGCGGCGACGATCACCGCTGGAGACTGCTGGAACTGCTGGAGGGGGATGGGCATGCCGGGCTCACTGGCTGTGCTGCGCGACGGCCATCGGGCGGAAGCGGAAGCGCTGTTGACCAGGGCGGTCGAGGAGGAGGTACGGCGCTCGGGCGGCCGGCTCGACGGGGACACGCTGCTCAGCAGGGCGCGCTCGGCGCTGGAGGAGCTGGCGGGCAGCGCCACCGAGGAGTACTCCGCGTATGTCCGGGCGCTGGACGAGGCGGCCGCCGGTCAGCCCTCGCTGGGCCGGCGGCTCTCCCGCAAGGAGCTGGGGACCCCCGCGGTGGCGACGGCCGCGGCGGCGGTGGCGGCCTGCGGCGCGGACCTCGCGTACGGCACGGGCGCGGGCGCGGCGCTGGGCGTAGGGGCGGTCGTGCTGGTCGCGGGGGCGGCGGCCACGGTCCTGAAGCTGACGGCGGGACACTGGCCGGCGGCCCACCAGGAGGCCGGGAAGCGCGGCCAGCCGGGCGGCGCCCAGCAGCTGCGGCTTCAGTGGCTGACGGCGCTGGAGGTGCGGGGCATCCGGCCGTTCCTGGACCAGCAGCGGATGCTGACGGCGGCGGCCCGCGGCGGCGGCGCGGCGTCCCCGCCCGCCGCCTCGACGCCCACCCGTGGGCCGCAGTTGCGCGGCGGGGACCGCAGCGCGGCGGCGCGACAGCGGTCCGTGCTGGAGCATTCCTTCGCCCAACTTCCGCGCCCGGACGGCCCGTTCGCGGGGCGGCGGGCGGAGCTGACGCAGATCGCCCAGTGGGTGCAGGCGGCCCGTGCGAGCACGGAAACCAAACCGACCGTGGTGGTGCTGCACGGCGAGCCGGGGTCGGGCCGCACGGCGCTGGCGGTGCGGGCCACCCACCAGCTGCGCGATCAGTTCCGTGGCGCGTGTGTGGTGGATCTGCGCAGTGACACCCCCGGTGAGGTGCCGCTGCCCACCCGGGACGCGCTGCTGCATCTGCTCAACCGCCTGGGCGCGCCGCGCGAGCAGCTGCTGTTCCGCGAACGGCCGTCCCAGGAACAGCAGGTCAAGCGGCTCAGCGAGCTGTATCACCACCATCTGACCGGCCTGCCGGTGACGGTGCTGCTGGATGACGCCGCGGATCCGGAGCAGGTGCGCACGCTGGTGCCGGAGCGGTCCGACAGCCTGGTGCTGGTCACCTCCCGTACGCCGCTGGAGCTGCCCGAGGACCTCCAGGCGTGGGTGCATCAGCTGCCGGTGGGGCCGCTGGACGCCGCGGGCACCGAGGAGCTGCTGCGGGCCACCGCCGCGGGTGGCGGCGAGGCCCCGGACGCTGCGGGCCCGTATGACGCGCGGGCGGTCGACGAGATCTCCGGGCTGTGCGCCGGGCTGCCGCTGGCGCTGCGGGTGGCGGGCTCCTCGCTCGGTACGCGCACCCCGGCCGCGCTGGCCACGGATCTCGCGGCCCATGAGGAGCGGTCACCGGTGGAGCGGGCCTTGTGGCTGCGCTACTCCGACCAGTCGGAGACCGCCCGGCGGCTGCTGCGCCGGCTGGCGCTGGTGGGCCGGGCGAGTCTGGGGGCGGCGGCCTCGGCGGCGCTGCTGGGCGTCGAACAGGCCGAGGCGGCCCGGCAGTTGACGACGCTGGCCCGCGCGGGGCTGATCGAGCATGTCCGCGGCGAGCGCTACCGCCTGCATGCCCTGGTGCACCGCTTCGCGCACGACCGGCTGGTGGACGAGGAGGAGCCGGGCGAGCGCGGCGCGGCCCAGGAGCGGCTGATCCGTGCCTATGCGGAGCTGGCCGACTCGGTCATCCGGCTGGTCGACGGCCGGACGTCCACCCGTGCCGACCGCTTCGGATCGCACGGCTTCACCTCCCTGGACGCGGCCCTCCAGTGGCTGGACGACGAGACCAGCTTCATCACCTCCGCGCTGCGCCATGCCGATCAGGGCGTGGACCAGGCGGCCGTCTCGCATCTGCTGGGCGCGCTGGCCGACTACTGCCTGCTGCGCGGCGATCTCTACCGGCTGGGCGAGCTGAGCGAGCTGACCCGGGCCGTCGGGCAGGGGCTGCTGGTCCGCTCGGTGCAGTGGCGCACGGGTGTGGCGGCCCGGCAGCTCGGCGAGCTGGACAAGGCGCGGACGACCCTGTCGTCGGTGGTGGACCTGTATTTCGAGGCACAGCATCCGGCGGGTGCCGCCCGTGCGCTGCGCGATCTGGGCATCACGCTCCAGCAGCAGGGCCATCTCACCGACGCCTCGGCAAAGCTCCGGGAGGCGCTGGAGCTCCAGTCCGGCGCGGATATGCACGGTGACCGGGCATGGACGCTGCACGCCCTGGCCGCGGTGGAGCGGGACCGCGCCCGGCTCGCGGACGCCGTCGCCATGCTGCGCGAGGCGCTGGAGCTCCACGAGGAGAGCGAGAGCGTGCACGGCCAGGCATGGGCGCACTTCCAGCTCGGCCAGGTGCATCTGCGCAGGGGCGATGTGCCGGCCGCGGAGCATGCCCTTCAGGCGGCGATGGAGCTCTACGGCCGGACGCACGACGAGCGCGGCGAGGCATGGGCGATGACGCAGCTGGCGCGCGCCCGGCTGGTGGACGGCGATCCGGGACCCGCGGTGGACCAGCTGCGGCAGGCGCTGCCGCTGCACCACCAGCACGAGGACGCCCGCGGTGAGGCTTGGACGATGTACTACCTGGGCCAGGCGCTGGAGGAGCGCGGCGAACGGGATGCGGCGCTGCGCCAGCTGGAGCGGTCCCGGACGATGTTCAGCCGGATGCAGGACGGCTACGGACTCGCCTGCGCCCGGCACCACTCGGGCCGGGTCACCCGCGATCTGCGGGCCGAGCAGACCGGCTCGCTGCGCAACAGCGGCTTCGCCCGGCAGCTGCTTCAGGATGCCCGTAAGGACTTCCAGCGGATCGGGGTGCCCCACGGGGAGGCGTGGTCCTGCCTGGAGTTGCTGATCATCGACGCCGGCAACGGCCGGGCGGCGCAGGCACTGGAGCTGGCCGACGAGGCGGCGCGGCTCTTCGCCGGCTACGGCGACCGGCGCGGTGAGGACTGGGCGCGGTTCCTGCGCTGCACGCTGCTGCCGCTCGCCTCGCCGGGCGGTTCCGTGGTGGGCGCGGCCGTCGCCCAGGAGGAGCTGGCGCAGCTGGTCCGGGAGAAGCATCCGACCCGCGACGCCAAGCTGGAGGACTGCGCAGAGGCGTTCGCGCTGCTGCTGGAGCGCGGGGTGGAGCCGGAGTCGGGCTGGCAAGCCTGGCGGCTGGGCATGGTGCCGAACCGCCACGCACGCGAGGTCATGGGCGTGCTGATCGACCCGGCCGGCGCGGAGTGACGGCCGGCGGGCCGGGGGCGGTGCCCGGTACGCAGGGAGCGATGCCGGGTACGCAGGGAACGCCGCCCGGTACGCCGGGGCGCGCCGCCGTGGCCGTGCGCGCTGACGCCCCGACGGCGCACGGGCCCGGCTCGCCGGCCGCTCGGACCGACGAGCCGCCGGGCCGGTCAGCCGGCCGTGTCCATCAGCCGGCCGTCGACCGCCACCCGGTCTCTGCGGACCACCGGGGCTCCACGGAGCGGCCGGTCCACTCGGAGCGGCCGGCCCGTGGGCCGAGCGGTCCTCGCGGTGGGCGGACCGGCGGGCCCCGCGCTCAGCCGGTCTTCGGCTCGGCGGCCGGTGCGGTGGCGGAGGCGGTGGTGCCTGCCTCGCCGCCCTCCGGCTGCTCGTCGAAGTCCACCTTCTTCATGTGCTTGTTCATGGACTTCATCAGCAGCCACACGGCGCCGCCGATGACCGCGAAGACGATGAAGCCGAGGACGCCGGGGGTCACCTTGTTCTTGTCGAAGCTGTCGGCAAGGGTGACGAAGTGCGTCAGGGCGAGGGTGCTGGTCGCGCTCATCATGGGGTCAATTGTTGCGGATGCCCGCGAAGAGGTCGTCCTCGGGGAGGGAAGTGTCCACGAGCGACTTCGCGAGCTCGTACTCCTCCGTCGGCCAGACCTCGCGCTGGATGTCCATCGGCACCCGGAACCACCCGCCGTCGGGGTCGATCTGGGTGGCGTGGGCGATCAGCGCCTTGTCACGGATCTCGAAGAACTCATCGCACGGGACATAAGTGGTCAGCGTGCGCTCACGCTGCTCGAACTGCTTCCAGCGCTCCAGCCACTCGCCGTAGGGCGAATCCATCCCGCGCGCCAGCAGCGCCTCGTGCAGCGCGACCGTACGGGGGCGGTTGAAGCCCTGGTTGTAGTAGAGCTTCTGGGGCTGCCAGGGCTCACCGGCCTCCGGGTACTTCTCCGGGTCGCCGGCCGCCTCGAAGGCCACCATCGTGATCTTGTGGGTCATGATGTGGTCCGGGTGCGGATAGCCGCCGTTCTCGTCGTAGGTCGTGATGACCTGCGGCTTGAACTTCCGGATCAACCGGACGAGGGGCTCGGCCGCCGCCTCGACGTCCTGCAACGCGAAGCAGCCGTCGGGCAGCGGCGGCAGCGGGTCGCCCTCGGGCAGCCCCGAGTCGACAAAGCCCAGCCACTCCTGCTTGACGCCCAGGATCTCCCGGGCCTCGTCCATCTCCTTCTTCCGTACCTCGTGGATGTTCTCCTCGATATACGGATCGCCCTGGAGTTTGGGGTTGAGGATGGATCCTCGCTCACCGCCTGTGCAGGTGGCGACCAGCACGTCCACCCCCTCGGACACGTACTTGGCCATGGTGGCCGCACCCTTGCTCGACTCGTCGTCGGGGTGGGCGTGAACCGCCATCAATCGCAGCTGCTCAGTCAAGACTCGATCCTCAATGAAGGGCCGGAGAAGATGCCTCCTATAGTGACCGAAGCGAGGGGGCGCTGTATTCCCAGGGGCGGGGACCCCCCGGGGGTTCATGAGTGAGGTCCCCGTATCCAGGAGGATTGATCATGACCGCGGTGCGCGACGGGCTCCCCGACGGACGCTACGGCCGTTCCGCGGATCAGCGCGCGGACCGCAAGCTCAAGATCATCGGCGCGGTGCTCGGTGCCGCGCTGCTGGGCGTGATCGGCTGGTCCGGCATCTCCTACATCACGGGCCAGGACCTCAGCGGCCGCGTGATCGCCTGGGACGCGGTCTCCGACCACGCCGTCAAGGTCCATCTCGAGGTCGTCAAGGACACCGACGCCCAGGGCGTGTGCACGCTCCGCTCGCAGGCCGAGGACGGCTCCGAGGTCGGCCGTAAGGACGTCACCGTCGACCAGCGCACGGGGCAGGTGGACACCGAGGTCACGCTGCGGACGACCAAGCGGGCGACCAACGCCGTACTCGTCGGCTGTACGGCGTCCGGCACACACTGACCAGCCGGGTCAACCGCACCGCCCGCCCCACCCGTACCACCTGGGGCCACGGCCGGCACGGGGCGTGTCGTGACCGCCTCTGACCAGGGGTGATGCGCTGCTGTGGGGTCGCTGTGAATTTCCTCTTCCCCGTTTTGTGCCGGAATTGTTAGGCTCGTGGTTTCGCCCACCTGTGAAGGCGCAAACCTTCCTGGTAGGGCGTTTGATTTATCCCCAGTACCGACGAGGAGCACCTGTGACCCAGACCAGCGAGAACGTCACCTGGCTTACCCAGGAGGCGTATGACCAGCTCAAGGCCGAGCTGGAGCACCTGTCTGGTCCCGCACGCGCCGAGATCACCGAAAAGATCGCGGCCGCCCGCGAGGAAGGTGACCTGAAGGAGAACGCCGGGTACCACGCGGCCAAGGAGGAGCAGGGCAAGCAGGAGCTGCGCGTCCGCCAGCTCACCCAGCTGCTCCAGACCGCGAAGGTCGGCGAGGCCCCGGCCGAGACCGGCGTCGTCGCTCCCGGCATGGTCGTCACCATCGCGTTCGACGGGGACCTGGACGACACGCTGTCGTTCCTTCTGGCCTCCCGGGAGTACGCGAGCTCGGACATCGAGACCTACTCCCCCCAGTCGCCGCTGGGCACCGGCGTGAACGGCAAGAAGGTCGGCGCCGAGGCGGAGTACGAGCTCCCCAACGGCAAGAAGGCGACCGTGAAGATCCTCGACGCCAAGCCGTACACGGGCTGAGGCCGAGACACCGCAGACATCGAAGCGGCCCGGAGCGTGATGCTCCGGGCCGCTTCGCCGTCCCGTACGCCGCGCGGGTCCGCCGTGCCGCAGCCGGCCGGCTTCCCTGCGCCGTACGCCGCAGCACCCGCCGAGGGCCGTCCCGCCCGCTGCCGTCCCGCCCGCTCAGGCCGCGGCCGACCGGTATTTGCGGACGGCCAGCGTCCGGAAGACCGCGATGATCACCAGGGACCAGATCACCGAGGCGATCACCGGATGCTCCATCGGCCAGGCCCCGGTCACCGACTTCGGCACCCGGGGGATGGTGTTGCCGAACAGCTCCCGGGCGGCGGCCACCGTCGCACTGAACGGGTTCCACTCCGCGACATGCTGGAGAAACGCCGGCATGCCGTTGACCGGCACGAACGCATTCGAGATGAAGGTCAGCGGGAAGAGCCAGATCAGCCCGCCGGAGGTGGCCGCCTCGGGCGTGCGCACCGAGAGGCCGATGAGCGCGCCGATCCACGAGAAGGCGTAGCCGAGCAGAAGCAGCAGCGCGAAGCCGGCCAGCACCTCGGCGAGGCTCTCGTGGGTGCGCCAGCCGATCAACAGCGCGACGACCGCCAGCACCACCAGTGTCAGCGCGGTCTGTACGAGGTCGGCGAGGGTCCGGCCGGTGAGCACCGCGCCCCGGGACATCGGCAGCGACCGGAACCGGTCGATGAGGCCCTTGTGCATGTCATCGGCGATACCCGCGCCGGCACCGGCCGTGGCGAAGGTGACCGTCTGCGCGAAGATCCCCGCCATCAGGAACTCGCGATACGCCTGGGCGTCGCCCACGGGGGCGCCGGGGATGTTGATGGAACCGCCGAAGACGTAGGTGAACAGCACCACGAACATGATCGGCTGGATCAGCCCGAAGATCACTACTTCGGGAATGCGCAGCATCCGTATCAGATTGCGCTTCGCGACCACCAGGGAGTCGCGTACGGACCGGCTGAAGCCGCCGCGCGGCCGCGGGGGCCGGACGGGGGCGGTGTCGGCCGCCTCGGTCACCGTGGTCACTTCACGCCCTCCTTGTCGGTGGTCACGTCCCCGTCCGGGGCGTCGGCCGCCGCTGCGGCCTTCCCGCGCTTCTTCTGCCGTCCGACGGAGCCCCCCTCGCCCGAGCCGGCATCCGCGGCGTCCGCGCCGTTGCCGTTGCCGTCCGCCGTCTCGGCGGCGTGGCCGGTCAGCGAGATGAACACATCGTCGAGGGTCGGGCGGCGCAGCCCGATGTCATCTATCTCCACACCGCGCAGGTCCAGTTCGCGGATGACCTCGGCGAGCAGCTTGGCGCCGCCCGTCACCGGGATCGTGAGCTTGCGGGTGTGCGGTTCGACGGTGCCCTCGCCCTTGCCGAAGCCGCGCAGGACCTCGTCGGCGACCGTGAGGTGCTCGGGGGCGTGCACGACGACCTCGACGCGCTCACCGCCGGTACGCGCCTTGAGCTGGTCGGAGGTGCCGCGGGCGATGACCTTGCCGTGGTCGACGACGCAGATGTCGTGGGCGAGGCGGTCGGCCTCCTCCAGATACTGCGTGGTGAGCAGCAGGGTCGTGCCACCGGCGACCAGTTCCTGGATGACGTCCCACAGACCCTGGCGGTTACGGGGGTCCAGGCCGGTGGTCGGCTCGTCCATGAACATCACGGGCGGGCTGACGACCAATGCGGCCGCGAGGTCGAGCCGGCGGCGCATACCGCCGGAGTAGGTCTTGGCGGTGCGGTCCGCGGCATCGCCGAGATGGAAGCGTTCCAGCAGTTCAGCGGCTCGCCGCTTGGCGTCGCGGCCGCTCATCTGGTAGAGCTGGCCGACCATCATCAGGTTCTCGCGGCCGGTCAAGTACTCGTCGACGGCGGCGAATTGGCCCGACAGACCTATGGAGCGCCGCACTTTGTCGGGGTGGGCCAGCACATCGATCCCGGCGACCACCGCCTTGCCCCGGTCGGGCTGGAGCAGGGTCGTCAGGACCCGTACGGCGGTGGTCTTGCCGGCACCGTTGGGGCCGAGCATTCCGAGGACGGTTCCTTCGGGGACGTCGAGGTCGACGCCGTCCAGTGCCCTCACGTCGCCGAAGGTCTTGACCAGACCTTCGGCGTAAATGGCGCCTGGCATAGGGGTACTCCCATGGCTTGGGTCAGTTCCAGGTCGAATATACGGTTGGCGGTCTATGCCTGCTCTGTGGGCATTTGTCCGCAACGGGACGCCATGACGCACCGGCACCCCGTAGCCGGGATGGTACGGCAAAGACGCGATACATCGCGATACAGTTTTCTGATTTTCGCGCGCAGCGGTGGAGGAAAGCGGGGGGAAACAGACGTTCGCCGACGCGTGTGGGGCGCCACGGTATACCCGTGACGCCCCATGGCCCCATCCCTTTTGCCGCATCCTTCGCGGCCGGCTCACTCCGTGACGAAGTACCCCGCCTCGCGCAGCGCCGCCCGCAGTTCGGCGCAGTGCGCCGGCCCCTTGGTCTCCAGATGCAGCTCCACCTCGACCTCGGTCAGACCGAGCCGCGGATCCGTGCGCACATGGCCCACATCGAGGACGTTCGCATCGGCCACCGACAGCACCCCCAGCAGCGTGGCCAGCGCCCCCGGCCGGTCCGTCAGCCGCAGCCGCAGCGAGAGATAACGGCCGCCGGCCGCCATCCCGTGCCGCAGGATGCGCTGCATCAGCAGCGGATCGACATTGCCGCCGGACAGCACCGCGACCACCGGCCCCTCGAAGGACTCCGGGTCGGCGAGCAGCGCCGCCACCGGGCTCGCCCCGGCCGGCTCCACCACCAGCTTGGCCCGCTCCAGACACAGCAGCAGCGCGCTGGAGAGCTGGTCCTCGGTGACCGTACGGACCTCGTCCACCAGCTCCTCGACCATCCCGAAGGTCACCTCGCCGGGCCGCCCGACCTTGATGCCGTCGGCCATCGTCGACAGCCCCTCGATCGCCACCGGACGCCCGGCCGCCAGCGACGGCGGATAGCAGGCCGCGCCGGCCGCCTGCACCCCGATGACGCGCACATCCGGCCGCAGCGCCTTCACCGCGAGCCCGATCCCGGCCACCAGCCCGCCGCCGCCGACCCCGACGAGGATGGTCCGTACCTCCGGGCACTGTTCGAGGATCTCCAGCCCGACCGTGCCCTGCCCGGCGATGATGTCGTGGTGGTCGAAGGGGTGGATGAAGACCGCACCGGTCTCGCGCGCGTAGTCCTGGGCGGCGGCCAGCGTCTCGTCCACCACATGGCCCTGGAGCCGTACCTCCGCCCCGTATTCACGGGTCGCGGCGACCTTCGGCAACGGGGCGCCGACCGGCATGAACACCGTCGAGCGCACCCCCAGCAGGGAGGCCGCCAGCGCCACCCCTTGTGCGTGGTTGCCCGCGCTCGCGGCCACCACACCGGCCGCCCGCTCCTGCGCCGAGAGCCCGGCGATCCGTACGTACGCGCCGCGGATCTTGAAGGAACCGGTGCGCTGGAGGTTCTCGCACTTGAGGTGCACGGGCGCGCCGACCAGCCCGGACAGATAGCGGCTGCCCTCCATCGCGGTGGCCCGGGAGACACCGGAGAGCATCTTGTGCGCCGCACGGATGTCATCGACCGTGATCGCGGCCGCCGGACCCTCCGCGGGGGGCGCGGTGGCGGCGGTCTCCTGCGGCGTACGCGGCGTGTGGTCGGCCATGCCGCCAGTCTCGCAGTTCGCCCACCGGAGAGCCTTTTCTGCCCGAATGGTGATCAGACGCGCGGCGGGCGAGGGTACCGCGGTGCCCGGACGACCGCCCGGGGGCTACGGGGCGTTATCGGAATGGGCAGCACAGGTACGCTCCGCGCCGGGTCCGCGTACGCTGTCCTCCCATCCATACGCACTTCCACCGAAGCGAGCTCCCGGCCATGCCCACCTCTTCGGACATGACGACCCACACCGACCCCGCTCTCCTCGACGCGCTACAGCACCAAGTGGCCGTCTTCGCCCGCCGCGCAGAACAGAGCCGGCTCGGCGGTGTCGGACAGGCGCGCAACTCCATGGACCGCGCCGCGTATCTGCTGCTCAACCGCCTGGACCAGGAAGGCCCGATGGGCGTCAAGGCCCTGGCCGCCGGTATGGGCATCGACTCCTCGACGGTCACCCGGCAGGTCGCCCCGCTGGTCGACTCCGGTCTGGTCAGCCGCGCCACCCACCCCGAGGACGGCCGCGCCGTGGTGCTCCAGCTGTCCGAGCGCGGGCAGGCCCGTCTGGAGGAGGTGCGCACCTCGCGCCGTGCGCTGATGGCCCTGGTGACGGAGCAGTGGTCCGAGGAGGAGCGCGCCGCCTTCACCACCCTCCTGACGCGCTTCAACGCCTCCCTCTGCGACATCACCGCGTCCTTGACGCCGGCGGGCCCGACGTCCTGACGCCCGCGCCCGCCGGTTGACCTGACGCGGGCCCGGCTTCCGCGCCCGCGGGCCGGATTCCGCGCCGCGGGCCCGTCCCGCCTCTTGACCGGCCGACCGCACTGCCGTGCCATAGGAGCCCAGGAGGTCGGGCGTCCGTCATCCGGGAGGCGCGATGCGAGAGCGGCGGTCGGAGCAGGAGCGCCGCCACGCCCGGGAGTTCGAGCGGTTCGTGGCGGGCGCTGCGGGCCGGCTGCTGCACACCGCCACCCTGCTGACCTGCGAGCCCGCCGACCGGCCCGCCCCGGCCGCCGAGGAGTTGCTGCTCCGCGCGCTGTCGCGGACGTACGCCGACTGGGACCGGCTGCGCGGCGACGATCCGTACGCGCACACCCGCCGGGCACTGGCCGCCCTCCCCCGGGCTCTCAAGGAGCGGGGCGCTGCCCTCGTCGCGCACACCGCCCGGCGCCACCGCCGGCCGCGCGGCGGGCTCCTGGACCGGCTGTCCCCGCAGGAACGGCTGGTCCTCGTCCTGCGGTTCCACGAGGACGTGGCCGAGGAGCAGACCGCCGCCCAACTCGGCCTGCCCGCCGAGCGGGTGCACGCGCTGTGCCTGCACGCCCTCGGGGAGATGCGCAGCCGCCGCCCCGGACCGGCCCCGTTCCCGGAAGCGGACTCCGTACCGGCACCGGGAACCACACCGGAATCCGCGGCCATCAGTCCCCCCGACCGCAAGGAGACCGAGGTACGGCGGATGCTGGCCGGGCCGCATCCGCTCGTACCGGCCGATCTGGCCGCGCGCGCCACCGCCCGCGGCCGCCGCCTCATGAGCCACCGCAGGCGGGCGCGGCACCTCGGCCGGCTGCTCGCGCTCCTCGTGCTGGCGGTGCTGTTCTGGGCGGCCGCGACCCAGCCGTGGCTGCCCCCGCCGGCCCACACCACCCCTCGCGTGGAGGGGTGGTGAACGGCAGAGCCGGCGCGCGTCCCGTCAGCCCAGCGCCTGCGTGAGGTCGGCCAGCAGGTCGTCGACGGACTCGATGCCGACCGAGAGGCGCACGAGGTCGCCGGGGACCTCCAGCAGCGACCCGGCCGTCGAGGCGTGCGTCATCCGCCCCGGGTGCTCGATCAGCGACTCGACGCCGCCCAGCGACTCACCGAGGGTGAACAGCCGCGCCCGGTTGCAGACCTCCACCGCCTCCTGCTCGCCGCCCGCGACCCGGAACGACACCATGCCGCCGTAGGACCGCATCTGCTTGGTGGCGATGTCGTGGCCCGGGTGCTCGGCCAGCCCCGGGTAGTACACCTGGGTCACCTTGTTGTGGGAGCTCAGCAGCTCCGCGATCCGCTCCGCGTTGGCGCTGTGCCGGTCCATGCGGACGGCGAGCGTCTTGATGCCGCGCATCACCAGCCAGGCGTCGAACGGGCCGGAGACCGCACCCATCGCGTTCTGGTGGTAGGCGAGTTCCTCACCGAGGGTGTCGTCGTTGACGACCAGGGCGCCGCCGACCACGTCCGAGTGCCCGCCCATGTACTTGGTCGTGGAGTAGACCACCACATCGGCGCCGAGGGCGAGCGGCTGCTGGAGGTAGGGGCTGGCGAAGGTGTTGTCGACAACGAGCTTGACGCCGGCGTCCCGGGCGACGGCGGCGAGCGCCGCGATGTCGGTGATGCCGAGCAGCGGGTTGCTCGGCGTCTCCACCCAGATCGCCTTCGTACGGGGCCGCAGCGCGGCGCGCACGGCCTGCGGGTCGGAGGTGTCGGCCACCGACCACTCCACGCCCCAGCGCTCGACGACCTTGGAGATGAGACGGAACGTGCCGCCGTAGGCGTCATTGGGGATGACGACATGGTCGCCGGGGGTCAGCAGGGTCCGCAGCAGGCAGTCCTCGGCGGCGAGGCCGGAGGCGAAGGCGAGGCCGCGGCGGCCGCCGTCCAGGGCGGCGAGATTCTCTTCGAGGGCGGTACGGGTCGGGTTGGCGCTGCGGCTGTACTCGTAGCCGCCGCGGAGCCCGCCCACGCCGTCCTGCTTGTACGTGGATACCTGGTAGATGGGAGGCACCACCGCGCCGGTCGCCTCGTCAGGCTCCTGACCTGCGTGGATGGCACGGGTCTCGAAATGCTGGTGGCGCTCTTCGCGCTTGTCGCTCATGCCTGCCGAGGGTAGTCGTCCGCGCAACCGAACTTTCCGGAACTTTCTGGTTGGCTGGATAGTGGATACGTACGAGGATCCGCACAGCGGTTCCCGTCACCGCCCGCCGCGCACCGCCCCTCGCACCCGTCGCCCACCTCTCCGCCCCACCGCAGCTCCCAGGCAGCCGTTACAAGAATTTCAGGTACAGGACACCCCACATGGACGCTCTGCTGGTTCTCTTCGCCGCGCTCGCGCTCGGCGGCCTCGTCTTCCTGCCCTGGATGCGACGCCGACGGGCCGTACAGCACACCCGGCAGGGCCTGGTGGTGGCCTCCGACCCGATGGCGGGCTACGGCTTCGTACCGCTGGAGGAGCTCGACGTCCGGCTGCCCGGCCCGGACCAGGAACTGGCCGACGCGCTCGCCGAGATGCGCCGCACGCACGACTGGCGCCCGGCCGCCGAGCTGCTGAAGTCCACCGGCGACGACTGGGAGCGGCGCTGGCAGCGGGTGCAGACGCTGGCCGGTGCCGCGGCCTTCGAGCTGGCCGCGGAGGAGGCGTCGGAGCAGCAGCGGCGCGGTACGGGCCCGGGGTACGGCGACGGCGGGCGGACCGGCGGGATCTGGCTGCGCACCTGGCGCTCGGAGGCCCCCAAGGACCCCGGCGGCGCCCAGACGCACGCCCAGTTCCTCGTCGTCCAGGCGCTGCGCGACCCGGGTTCCCAGGACTTCCGGATGATTCTGGAGGAGGCCCGTACGGTCTGCCGGGAAGCGGCGCTGCTGGCCCCCGGCAGCCCGATCCCGTACATCACCGAGCTGGCGATCGCCCGCGGCCTGCACGACCGCCCCGCCGACTACGAGGAGCTCTGGTCCAAGGTCGCCCAGCGAGCCCCGCAGCACATGGGCGCCCACCTCGCCGCGCTCCCCTACTGGTCACAGAAGTGGCACGGCTCCCGCGAGCAGGCCGAGTCCTTCGCCGAACGCGCCGCGGCCGCCGCCCCCAAGGGGACCCTCCTCCCGGCCCTCCCCCTCTTCGCGGTCTACGAGCACCTCCCCGAGGCCAACATGGTCCGCAGCCTCTACCAGAGCGCGGTCGTCGAGCGCGCCATCGAGGGCGCCCACTTCGCCCTGCGCGAAGCCCCCGCCGACCACCCCATGGCCCCGCACGTCCGCCATCTCCTGGTCTGGTTCCTGGTACGCGCCGAACGCTACGCCGAGGCCATGGAACAGCTCCGCCTCGTCGACGGCCACGTCGGCGCCGTCCCCTGGTCCTACGGCCACAGCCCCGCCGCCGAATACGCCGCCTACCGCGCCCTGGCCATCGCCGGCTGGGAACAGCTCGGCGGCACCTCCGCGGGCTTTCCGCCATCCGGGAGCTGACCCCGCCGGCCGGAATGCCCCCCGCTCCGCGGGTGTTCCCCTGAGTGCGGCCTGACCGCCCGCCGTCACCGCACACCGCACACAACGGACCGCCGACCGCCGACCGCCGACCGCCGACCGCCGACCGCCGACCGCCGACCGCCGACCGCCGACCGCACAGCATCCCCGCCCCAGCCAGGTCGTCCCTCCCCTCCTCCCACAGGAGCCTGATCCCCATGCTGTTCTCCCGCTTCAAGAACCAGCTCCCCACCCCGGAGGAGGCACTCGAAGGCCGCCCCGAGCGGGCCTTCGCCGTCCCCGACCGGCACACCGTCCTCGGCAACCCGCTGCTCGGCCCGTACCCGGACGGCCTGGAGATCGCCGATTTCGGGCTGGGCTGTTTCTGGGGCGCCGAGCGGAAGTTCTGGCAGACCGAGGGCGTCTGGACCACCCTCGTCGGCTACCAGGGCGGCCACACCCCGAACCCCACCTACGAAGAGGTCTGTAGCGGCCACACCGGCCACACCGAGGCCGTCCGCGTCGTCTACGACCCCAAGGTCGTCCCGTACACGACCCTCCTGAAGCTCTTCTGGGAGTCCCACGACCCCACCCAGGGCTTCCGCCAGGGCAACGACGTAGGCACCCAGTACCGCTCCGCCATCTACACCCACTCCCCCACCCAGCAGCAGACCGCCGAGTCCTCCCGCGACGCCTACCGCCCCGTCCTCCACAACGCCGGCCACGGCGACATCACCACCGAAATCCTTCCCGCCACCGGCCGCCCCTTCTATCCGGCGGAGGCGTACCACCAGCAGTACCTGGACAAGAACCCGACGGGTTACTGCGGGATCGGGGGGACGGGCGTGAGCTGCCCGGTGGGCGTGGCTCCGACGCCGGAAGTCACGGAGCAGTAGAACGCTCCCGCCAAGCCGGTCCAAGCGCGGGAGCCACATTGCCTCTCCCTCACTCGTTCGAGCGGAGGGAGAGGACTTGTGCCGGATAGGCTGACGCACGGGATCAGAATCACGCCCATGGGAGTAGCCATGACCGCCTCCGCCGCTGGGCAGCCACTCATTCCCCAGCCCCCTGCCACGGTTGCCGCACTGCGGCAGGCGATCAGTCAGATCGCGCCCGCAGCGCTGCCGGCCTTCACACGGGAGTTGGATCAAGCTGCCGACCAGTCCCGGCAGGGCTCCGACCTGGCACCGCTCCAGCGGTTCATCGCCCAGTGGGCCGCGTATGTCCACATCCAGCGTCAGCCCGATGCGGCAGCGGTCCTCCGCCGGTGGGAGAACACTGCCGGATCGGGCGACGCCGCTCAGGCACGGCGGGCCGCCTCCGAGATCGGCCGGATCCTGGACGAAGCCCACGCCGCCATCGGCCTCCCGGCCCGGTGACCGCTGACTGGCGCTGGGAGTCGGGGGGGCTGCGCCGCATGGACGCCGCCGGCGGCTGGTCCTACTTCCTTGTGGCACGGCGCGCAACGCTCATCATCATCGTCCGCATCATGCCGCCGTTCGACGCTCTGTAAGCGTCGCCACTGAAGCATCTTGCGTGCCTGGGGTCACTTGGCACGCGAGCCCCGTAGGGACGGGGATGAGCTGCCTGGTGGGCGTGGCACCCGCCGACGGATGAGCCTCGGACTCGACCGCGAGCACCTCTCCGCACTGTGGCAGCGGCAGTGGCCCATGGGACCGCCCATCGCCCACGAGCCACGCGCTGCCGCAGGGCCGTCCCTGAAGTAGCGCGCGAGACTCCGGCGGGGACGGCAAGCATCGTCCCCGCTCGTCACAGTGCGGCGGAACAGCACCACTCCGTTCCAGGGCGAAATCCGTGGCCGGAGCGGTCCTCGCCGTCGTCACGCACCGCCTTCTCCCGGTAGGGCGAGATCCCGGGCAGTCTCGATACGAGTGCGTTCATATTCCGCAGGGTCGAGAATCTCCCATGCCGCCTGGCCGATAGCCAGAACCCCGCGGGCCGGCAGGGGCACGTCACCGATGCGCGGGTTCTCCCTCAGCTGGACTGGGCGCCCGATGTCGACGCCGTCGAATAGGGCATGCGAGTCGTCGACGAAATACATCCGCTGTGGCATGAGCGTTCCGGTGTGACCGCTCGGCATCATGCCGGACAGCTGGAGGTCCCCCATTCCCCATGCACGGGCCAGGCGCTCGCGAGCCCGCACCAGGAGTCGAGGGCGCCAGGTGGCGAGCGGCAGCGCCCCACTGATGCCGTTGAGGAAACTGAGGAGTCGTGTCGCAGAGGCGGTGAGGGTCCAGTCCAGGGAGGGAGAATCCATCGTCACCCGCAAAGTGGCAGGGCCCGTCCACGTGAGCCCGATCCGGCCATATCCGGTGTGGTCGCAGGCCGCGCCGTAGTACCTGGGGCATGCGGTGTGCAGTCGTGGCCCGTCGACGTAAATCGACCAGCTGCCGTTCGGGTCGCGATGCCACAACGTGCGGTAGGGGCCGAAGGAGTTCTCCGGGAAGACGCGCAGGGCGAGGACATGACCGGAGTCAAAAGGCAGCCCGAAGACACCCCAGCCCTTGACGTATTCGTGCCGAGGCCATGGTGCCTGGCCCCGTACAGGCGGGATATCGGACAGCGCGGAGGAAAGGTCGAGCATCTCCATCACCCCGGCGAGTTCGGCCTGTGCCCCAGCTCAAGGATAAATGGGCCACGACCGGATCCGCTCGGGTTGCCACCGCCGCGCCGATGTCATCGCAAGGTCCGCGTGCGCAGGGTCCTGCCGGTCATCACCCGCCACGGCCCCCATGGCAGCGCCTACGGCTCCGCCTAACGGCTGGTCGTCGGCGCACCGCCGCGCAATTGGGACGTGTCGGCCAGCCTGCAGAATTGCAACTATCACGGCAACCACCGCCACCAGCAGCACCTTTCAACCAGCAAAAACCCGAACGGGTACTGCGGGATCGGGGGGACGGGTGTGAGCTGCCCGCCCTGCCACCGGACAGCCGCTCATGCCTCCGATCCTTTCGTATCGAACACGTATACCCGGACGGGATCGAGGTGGAGCTCGTACGGGCCCATGCAGTCAGCGGCGAGGGTGGCGACGAGGGCTCCGCACCCACAGGCCATGTTGCGGCCCCCGGTGCCGAGCGGACCGCAACAGCCCTGGTGCCGGCCACTCTGCTCCAGCCGTCGCAGAGCCGGCACGTCGTCGGGATGCACGACGACCGTGTTCCTCGTGCCGGCCGACGTCCAGTCGGTCAGCTCGGGCGGCATGAGCAGTTGGCGCGGATTGTGCGGCCGAGGCTCGCCTGCCGGCGGGACGAAGGGTGCGCCCCACGGCTCGGGATCCATCGCATAGTGCCCTCGTGGCACAGCGGAGGGTGCGAGACGTGTCGCCTTGTCCCGATCGACGTCACGACCCGAGACCTCCGGCACGAAGGGCAGCTTCACCAAGTCCGAAGTGAGTTCGGCTCCGCACCTCGCGCAGAAGAAGACCGTCATACAAGCCGTTGTAGCGGACACGCGCCGGCCGGCGCATCCTCGATCCCGACGAGACAGCGGCACCGAAGCGGGCAGTCCCTCGCAGGGACGGAGAGCACCAGCAGTACCTTTCGGACGCCAAAACCCGGGCGGGTCCTGCGGGTACCGCGGGACCCGGGGGAGGGCTGTCCTGTCCCGTCGGCGTGGCCAAGGCCGACGGCTGACGTCGCCGTGTGGGCTTTGGAAGAGCGCCGGCGGGTCCGGCTCGGCGAAATCGGTAGCCAGCAGCGGCCTGGAGTCGCGGAAGCCGCGGGTGCTACGGAATGAACAAATCGGCCAGATAGGTCGGCTTGGCCTCTATCTCCGCATAGCGGCCGGTCTCCTTCGACCAGGCGACGTTCCCGGCGGTGAGTGCATGGAAGTCCCTGACGCAGCGGAGCGCGTCGGCGATGACGTCGTCGGCGAGGCCGGAACGCGCCAGTCGCTCGGGCAGGACCTGTTCGAGATCGAGGATGCGCTGGACGTATCCGGCCTGCATCACGGCCACTCGCTCCACCGCCTCCTGGAGGCTGCACCGGTGGTGGTGGCAGATCACCGTGACGGCGTTGAACGCGTAGTCGTGGGCGCGTTCTTTGGGCAGCGAGTAGAGATCGTTAATGCAGGCGTTCGCGTAGATCACTGCCTCTCGCATGTCCGCGAAGGCTGGATTCGCATGCAGTTGGTCGGGCAGGTCCACACCGATACCGATTTCCACCAGGTCCAGGACCGCATCGAATGCGAATGAGGCACGACGGTGGGCGAGATATTGCTGCAGGCCGGGTACACGCCCTTCCTCCCGGTGAATCATATCGGCTCGGTAACTGTCGAAATACCACAACAGGTGCGGGACAAATCTTCGTTGCCATGCGGAGGAACGGACGGCCACGGTACGGCGCCACAGATCGGCCAGGGAACGCGCCAGTCGCCCACTCGCGACGTTTCCGTCGAATACGGCGAACAACGGACCGAACGCGTCCCGCCACCGCTCGGGTTGGTAACCGCGCACCGGGTCGTCGTCGAACTGGTCGTCCAACTGGAACAGCCACGCGTTCCACTGGGTGATCAGTGTCAGCGCCGCCTGTGAGGCGTTGGGGCACAGCCACGCGGTGAGCCGGTCCACACGAGTGCGCTGCACATGCCGGCGCGCCTCTTCGGTGGGCACCAGACCGAACTCGTCCAGCCACGCGTCAGCGGCCGCGGTGGCCTCCTGGAGTTCCGGATTGAGCACTGCCCGTACGGGTATGTAAAGGTCCGGTATTCGGAAATTTTCCATACGTCAGCTCGCTCTCGGTAATTCTCTGCCATTCGCGGCATCCAGCGACATTGCCGATGCGGCATGCCAAGGCCCGCATGGAGCATGACCAGGCAGTCCCAACCACCGATGTAAATTACCCTGCCGGTCGATGACGTTCGACAGAGGTCTCGTTTCTTTGGCCTCGTCGTCTTGCGCGGGCAGTACCGCGGACGGGAAATTCGATGGGTCGTCGTGGAGGCAAGTGGCGTGCGATCCCGGACAGTTGAGGATATTTCCGGTCGGGCCTGGGTCAGCTGCGGCGGTCGGGCTTGTCCAGCCGGGCCAGGAGCAGCGCGACGTCGTCACCCAGGCCGTGCGCCTCCTGCGTACCGGCGAGGAGGGCATCGACAACGGTCTCCAGGTCCGCTGTGGGAGCCCCTCGCAGACCTTTGAGAAACCTCTCGTAGCCCTGGTCGATGTCCTTGTTCACGGCCTCGAGGAGGCCGTCGGTGGTCAGCGCGAGCACGCTGCCCGGAGCGATGCGCAGGCGGGTGGTCGGGTACCGCTGCTCCCGGTCGATCCCCAGAGGGAGGCCGCCGGGGACCTCCAGGAGGCGCGGCGGCTTGCGGGGGGGTGATCAGCGCTGGGGCCGGATGGCCCGCCCGGCACACCTGGAGCCTCCCGTCGGAGGGGGTGAGCGCGATGTAGCAGCACGTGGCGAACAGGGCCCTGTCCGGGTCGGTGTTCAGCTCGGCCAGCAGGCGGTTGGTGCGTTCCAGGACGGCCGCAGGCGGGTGCCCTTCGTTCGCGTAGGCGTGCACGGCGGTGCGCAGCCGCCCCATGAGAGACGCGGCGTGAACGCTGTGTCCCTGCACATCTCCGATGACCAGAGCCACGCCGCCGTCGGGCAGGCTGATGGCGTCGTACCAGTCCCCGCCGATCCACATGCCGGAGGTGGCGGCCTGGTAGCGGGCGGCGATGGTCACACCCGGCACCGTGAGCGGCCCGCGCGGCAGCATGCCGCGCTGGAGCTCGGTCGCGAGCGCGTGTTCCGACTCGTACATGCCGGCTCGCTCCAGTGACTGGGCGAGCAGTCCCATGGCGGCGACCAGGAGGGCCCGCTCCTCGGGCAGAAATTCCTGCGGCTCGGGGAAGCTGACGAGGCAGGAACTGACGCGACCGCGCGAGTCCGTGAGCGGCAGTGCCGCCCACGCCCGGCGGGCCGACTGCTTGAGGGGCGCCAGGTGCGGATGGCCGGTGATCAGCGCGTCCGCGGAGCCGATGAGGACGGGTACCCTGCGGTCGAGCGACTCCTCGACGAGTGAACGGACCGTGGCGTCGAGGACTCGTATGGAGTCCTCCCCCTGCTCGTCGTCGGCGCACGAGGCGACGACGGACAACCCGTCCCTCTCCGGGGCGATCACTGCCAGGGCGCCCGCTCCGAAGGTACGCAGTCCGGCCTGCGCGGCGGCCATGATGTCCTTGACCGTCACCGCGGCGGCCAGAGCCGCGGTCAGCTCCTGCATCCAGCGGTCACGGGTGGCGCGCTCGTACAGCCGCAACCTCTCCGCTTCGTGGCGCTCACGGACGGCCGTGGTGTCCATGACCACGCCGACCATGCGGGCCGGCAGCCCGTCGGCGTCGGGCAGGACGCGGCCCCGGGCTTCCAGGGACCGGTACCGACCGTCACCGGAAGATACGCGGTACTCGATCTGGTAGTTACCGCAGGATTCCGCTATCAACCCCAGCGCATCGCGCACATCGGCCAGATCGGACTCGTGCACTGCGGCCAGGAAGCTCGAGATGTCCGATGGGCCGTTCTCGGGCATGCCGTGCAGTGCGAGGGTGACCGGATCGCAGCTCACCTCGCCGGTGGAGATCTCCCAGCAGAAGAAACCCGCCTGCACGATGCTCGCGTTGGCCTGGAAGGCGCCGGGATCGCCCTCGTCCTCCCGGAAAACAGCAGTACGCACCGACCCGACGTCTTTCACGGCATCTCCCTGCGGCGGCGTGCTCTACCTCGCTCCGAGGAGCCGACCGGGCTCGAGCGTATGGGCCACGCAGTGTAACGGGTGACCGATGGAAACCAGCCAGCTAGACGACTCGCGAGCCTGCGGTACTGCGACACCATTCCCTCCTAGATGCGAACGGGCTCTTGCAGCAGAGAGTGCTCCCGCCCTTCCAGGGAAGATCGCCGGACCGACCCGGCTGTGGCCGGATCGTGCGCATGGTATTGACTTCCTGGATCTTGCGCTAGACGTCCCACCCGGCAGACCGCGTCGGCCGGGCCAGGCGAAGCCGGTAGAGAAGCGGCAGCCGCGTTGCCGGTCCGCCGTGCCGTGGAGCAACCGCCGTTCACCAGGAAAACCACCTCACCAGCTCTTATCTTGGTGAAGACGGCAAGAACGTGAGTGATGGCGCGTGCCATCCCGTGCGCACGTGCCCATCCACGCTGTGGGGACGGTGTGCGAGGTGGATTCTGCGCAGGCGGGAGGCCGGCCTGGTAGGCGGTCTACGTCGCCACCGTTCGTAGTGGCCGAGCCGCCCTCCGGGCCCCCGCTCGCCACCGTGCTCATCGATCCCGACGGGCGGGTCCAGCGCTGGAGCGACGGCGCACGGGCACTGACCGGCTATCCGGATCAGGAGGTCATCGGCCGGGACGCGGCGCTGCTCGCCGACCGGACGAGGCTACGGGGAGGTGCACTCGTCCAGGCACTGCTGCGTACCGCCGGCGGCGAGCACACCGACTGGCTCCGCTGCCGCGACGGCACCTGCCGCAGCGTCACCTGGCACCCCGTGCCGGTTCCGCTGGCGACCGGTACGGGCCTACTCGCCGTGGCGGTGCCCCAGGCGCAGGTGACCAGCCAGGGCCATGCGGTCACGCTCGACCGTCTTCTGCATTCCTCACCCGTCGGCCTGGCGGTAATCGACACGGAACTGCGCTTCCTGTACGTCAACGAGGCGTACGCCCGCGTGCATCGCACCCCCGTCGAACAGCATCTGGGCCGCTCCGCCCTCGAAGTTCTGAACCTGCCCGATCCGGAAGCGATGGAAAAGTTGCTGCGCCGCGTGGTGGACAGGGGAGAGACCATCGAGAACCTCCGGGTGGCGGCCAACAGGCCGGACGGCGATCCGTACGAGGTCGTCGCAAACCTGTTCCCGCTTCAACGGTCCGACGGCACAGTCATGGGCGTAGGAGGCATCGTCTACGAGTTGACGGACGGCGGAGGGGAACTCCTGGACACGGCCCACGGGCGGCGCAGGCTGGAACTGCTGGGCCGGGTCAGTGCCCGGCTCGGCCAGGGGCTGGACCCGCGAACCGTCGCGACCGAGCTGGTAGCGGCCTGCGTTCCGGCATTCGCCGAAGCTGTCGAGGTCGATCTGCTGGAGAGCGCGGCGCAGCCGACCGCCGATTCCTTCGATACCCGTGCGGCGGAGTCCGGCGAGCAGCCCGCTGACCCACCGGGGCCTCTCTTCCACCCCCTGAATCTCACGTCAGGCGCCAGCAGGCCACGTCCCGAGGACGAGCTGCCGCAGCCACGTCCGACGCTCCGGGCCGCCGCCCAGTGCGTCAACTCGGCGCAGCCGGTGGCATTCGAGACCGCGGAGAAGAACGGGGCCGCACTGCACGGCATGGCAGTGCCACTGATCGCGGTCGGCAGGATGATCGGAGCTGTGACCTTCCTGCGGCAGGTGGATGCCTTCAGTTCCGAGGACACGCTCCTGGCGCGCGAGATCGCGGCCCGTACCGCCACCGCGATCGACAACGCGCTGCTCTACCGACGCGAACGGCTGGCCGCTCTCGCGCTCCAGCGCCACCTGCTCCCCACTCAGCTGCCATCGGCGAAATGGTTCCAACTGGCGTACCGCTACCGCCCGGCCGAAGACGACACCTTGGCCGGGGGCGACTGGTACGACGCGGTGGCGCTCCCCGGCGGCAGGATCGGGTTGGGGATCGGTGACGTGATCGGCCACGGCGTGGGCGCCGCCGCCGCGATGGGCTGCTACCGCTCCTCGGTGCACGCGCTACTGGCCGTGGGGCTGCCGCCAGGCCAACTGCTCACCCGCTTGGACGGGTTGTTCACCGGCAGCGACGGCGAACTCGCCGCGACGTGTACCTGCGTCGTGTACGACGGGGGTGTGGGACGCTGCCGCATCGCACTCGCCGGACACCCGCCCCCTCTGTTGGTCATGCCGGACGGATCGGTAGCAGTGCTGGAGTGCGAGCCAGGGCCGCCCGTGGGGATGGGCCTGCACGACGTGTACGCCGACCAGGAATACGCCGTCCCGCCAGGGAGCCTGATGGTCCTCTACACGGACGGGATGATCGAAGACCGCAAAGCGGTTCTCGACCTCGACCAGGGAATCGCGCTCCTGAGCCGAGCCGTCCGCGACCCGAAGGCCCCCCTGGACGAGATCTGTGACGCGATGACGGCCGTACGTCCGGCCAGCTCCACGGACGACGCCGCGCTCCTCGTCGCACGGCTGGGCCGGCTCTGAACCCGGTCGCCGTCGGGCGCCACCGCATTCCCGCCCTCACCTGCGCAGGCCGGCCCGCAAGGTGGATTAAATCGGAAATGGATTGCACGAGACGTATCGTCTCGCCTAGCGTGAAGACATGACGACGCCTCAACACCCCAAGCGTGCCCATATCGCCATGTTCTCCATCGCCGCCCACGGGCACGTGAACCCGAGTCTCGAAGTGATCCGCGAGCTCGTCGCCCGGGGGCACCGTGTCACGTACGCGATCCCGCATCTTTTTGCGGAGAAGGTTGCCGAGACGGGGGCGGAGCCCGTGCCGTATCGCACGACGCTGCCGTCGCCGGATGATGATCCGTCGGCGTGGGGGACCACGCTTCTCGATAACGTCGAGCCGTTTCTCCATGACGCGATTCAGGTGCTGCCGCAGCTCATTGAGTCCTATCGCGGGGATGAGCCGGATCTCGTGCTGCATGACATCACCTCCTACCCGGCACGCGTTCTGGCCCACCGCTGGGGAGTGCCGGCGGTGTCGCTCTCGCCGAACCTCGTGGCGTGGGAGGGGTATGAGGAGGAGGTCGCCGAGCCGATGTGGGCGGAGCCCAAGGCGACCGAGCGCGGGCGGGCGTACTACGAGAAGTTCGGCAACTGGCTGACGGAGAACGGGATCACGCAGCATCCCGACCCGTTCGTCGGCCGTCCCGGTCGTTCGATCGTGCTCATCCCGAAGGCGCTACAGCCGAACGCCGACCGGGTCGATGAGCAGGTCCACTCGTTCGTCGGCGCCTGCCAGGGGGAGCGTGCGGCGCAGGGGGACTGGGAGCGGCCCGTGGGCGCCGAGCGCGTGGTGCTGGTCTCGCTCGGCTCGGCCTTCACCAAGCAGCCCGCTTTCTACCGCGAGTGCGTCAAGGCGTTCGGCGATCTGCCGGGCTGGCATCTCGTGCTCCAGGTGGGCAAGCATGTCACCGCCGAGGAGCTCGGGGAGGTTCCCGGGAACGTCGAAGTGCGGCAGTGGGTACCGCAGTTGGCGATCCTGAGGAAGGCCGATGCGTTCATCACGCACGCCGGGGCGGGGGGCAGCCAGGAGGGGCTGGCCACTGCCACGCCCATGGTGGCCGTACCGCAGGCCGTTGACCAGTTCGGCAACGCGGACATGCTCCAGGGGCTCGGCGTGGCCCGTCATGTGCCGATGGACCAGGCGGACGCCGCCACCCTCCGCTCGGCGGTGCTGGCGCTCGTCGACGACCCGGACGTGGCGCGGCGCCTCGCGGCCATTCAGCGGGAGATGGCCGGCGAGGGCGGCACCCGGCGGGCGGCCGACCTCATCGAGGCCGAGCTGCCCGTGGAGTGAGGCAACGGCCCGTGGAGTGAGGCAACGGCCGGCGGAGCAGGACGAACGGTCGGCGGAGCGGGACGAACGGCCTGCGGCGGAGCGGCGTCGGCGTGGGGCCCGCGCGGTGTCCGTTCCGGGCGTGTTGCCGCGCCGCTGACCTCGAAGGGGGCAAGGGCTTAGCATCCCTGGAGACCGCGTGCTGGGAGCATCGTCGTGAACGAGACTGAACTGCGGCACCTGCGCCGCTGCGTGGAGCTGGCAACCGAGGCGCTGGAGGCGGGCGACGAACCGTTCGGCTCGGTGCTCGTCGGCGGGGACGGGAGCGTCCTCGCCGAGGACCGCAACCGGGTGGGCTCGGGCGATCAGACCCGTCACCCGGAAATTGAGCTGGCGCGCTGGGCCTCGGCGCACCTGTCCCCCGAGGAACGAGCGGCGGCGACCGTCTACACCTCCGGTGAGCACTGCCCGATGTGTGCCGCCGCGCACGGCTGGGCCGGGCTGGGGCGCATCGTGTACGTGAGCTCCTCCGAGCAACTGACGGCCTGGCGCGGCGAGTTGGGGATTCCCGGCCCTCCCGTACGCGCCCTCCCGATCCGGGACGTCGTGCCCGGCCTCGTGGTGGAGGGCCCGGTTCCCGGCCTGGCGGAGCAGGTGCGTGCACTGCACCGCCGCCTTCACCGCGCGCGCTGACGTGCCCTCATTCGTTCTGACGTCCCCTGCCCCGTCCTGACGCGCCCTCCCTCGTTCTGACGCGTCCTGATGCGCCCTGACGCGTCACGGTCTCACTGCTCGGGCAGCGGCTGCCCGGGTGCCGTCGCCGCATCGACGTACACCACCAGTGTCTGGTCCGGCTGTTCGGCCAGGTGGAAGGCGGTGTAGGTGTAGGCGACCGGGCCGCGTCGGGGGTGGTTCAGGCGCTTGTGGCCGCTGTGCCGGGGCTGGACCTCGTACTGGCGCCACCAGGAGCGCGCTTCCGGGCTGTGGTCGGTCAGCTCGTCGATCAGGCGGGTGTAGCGCGGGTCGGTGGGGTGGCGGCCGGCCTGGGTGCGGAGGCGGGCGAGGAGGGCGCGGGCCTCGGCTTCCCAGTCGATCACGATGTCCCGGGCCAGCGGTTCGAGGAAGACCCAGCGGACGAAGTTGGGCGGCCGCTGCGCCTGGTGGTCGATGAGCCGCGGGAAGAGTGCGGCGGCCGCCCGGTTGTGGCTGAGCACGTCGTAGGTGCCGCCGATGATGTACGCCGGGTTCGGCTGGAGCAGCGCGGGCACGGCTGCCGCGTCGGGCGGGAGCGGTTCGCGTTCCGCTGGGGCGTCGGCGGCCGTGTGTCCGGCGAGTCGGAGGAGGTGGGCGCGCTCGTGGCGGTCGAGCCGCAGGGCCGTGGCCAGGGCGGTCAGTACCTGTTCGGAGGCGCGGATCTTCCGTCCCTGCTCCAGGTACGTGTACCAGGTGGCGCTGATCCCGGCGAGTAGTGCCAGCTCCTCCCGGCGCAGTCCTGGCGTGCGACGGCGCGCGGTTTGCGGGAGGCCGACCTCGTCGGGGGTGAGGCGTTCCCGCCGGCTGCGCAGGAACGCGGCCAACTGACGGCGTTGGTCCGGCTGTAGTGGCATGGCACCTTCAGTTCCAGAATAAGTACGTTCTGGATACCAGGCTAAGAGTTCCCGAGACTCGTGGGTGAGGGCAGGGCGCGGGGCAGGCCGGGCCCACGGGCAGGCCGGGCCGCAGACCCCATGCCGCGAGACGAAGGGAAGAGCTCATGTCTGGAATTGCAGGAAAAGTGGTGGCTATTACGGGAGCCGGCAGCGGTATCGGTGCGGCGACCGCGTCGTTGCTCGCCGAGCGGGGGGCGCGGCTCGTGCTCGGCGGGCGTCGGTCCGAGCGGCTGGCGGAGGTGGCGGCCCGGATCGAGCAGGCGGGTGGCACGGCCGTGCACCTCCGCACCGATGTGACCCGGCGGGACGATCTGCACGCCCTGGTCGCGCTGGCCGGTGAGCGCTTCGGGCGGCTCGATGTGCTGGTCGGCAACGCCGGGGTGGGCACGATCTCGCCGCTCGATGATCTGCGGGTCGAGGAGTGGGACCACATGGTCGACGTCAATGTGAAGGGGGTCCTGCACGGCATCGCCGCCGCGCTGCCGGTCTTCCGCGCGCAGGGCAGCGGCCACTTCATCACCACCGCGTCCACGGCGGCCTTTCGTGTCGTCCCCGCCATGGCGGTCTACGCCGGTACCAAGTACGCGGTCCGGGCGATCTGCGAAGGGCTGCGCCAGGAGGCCGGCGACGCGCTGCGGGTGACCACCGTCTCGCCCGGGGTGACCGCCACCGACTTCGCCGAGGCGTCCACCAACAGCCGGGTCAGGGCGGAGATCACGAAGATGCGGGACGAGCTCGCCATGCCGCCCGCGGCGATCGCCCGCGCCATCGCGTTCGCCATCGAGCAGCCCGCCGGGGTCGATGTGAACGAGATCGTCGTCCGGCCCACCGCCCAGGGCTGAGCCGGGGACCACACCGGGCCCGGGGCGCGAAGCCAGGAGTCGGCGGGTGCCCAGGGGCGTTCCGGGGCGGGGTGCGCGGCCGGGTCATCTCCGCTCCGTACAGCGGGGATTCGGTTCCCGTACGGCGTGCGGGATGCGGGGGTGATTGGATGGCCGGCAGGAGTGAGGAGAGGTTGCCGTGCCCCGTACAGGCTCAGCCGGCCGTAGTGCCGGTGTGGATCCCGAGCAGCTCTGGTCGCAGGCCGAACGCCCGCGACGGGGGCGGCCGCCGGCCCACAGCCGCGCCGCGATCACCACCGCGGCCATCGCCCTCGCCGATGCCGAAGGGCTCGCCGCGGTCACCATGCGCGCGGTCGCGGCCCGGATCGGGGCCGGCACGATGTCGCTCTACAGCTACGTCCCCAACAAGGAGACGCTGCTGGAGCTCATGATCGACCAGGTGAGCGGCGACCACCGGCTGCCGGCCGCGCCGTCCGGCGACTGGCGGGCCGATCTCCGGCAGTTCGCCCGCGAGCAGCGCACGATCATGCGGCGCCACCCGTGGCTGCCCGCGGCCCTGTCCGCACGGCAGACGCTCGGCCCGAACGCGCTCGCCGCCCTGGAGTACGCCCTCGCCGTGCTCGCCCCCGTGGGGCTGGAGGCGCCGGCCCGGCTGGAGACCTTCAGTCTGCTCACCGGTTTCGTGGCCAGCCATGTGTCCTACGAACTGGCCCAGGAACGGGCGGTCGAAGCCGGCGGCCGCCCGTCCGGTGAACTCCTCGACGCCCAGGACCGCTACCTCCGGTCCGTCGCCGTGGACGGCCGGTATCCCCGACTCGCGGAGGCCCTGGCGGTGCCGAGCCATGACTCGGCACCGCAGGCCGTCTTCGACCGCCTTCTCGACCGGATGATCAAGGGGCTGACGGCGGGGGTGTGACGGCGGGCGTGTGACGGCAGGGTGTGCGGCAGCCCGGCGGTCAGTGGCCGGCCCGGGGTGACGCCGCCCCGCCCCAGGGACCGAAGGCGGTCAGGAAGCGGTCGCGGAAGGTGTCCATCCGCCAGACCGGGGTCTTCGGGCCGGGCTTCAGGCCGTCCTGCCAGTTCCAGCCGGAGATCCGGTCCAGCACGGCGGGGTCGTGTGCGACCAGCGCGACCGGCACGTCCCGGCTGGCGTTCTCGCCGGTCACCGTCGGGACGGGCTGATGGTCGCCGAGGAAGACGAGCACGGTGTTCTTGTTGCCGTACTTCTCCATGTACGAGATGAGGCTGTGCAGCGAGTACTGGATGGCGCGGCGGTACTCGTTCCGTACCTGTGCGGGGTCCTTCCACACCTCCTTGGGGTCCTTGCCCGCCTTCTTGATGCCGTTGTAGACGGAGCCGTCGCCGAGTTCGTCCCAGCCGATCATCTTGGGGATGGGTGCCCAGGGGTTGTGGCTGGAGACGAGGATGATCTCCGACATCAGCGGCTTGTGATGGCGCTTGCCGTGCTCCAGGCGTTCAAAGGCCGACAGGCTGTATTGGTCGGGCACCCGCGACCAGCTGAACTGGGGGCCCCGGTAGCCGAGATGGTGGGTGTCGTAGACGTGGTCGAGGCCGTAGAACTTGCCCTCCGGCCAGGAGCGGGTGACGCCCGGCATGATGCCGGCCGTGCGCCAGGCGCCGGAGCGCTTGAAGGCGTCGGTGAGGGGCATCCGGTCGCTGGAGGTGACGGTGCGGTAGCGCTGCTGGTTCTTGATCCACAGGCCGGACATGAAGGTGGAGTGGGCCAGCCAGCTGCCGCCGCCCGCTGTGGGTGAGGTGAGCCAGGCACTCCGGGAGGCGAACCCGGCCTTGCGCAGCCGCTTGGTCCCGTCCTTGAGCACCGCGTCGACCTGCGACGCCATCGCCGGGTCCGCGATCGCGCTGCGGCCGTAGCTCTCGATGAAGGTGAAGATGACGTCCTTGCCGCGCAGTCCGGTCAGCAGCTGGTCCGGCGGGGTGTCGCGGAAGGCGTCGGCGCGCGCTTCCTTGGCGAACACCTGCTGGTCGGCCAGGCTCGCGCGCAGCCGCTGCGCACTGTCCCGGACGAGGTCGGCGGTGTTGGTGGCGGCGACCGGGACCCCGGCGAGCTGGACGCCGAGCGCCGCGCAGGTGATCCAGACGGTGCCGAGCACGAGGGTGGTACGGGTCGCCACGGCGCTGTGCCGTACCAGGAGGCGGCTGAGCCGGACGACCGCCAGCGTCATGAGGACGAGCAGGGCGAGCACGAGGAGCACGACGCCGGCCACGGCTCCGATCGCGCCCGCCTGCCCTATCGAGTCCTTGAGGAACGACTCGGCGTCGTCGAACAGGATCCAGTCGAGCACCGGGTCGAAGGGCCGCGCGAGCACCGAGTAGAAGCCCATGTCGAGGCAGTTCAAGAGGGTCCGCAGGCCGAGGCCGACCCCGGCGATCACCGCCGCCACCCGCCGCGCCCTCGGCGGCAGGAGCAGCAGCAGGGCCGCGCCGAAGATGCCCTCCACCGGGATCCGCAGGAACTCGCCGGGCGTGAGGCGGGTGAGCTGGTTCGGCAGGAGCAGCGCACCGAGCACCAGCACGGCGGCCAGCGCGGTGACCGTCCACCGCACGGCCCGCGCGACGGCCGGATACCGGTCCCGCCGGCCGCGGCGGGCGACGGCCTCGACGTCGGCGGGGGTCTCGACTTCCGCGGCGGTCTCGACGTCCGGCGTGTGATCCCGAGGAGCGTCCGGCGTCTCCTCCAGAGAACCGTCCGGCGTCTGCTCCAGAGGACCGTCCGGCGTCCGCTCCGGAGGACCGTCCGGCGTCTCCTCCAGAGGACCGTCCGGCGTCTCCGGAGGACCGTCCGGCGTCTCCGGAGGGCCGTCCGGCGGCGGGGCCTCCGTCGTGGTTGCCTTCGTCGAGTTCGGCGGCTGGCTGAGGCGCGTGGAGTGCGGCAACCCGAAGGTCCTTCCGTGCGAGGCCGGTGGTGGCACGGCGGACCGGAACCGGGGATTCGGCCGCCGTTATCTGTACGTGCGGCCGGGGGCTTCGGTTCAATCCCGTTCCGCATCGAGGTCCCGCGCGGGCAGCCGGTTCACCACCCGTCCTACAGTCGCCTGTCATGGAGTGGATCGAGCGGGTGGGAAATCTGCGGCAGTGGACGCACAACGGAACCCGTGCGCCGCACAAACCCCTGTTGCTGCTCTATGCGTTGGGGCGGTTCCAGCGGCAGCCCGACGGCTCGCTGCGCTACTCGGACATCGAGCGTGATCTGGCGGAACTGCTACAGGACTACGGTCCCGCGCACCGGACCTCGCCCTCGTACCCGTTCCACCATCTCATCAGTGACGGCGTCTGGGAGGTGCGCACCGACGACGGGGAGGCCAGTCCGGGCACCGGGGTCCGGGTGTTGCGGGAGAGCGGTGCGCGGGGGCAGCTCGTCCCGGACCTGCGCGCCGCGCTGTCCACGGACCCGGCGCTGCTCGGGCGGTTGGCGCAGCTGCTGCTGGACAGCCACTTCCCGCCGTCGCTCCACGCGGACCTCACCGCCGCCGTCGGACTCGACCTCGAACCGGTGGCGGCGGTGCGCACCGCCGGCCCGGCGGCCGAGCGCCGGCGCGCGGCCGAGCTGCGCAGGCAGGTACTGGTGGCCTACGAGTACCGCTGCGCCTTCTGCGGGTTCGACGGGTCGCTCGGCCGGGTGCCGGTCGGGCTGGAAGCCGCCCATGTCCAGTGGTGGGCCTTCCAGGGGCCGGACGACCTCGCCAACTGCCTGTGTCTGTGCTCGCTGCACCACAAGCTGTTCGACCGGGGCGTACTCGGCCTGGACGGCGGCCGGCGGATCGCTGTCTCCCGGGAGTTCGTGGGCCATGGCGCCGCGGCCCGTGCCCAGGTGCTCGCCCTCACCGGCCAACCGCTCATCGGCCCCCAGAGCGGATGCCCCAGGGTGGCCCCCGAGCACATCCGCTGGCATACGGCGCAGGTGTTCCGCGGTGCGGCGCGGATGGCCGAGCACGCCTGACCGGAGCGGTCCGGCCGGACGTCGCGGGCGGCCCTCAGACCGCGGCCGGCTGCTCTTCCGTCCCCACCGGCTCCGCGGGCGAAAGGCGGATGCGGCGGCGCTTTGCCACGAGCACCGCGGTGCGGGTGAGAACCATGGCCAGGGACATGAAGACAAAGGCATTGGAGTAGACGTCCGGACCGCTGAGCTCATTTTCGATGCTGAAGCGGATCAGGCCCTCGGCGAACCAGTGCTCGGCGCCATAGGCGAAAAGGACGCGGGCGCTGGAGAGGACGATCCAGACCAGGGCGTAGCCGAATCCGCCGATGGTGTAGATCTGCCCGTCGGCGCCGCGGTGGGCGGGGAGCAGGACGCCGGCGACCAGACCGCAGATCACGCCCACGCCGACGCCGATGAGCTGGAAGGACGGGGCATTCCCCGAGGTCGGGAACGAGTCCACGAAGATCGCGATGATGACGGCGACCGCGAGTACGGAGCGCAGCATGCGCATATTGGTGACCCGGCGGCGGCCCAGGTCGGTCGCCAGGATGATGGTGAGAATGGAGACGCTGGCAATCAGCGCGATAACGAACTGACTCAGGTGGTTCATGGAATTCCGGGGCCTTTCCGCAATGCTGCGAGGTGTGTTGCTCCGGCGGTTTCTGCGCTGTCCGCCGACCGCCGTCAACGACGTTATGGCGACCCCTTGTTGTGGGGGTACGACCGGCCGGTGGATTCAGCTGTCCACCGGTCGGTGGACAGCGCGGCCGGGGCGGAAGCCGGGGTGATAGGACTGGGGCCGCGGTGGCACGATGGCGCCCGCGCCCCGGTGCGGGGCCGTTCGGATGCAGGGGGATGGACACGGTGACGCGTGAGGCGCGGCGCGCGCCCGACGCACGGGTGCGTTGGTTCGGGCTGTGGGACAGCTACTTCGTGATCTGCTATCTGGTCACCACGGGGCTGGTGTTCACCTCCGCCGTACCGCAGACCGGGCGGCTGATCGCCATCGGTGCGCTGACGCTGGCCGTGCCCTGGTACGCGGGGATCGGGCGGCCGTTGATGCTGCGTCATGACCGGGACCGGCGGAACGCGGTCTTCGCCGGCGGGCTCTTCGGGCTGTTCGGGCTCGCCACCGCGGTGGATCTGACGAGTGCGTTCGCGCTGTTCGCGCTGGTCCCGATGCTGATGATGAGCCTGGACACCCGGCCGGCCGTGGTGGCCGGCGTGCTCGGCAATCTCGTCCCCGTCACGATGCTGTGGCTCCAGGGCGGCGCCACCGCCCCGCTGATGCTGTTCGTGCTGCTGGCGTCGCTGCTCGGGATCGCGCTGTCCGTGCTCCTCGGGCTGTGGATCAAGCGGGTGGTACGGCAGAACCGGGAGCACGCCGAACTCATCGAGGAGCTACGGCGGAACCGCGAGCAGGTGGCCCGGCTGTCGCACCAGGCCGGGATCTCCGCCGAGCGCGAGCGGCTGGCGCGCGAGATTCACGACACCCTGGCGCAGAGCCTGACCAGCATCATCAGCCTGGTGCAGGCGGCCGACGCGGAGGTGGAGGGCGCTCCCGCCGTCGCCCGGAAGCACCTCGCGCTGGTCGGGCGGATGGCCAAGGAGAGCCTGGCGGAGGCCCGTTCCTTCGTCGCCGACCGGACGCCCGCTTCGCTGCGGGAGAGTTCCCTGGCGCAGGCGCTGCGGCGGCAGGCGGACGGGCTGGCCGCGCAGACCGGGCTGCTGGCGCGGTTCACCGTCGACGGGGACGAGCGGCCGCTGCCGATGGCGGTCAATGTCGTCCTGCTGCGGGCCGCGCAGGAGGCCGGCACCAATGTGCGCAAGCACGCCGATGCCCGTGCGGTGGACCTGGTGCTGCGGTACGGCGAAGGGCACGTCGGGCTCCAGGTCACCGATGACGGCAAGGGGTTCGACGCGGCGGAGGCGGAGCGTGGTGCGGCACAGGGCGGGCCGGACGGGCCCGGCGGCGGGGACGAGGACGGCGGGTTCGGGCTGCGGGGCATGGCGGCCCGGCTGGCGGAGATCGGTGGGGCGATGAGCGTGCTGAGCGAGCCGGGAGCGGGCACCGTCGTCGAGGTGACGGTGCCCTTGGACGAGGCGGCGGGACGCCCGGAGGAGCCGTCGGCACCGCGCCCCGAAGTGGCGGAACGGCGGACGGAGGCGGCACATGAAGGGCGTTGAGGACCCGGCCGTGGTGCGGGTGCTGCTCGCGGACGATCATCCCGTCGTCCGCGAGGGCCTGTGCGCCATGCTCGAATCCGACCCGGGCATCGAGGTCGTGGGGCAGGCGGGCTGCGGTGAGGAGGCCGTGACGCTGGCGGAGCGGCTGACCCCGGACCTGGTGCTGCTGGATCTGCGGATGGGCGCGATGGACGGGGTCGCCGCCACCGGCCACATCCTGCGGCGGTCGCCGCGCACCAAGGTCGTCATCGTCACCACCTACGAGGACGACGGCGACATCCTGCGCGCCGTGGAGGCGGGCGCGGCCGGCTATCTCCTCAAGGGCAGTTCCCGGGCGGAGCTGATCGACGCGGTGCACGGTGCGGCGCGCGGGGCGACCGTGCTGACGCCGTCGCTGGCCCCCAAGCTGTTCCGGGCGCGGGCGGTGGAGGCGCCGCTGCTGTCCGGCCGGGAGTGCGAGGTGCTGCGGCTGGTCAGCCAGGGGCTGACCAATGCCGAGATCGGCCGGCAGCTGTTCATCGGTGAGGCGACGGTCAAGACCCATCTCCTGCGGGCGTTCAAGAAGCTGGAGGTGTCGGACCGGACCGCGGCCGTGATCACGGCGCTGGAGCGCGGGTTGCTGGCGTAGGGCCACGCCCAGGCCCTGGTCCCGGGCCGGCCCTGGGCCCGCTGCCCGCTGCCCGCCGGCCGCCGGTCCGTCGCGTCAGCACCCGCGTCGTGGCGCCGTAACCGGGCCCGATCTCCAGGGTGTCGGCGCCCAGGGGGACGTCTTCGAGCGCCCAGGGCAGCAGGTCCTTCTCCACCGCGCGGGCCCACATCCGGGAGTTGCACACCCACTGGTGATAGCGATTCATGGAGGTCATGCGGCGAGCGTAGGGAGCGGCCGCGGTGGCCACCACCACGCGACAGGGGGACATGTTGTATCGCAGGACGGACAGCGCTGAACGGCCGGACGAGAGCGCGGTGTTGGACGCGGTGGAGCCGCCGGCCGGGCGCGCGGCGGCGGACGGTCAGGTGGCGCCGCCGGGGCCGCCCGCGGGGCGGCGGTCGTCGTCGGGAGCTTCGCGATGGACCGGGGGCAGTGGTTCGCCCGCCATCGCCATGAGCACCATCAACTGGCCTGGGCACGGCGGGGAGTTCTGGCCGTACGGGCCACCGGCACCACCTGGGTGCTGCCGCCCTCCATGGCGCTGTGGATTCCGGCCGGAACCCGCACGCCACCGGCGCCGCCGGCCGGACGCTGGCGCGGGCGTTCGTGGCGGACACCGGTATGCCGTACGGGCAGTGGCGCACCCGGATCCGGCTCCAGGCGGCGATGCCGCTGCTGGCCGGCGGCGCGACGGTGGTGGCGGTGGCGGCCCGGGTGGGCTATGCCTCCCCGAGTGCCTTCGTCGCGGCCTTCCGACGGGCGGTCGGGGTGCCGCCGGGCGCGTACTTCGCCCCGTGACGGCGGAGGGCTGACGGCTCACGGCTCACGGCTCACGGCTGACGGCGCGTGCCCGCCGCCGTGACCGTCGTCGGCCGCCCCCTACGTCACCCCTCCCCCAGCCGGGCCCGGTCGGCCGCCGCTCTGCCCTGGTGCCAGCCGTCGGCGTCGCGGACGCCGCGGAGGCGGACCGGGGCGGTGTCGGGGAAGAGGGCGCCGGTGGTCCGCTCGACGGCGAGGGCGCGGGCGGCGAGGACCGGGAGGAGGTCGGGGGCCGTAGCGGCGGACTCGGCGGTGGCGGCGGCCGTGGCGTCGGCGGTGGCCGCCGCGAGCCGGTCGCGGATGCGGTCGGCGTAGGCCACCAGGAAGGTCTGGCGGAAGTCCCGGGTGCGGCGGGCGCGGCCGCGGGCATGGACGGCGTCGCCCGCGCGGTTCATCGCGGCGGTGGCCTGGAGCAGCAGCGAGGTGTAGAGCATCTCGGCCGCCTCCAGGTCGGACGCGAAGCCGATGAGGGTGGAGAAGCCGACGTCGGCGGCCCAGACGGCCTGGCAGCGGTTGGCGGCCGCGACCGCGTCGAGCAGCAGCGCCTTGGCCTGTTCGTAGGGGCCCTCGATGCCGATACGGACCGCTGACGGGCCGTCGGTCCGGCCGCCCGGGGCGCCGTCCGCGCGGTCGAGGAGCGCCTCGTCGATGCTGTGCCGGGCCATCAGCTCCTGCGCCTTGGCGGACAGCGCCTCGGCCTCCTCGGCGTAGTCGGTCGCCTCGGCCTTGGCGAGCAGACCGCGGATCCGCCCGAGGGCACGTGCCGCGGCGTCACCGGCCGGCCCGCTCCTGGCGCCTGGCTGCGGCGGGGCCGGCAGCGGGGTGATCCGGGGCAGCCGGGCGAGCAGGCGCAGCGCGGCCAGCACGTCGTACGCGGTCTCGAAGCGGGAGGAGCGGCGGCGCCGGGCCAGGGCGTCGAGGTAGCCGGTGTCGGCGGGCCACCAGACCTCGGCGCCGAGGTGCCGCAGCTGCTCGGCCCAGCGCGGGTCCGGAGCCGGGCGGCCGGCCGGCGTCCGGGCCGCCTCGGCCGCGATGGCGTCGACGACCAGCGCCACGAGGGCGGTGTCGGCGGCCTCGCGCCGTACGATCCGCGCCAGGTCGGCGGGGTGCCAGCCGCCCGCCCAGCACTGCCGCACGCCCGCCACGGCGGCCTCGACCACCGCCGCGCTCACCGCCGCCCAGCCGGCCCCGTCCGCCGCCAGCATCGAGGCACCCGCCTCGATGGCGTCCTCGGCCCGTTCGCCGTCCGGCGCGTAACGGACGCTGCCGAGCACCTGCCCGACCAGTTCACCGGCCGACGGCGACGGCCCGCCGCGCCCTTTTCCTCCGCGCTCACTCACCCGTTCACTGTACGGAGGGCCCGCCGGCGCACTCCCGGGAGGCGGTCGCCGGGCCCCGGCCTCAGAGCCGCACCTGGTAGAGGCCGAGGGGCCGCTCCGCCCGGTAGCCGAGGGCGGCGTTGACCGCCCGCATCGGGGCGTTCTCGTCCGCGACCGTCGTCTCGATCTCCCGTACGTCCGGCCGCCGCGCGCGCAGGTACTCCAGCATCCGCAGTTTGACGGCCCGGCCGAGGCCACGGCCGCGGTGGGCGGGGACGACGACGGTGTCGTACTGCACGGCCTGTACGGAGTCCGGGGTGGGCAGCATGAGTTCGGTGTAGCCGGCCACGGCGCCGTCGGCCTCCGCGAGGGCCGCCACGGTCAGCAGCACACCGCCACGGTCCAGGACGACCCGGGCCGCGGCCCGTATCCGCTCGGCGTCCCAGGGGTCGTGCTGTGCGTCCAGGTCGCCGGCCGGGGCGTCCTCCATGGCGTCATGGGCGCGGGCGTGGGCGGCGGCATGCTCGTCGGGGACGACGCCGCTCCAGGTGGCGAAGCGATAGCCGGCGGGGAGCGCGACGCCCGTGGCCGGGGTGGGGGCGGTCCGCACGTCCTGTACGTAGGCCACCAGCGGCAGCGCGCACTCCGCGCCCCGGGCGACGGCGAACCGCTCGCCCGCGCCGCCGCGCTCCGCCAGGGTGCTCACGGAGGTACGGCCCTCGGCGGCCAGCCTCGCGCGCACCGTCTCCCACAGCGCCCGGCCCACCCCGCGGCCGCGCCGGGCGGGGTGCACCGTCAGGGTGTCGAGGAAGGCGGTGCCGGCGTTCTCCTCGGTGTCGTGGAGGCGGAGCAGGGCGACGCCCGCGTAGCCGGTGGCGCCGCCGGGGGCCGGCAGCGCGACGGGGACGGCGCGGCTGTGCAGGGAGGGGATCCGCAGCCGGCCGGCCTCGGCGGCCCGTTCGAGGGCCGGGCCGCCCGGCCGGTCGTGGGCACGGGCGGCGGCGAGCACGGTGAACCAGGCGTCGGTGTCGATGTTCATAGGGCGGACCGTACGCAGCGACGATGCCCGGCGCGCCGTATTTTCGGCGCTCCGGGCATCGGTCGCTTCGAGCGGTGATGCGAGCGGTGGGCGGTCAGGTCACCCGGCAGTCCCGGCGGTCAGGGTGCCGGGCCGGCCGTTCCTAGCAGGCCGTCACTGCACCGCGCTGCCGGCCACCCACTGCGACCAGCCCATGTTCCAGCCGTTCAGGCCGTTGTCCGGCTTGACGCTCTTGTCGGGGGAGTTGACGACGTCGACCACGTCACCGGTCTGCGAGTGGTCGAAGAACCAGGCGCCGTCCGTCTTGGGGTCCTTGGCTCCCTTGGCGTCCTCCAGGCCGATGCAGCCATGGCTGGTGTTGGCCTTGCCGAAGATGCCCTTGCCCCAGTAGTTGCCGTGGATGAAGGTGCCGGAATTGGTCAGGCGCATGGCGTGCGGCACATCGGGGATGTCGTACTCGCCCTTGCCGTTGTGCTTCTTGAAGCCGACCGTCGAACCGTTCATCCGGGTCTGCTTGAACCGCTCGGAGATGACCATCTTGCCGTTGTAGGTGGCGTTCTCGTCGCTGCCGGCCGAGATCGGAATGGTCTTGAGGGTCCGGCCGTCCCGCACCACGGTCATCTCGTGCGCCTTGGTGTCGACGGTGCTGATCTGCGAGTGGCCGACGTGGAAGCTGACGGTCTTGTTCTGGATGCCCTTGACGCCCGGCGACGCCTCGACGCCGTCCAGGCCGAGCTCCATGGTGACCTCGGAGTTCGCCTTCCAGTAGTTCTGGGGACGGAAGTCCAGCCGCTTGTCGTTGAACCAGTGGCCGACGACCCGCTGGTTGCTGCTCGACGCGACGTTGATCGCGGACTGCACGTCCGCCTTGTTCTTGACCGGCTTGTCGAAGTTGATCGACACCGGCATGCCGACGCCGACGGTCGAGCCGTCCTCCGGCGTGAAGTTTCCGATGAAGCTGTTCGCCGGGGCGACGGTGGTGAAGCTGGAATTCTCCACCGCCTTACGTCCCTGGGAGTCCACCGCATGCGCGGTGACCTTGTACTTCGTCGAGCGGCTCAGCGGCTGGTCCGGCTTCCAGGAGCTGCCGTCGGCGGACAGCGTCCCCTCGACCGGCTGCTTGGTCTCGACCGAGGTCATGGTGACATCGGTGAGTTTCCCGTCGCTGACCGTGACACTCGCGTCACTGTTGACGCCCGTGTCGGTGGCGCCGTCCTCCGGGAGGATCGTGATCTTGGCGTCGGAGGCGTCCTTCGCCGCCGCCTCGTCCACCTGGCGGATGTTCTCGTGCCAGGTGGCGTCAGCGCCGTCATGACCTCGGTCGGCCGCACTGCTGCCGCCACACGCCGCAAGCGTGAGTACGCCCCCGAGCAGCGCGGCGCTGGCTATGAAGCCCTTCCGGCGCTTGCTGTCCGTCATCACACGTATCTCCATTGCTACCGATTTCGCACGTTCCCCGAGCGAGCAGCCAACTGAACGCCGGCTCATATGGACGCCTGGCATTCCGGCCGACGCCATTTGAACGCCTTTTCCTTTTCGCCCGTTCCATGCCTCCACAAAGTGTGGGGAAGGCCACTTATGGCCTGGACCGGTCAAAAGGGTGATCATCCGGCGCGGGCGCACCGCCACGTAGTCGGCCCCCGTACGGCGGGGAGCCATACGGGGGCCGTGGTCATCGGGGGTTCCGGTCAGCCCTCCCCGTCCGCGTCGTCCGCCAGATCCCACTCCGCCGCGTCCCACTCGGCGTCCGGGTCGTAGTCGGTCAGCTCCTCGCTGCTCCAGGATGCCTGTGCGAGTTCGGCGCCCGGCACCTTGGTGACGAGGTCGAACGGGTCGATCAGATGGGCCAGCGCCTCCGCCGGGTCCTCCCGGACCGTCTCCAGCGACTGTCTGCGCTCCTCGCCGGGCAGCGAGGGGTCCCCGTCGATGTGGTCGACGGCGGCGCCGGTCAGCCGGGCCGCGTCGGTGACCTCCATGATCAATTCCACATGAAGGCGCACAAACCGTGATGTCTCACCATTGCTCATAGCACGGAGGTTAGGCATGGACGGCTCCCGACTTCCCCGCGACCCGCGGCGGTCATTAACATCTGAGGTCAACGGCCAATTCGCCGCACCCACAAGGGGGATCGCTGCCGTGACCGCACGACGACCACTGCTGACCGCCGCGGCCGCGGGATCGGTGCTGTTCGCCCTGGGGTTCGTGCCGTCCGCCAATGCCACCGCGGGGCATGACGGTGCGTCGGATTCCGCGCTGCGGGTGGCGTCCGCACCGCACGGTCCCGGCCCCGCCGACCGCGCGGTCAGCGGGGCACAGGAGGCCGTCAACGGGTCCACGGCGGCCACCTCGGACGGCAGCGGATCCGGTGCCGGAGCCCGCCCCGCCGGCCGGCCGCACTTCCTCGCCGACACCGGCAGCCCGGACACCACGCCGTATGTGATCGGCGGCGCCGCCTGTCTCGCGCTCGGCGCCGGCCTGGTCAGCTACTCCGTCCGCCGCACCCGCGACGAGACCGGCTGAGAGACGGGGCCGGCCGAGAGACGGGTCCCGGCCGGGACCCGCCGTCGTCAGGCCAGCACGCCCGTGACCGGCTCCACGGCCGCCACCAGCTTCCCGTCCCGGACGAACGCATACGCGCTCTCCAGGTCCGGCGCCAGGAAGCGGTCCTCGCCCGGCCCCTGGATGCCCGCTCCGCGCACCGCGTCCAGTACGGCGCGGGTGGCGGGGGCCGGCGTCAGACCCTCCCGCATCTCGATGGCACGGGTCGCCGCATAGAGCTCGACGGCGATGATCCGGGTCAGGTTGTCGACCGCGGTGCGCAGCTTGCGCGCCGCCGACCAGCCCATCGAGACATGGTCCTCCTGCATCGCGGAGGACGGGATGGAGTCCACCGACGCGGGCGCGGCCAGCCGCTTCAGCTCGCTGACCAGCGCGGCCTGGGTGTACTGGGCGATCATCAGCCCGGAGTCGACACCCGGGTCACCGGCCAGGAAGGCGGGCAGCCCGTGCGAACGGTTCTTGTCCAGCAGCCGGTCCGTACGGCGCTCCGCGATCGATCCGAGGTCGGCCGCGGCGATGGCCAGGAAGTCCAGTACGTAGGCGACCGGCGCACCGTGGAAGTTGCCGTTGGACTCGACCCGGCCGTCCGGCAGCACCGCCGGGTTGTCGACCGCGGCGGCCAGCTCCCGGTCCGCGACCAGCCGGGCGTGGTCGAGGGTGTCCCGGCCGGCGCCGGCGACCTGCGGGGCGCAGCGGATGGAGTAGGCGTCCTGGACGCGCGGGGCGTCGTCCTGGTGGTGCCCGGTGAACTCCGAACCGGCCAGCACCTTGGCCATGTTGGCGGCCGCGGCGGCCTGCCCGGGGTGCGGGCGGATGGCGTGCAGCTCGGGCGCGAGGACCTTGTCCGTGCCGAGCAGCGCTTCCAGGGAGAGGGCCGCGGTGATGTCCGCCGAGGTGAACAGCCGGGCGAGGTCGGCGCAGGCCATCACGAGCATGCCGAGCATGCCGTCGGTGCCGTTGAGGAGGGCCAGGCCCTCCTTCTCGCGCAGTTCGACGGGCTCGATGCCGTGCGCGGCCAGCAGCTCGGCGGCCGGCCGTACGACGCCGTCGGGGCCTTCCGCGTCGCCCTCGCCCATCAGCGTCAGCGCACAGTGCGAGAGCGGCGCCAGGTCGCCGGAGCAGCCGAGCGAGCCGTATTCGTGGACGACGGGGGTGATGCCGGCGTTGAGGAGGGCGGCCATCGTCTCGACGACGAGCGGGCGGACGCCGGTGTACCCGGAGGCGAGCGTCTTGAGCCGCAGGAACATCAGCGCGCGGACGACCTCCCGCTCGACCCGCGGGCCCATCCCGGCCGCGTGCGAGCGCACGATGTTGCGCTGGAGCTGGACGCGCAGCTCGGGGCTGATGTGGCGGACGGCGAGGGCACCGAAGCCGGTGGAGACGCCGTAGACGGGGTCGGGCTTGGCGGCGAGTTCATCGATGAAGGCGCGGGAGGTGGCGACGGCCGCGAGGGCTTCCTCGGACAGCTCGATCCGGGCCGCGCCGCGAGCCACCGCGATGACGTCCTGTGCGGTCGTGCCGGACGTCCCCAGCACCACAGTGTGCATATCCATATTCAGGCACCCTAGAGACTGAATCGCCGGATGTCACCACCGGATTTCAGGATCACCCCTTACCGATCTCGGCAACGGACCCACGTCCGGACCCGCGTCTCCGCACGGGCGGACCTCCTCACCTCCGGAAGCGCCGGCGCTCCGGTCCCGTCCGCCGGTCCGGGGCGTCCGCGAGCCGGACGACCGGGTCGTCCTTGCCGCCGTGCCGCCCGGCGATCACCGGCTCGCCGGACCGCGCCGCCTTGGCCTTGTACTGCGCGGCGTCCGCGAGCCGGAAGAGCCGGCGGGCGCTGCGCACCGGGCCGATCGGGTCCCCGGTCGAGGCGACCCCGACCGCGACCCCCTCACCGAGGTCCAACTCCCCTGCCCGGTCGCACAGTTCACCGGCGACCTTGACCACCTCGTCGGCCGGCGGCCCCACCGCGAGCAGACAGAACTCGTCACCGCCGAGCCGGGCGACGAGGGTGCCCGGCAGCATCGCGCCGCACAGCGACAGCACCGAGCCGAAGCGCTCCAGCAGGCGGTCGCCGACCGCATGGCCGCGCGAGTCGTTCACCCGCTTCAGCCCGTTGAGGTCGCACACCACCAGGCTGACCACCACCTCGTCCCGGCGGTGCAGCTCCAGCGCCTCGTCCAGCCGCATATCGACGGCACGGCGGTTGGCGAGGCCGGTCAGCGCATCGGTGAAGGCCAGCCGGCGGGCCTCCGCCAGCCGCTCGGTCTGCGCGATCCCGGCGGCCGTCACCGCGGCGAGCACACTCGCGAAGTCGGCGTCCGCCCGGCCGAAGACCGGCTCCCCCGTCCGCCGCGCGACATACAGCTCACCCCAGGCCCGCCCGTGCAGCACGATCGGCGCGACCACACAGCAGCCCCGGCCGCGGCGGCGCAGTGCGGCCATCCGCTGGCGGTTGCCGCCGCCGGCCCCGGCCGGGCCCTCCTCCGGCACCCGGGACGCCGGGCCGGGCGCCCCCTCGGCGGTCTCCACCCAGGCGCTGGGCTCACCGCCGCCCGCCCACTGCTCGTGCAGAAAGCCGACGATCTCCGGGAATTCATGGACGGGGTAGCTCTCGTCGTCCGGGAACTCCTCCTCGCCCTCGGCGAGTTCGCCGGTATTGACCAGCACCCGGAGCTTGCCCAGCTCGCGCTCCCATTTCGAGATCGCCGCGAAGGAGCCGCCCAGGGCCTGGCGCACCCCCAGCGCCGCGGCGTGCGCCGATTCTCGCGGCGTGTGCGCGGCCGCCATCGCCTGCGCCAGCTCCACCACTGCCCGCAGCCTCGCATCGCCCTCGCCCGTCACCGGATCCTCGCATTCCGTCACCGTGAGCACGCTCTGTACTACAGCGTAGGAATGTTTAACCCCTTTCGCCCCTTTCCGTGCGCGATCGACACCCGGGCGTTATGCGCGTCGTCCCTGGTCGGAGGTCGGGGGAAGGGGGTGAGAGGGGTTGGGGAGGGGTGCGGGCGGGATACGGGAGGGTTCTTACGGTGAGTAATCGTACGGGGACCGGGGGTACGCGGGGAGGGGCGGGCGGCGGGCGCTACGGGCACGGCGGGGGCGTTACGGCCTCGACGCGGGCGTTACGGCCACGGCCACAGCGCGGGCGCTACAGCCTCGGCGCGGGCGCTACGGCCACGGCGCGGGCGCTACGGCCCCGGCGCGGGCGCTGCGGCCACGGCGCGGTCGCCACGGGTCGCCCCCCGGCCGGCGGGCAGCGGTTTCCCTCTCCCCCCCCCCGGGCCCCGGGCCCAACCCACCCACCGCCACCACCTCCCCGCCCGCTGTCACTCCCCGGGCCACTCCGGATCCCGCTTCTCGTTGAAGGCCGCCACGCCCTCGGCCCGGTCCCCGGAGAAGGCCACGCTGCGCCAGGCGCCGTCCTCCAGGTCCAGGCCGGCCCGCAGGTCCAGCCCGTGCCCCAGCCGCATGGCGCGCTTGGCGGCCCGCAGGCCGACCGGCGAATTGCGGGCGATCCGGGCCGCCAGCTCCAGCGCCTCGGCCCGGTCCTGCCCGTCCGCCGCCAGCTGGTCGACCAGGCCCAGCCGAACGGCCTCGGGCGCCGGCACCCGCCGCGCGGTGAACACCAGCTCGGCCGCCCGCGCCGCGCCCACCCGGCGCGGCAGCAGCTGGGTACCCCCGCCGCCCGGGATGACCCCCACCGACACCTCCGGCAGCCCGACCACGGCCGTACCGTCGGCGACGATCAGATCGCAGGCCAGCGCCAGCTCGAAGCCGCCGCCGAGCGCGAAGCCGTGCACCGCGGCGATGGTCGGCACGGGGAGTTCCAGGACGCCCGTGTAGGCGGCGCGGGTGTGCGGGCGCTGGCGCATCAGGTCGGCGTCCGTGAAGGAGTTGCGCTCCTTGAGGTCGGCGCCCACGCAGAACGCCCGCTCATGGGTGGAGCTGAGAACCACCGCCCGTACGGAGCGGTCCGCGGCCAGCTCGGCGCACGCCTGCGCCAGGCTGTCGGCCATCGCCGTCGAGACCGCGTTCATGGCCTTGGGGCGGTCCATGACCAGCTCCGCCACGAAGCCGTGCCGCTCGACGGCGACCCAGCCGTCCGCACCGAACAGCTGCCGTTCCCGTTGCATACAGCCCTCCCTGTTAACGGTCGTTGACCTGACAGGGGGATCATGTCAGCCGGCGGCCCGGAGCAACAGGACGGACTTCGGGCTGTGGAAAACCGGCTGTGGACAAGCGGGCGCGGCACGGTACCGGCCCGGGGCAGGCCGCATCCGCCGGTGCCCCGGCCGTAAACCGCGCCGCCTCAAGTCGCGCCGCCTCAGACGCGCCACCTCAAGCCCCGCCGGTTCAGTCCCGCCGGCTCAGCAGCCAGGGCTCGACGACGCCCAGGCCGCGCACCGGGCGCTGCCACATCGGCTGGAGGGCGAAGCGGTACGTCGGGGGCGGGGCGCCGGTGCCCTCCTCGGCCGCCTTCTCCGCCGCCGCGGCATCGGCCTCGGAGACCGGGGCGTCACCGATCCGGCCCAGCTCCTCGGCGAACGCCTGGTCCACCAGCACGGTGTCCTTCGGCGCTATCGACGTCAGACGGCTGGCGAGGTTGACGGTCGTCCCGAACACATCGCCCATCCGGGTCGTGACCGTGCCGAACGCGATGCCGACCCGCAGCTCCGGCATCGTCTCGTCATGGGCCATCGTCTCGATCAGCCGCAGCCCGATCTCGGCGGCGATCCCGGCGTCATCGGCGGCGAAGAGGACCTCGTCGCCGAGGGTCTTGATCAGCCGGCCGCCGTGCGCGGCCACCAGGTCGGAGCAGGTGGTCTCGAACGCCTCCACCAGCTCGCCCAGTTCCTCGTCCTCCAGGCGGCGGGTCAGCCGGGTGAAACCCACCAGGTCGGCGAAGCCGACGGCCAGCCGGCGGTCGACCATCTCGACGTCGTCCTGGGCCCGCACGACCCGGCCGGTGGCGGCGGCGAGCTGGCGCCGCCAGACGTAGACGAGGAACTCCTCCAGCTCGGGGAGGAGCAGCTCGACCAGCGGATAGGTGATCTCCGTACGGGTCAGGCCGGAGTCCTGGGGCTCGGTGAGGCCCTCCAGGAAGGAGTCGATCTGCCAGTCGGCCAGTCGGGCGGTGGTCTGGCCCGTGGAACGGGCGACCTGGATGGCCATGGCCTCGCTGAGCAGTCCGGCCTCGACGAGACCGGCGAGCCGGCGCAGGGCCAGCACATCGGCCTCGGTCAGGGCCTTGACCTGGCCGATGTCGGCGAAGCCCATGGCGCGCCAGAAGCGGGCCGCGAGGTCCATCGAGACGCCGGCGCCGCGGGCCGCCTGGAACGGCGTGTAGCGGCGGTCGGCGCCGAGGATGAGTTGTTCGAGGCGGACGGCGATGTTGTTCTCGTCGCCCTCGTCCCCGGCCCCTGGGGGGTCGTTGACGGGGGTGTTGCTCACTGCCTCGTCCTCGGTGTCCGTGTCGCGCGAGGCGGCGCCCGAGTCGTCGGCGGTCACCGGCCGCTCCCTGTCCGATCCCTGCGCACTGCCCTTCCGATCACTGCTCGCCGGTGGCCCGCTCCCTGGCGGACCGCCTCAACGATACGGCAGGTGTGCTCTGGCTCACTCTCACATGTCGGCTCTGACCAAGGAAGAGGCGGGCCCTCGTCGGCGCGGCGGGTGCCGTGATACAGGGGGCCGGGGGCGCGGGGCGCGGCCGGGCTCACGGCTCCGGGGAGTCGTCGCCTCCGGGCCGCCGGGACGCCGTGGCGCGCAGGTGGATGATGTCGCCGGCGCCCACCGGGTGCCGTACGCCGTTCGCGGTGGCCAGGACCAGGCGGCCGTCCCCGTCGATGGCCACCGCCTCGCCGGTGAGGGCGGTGTCCCCGGGGAGTTCGGCGCGTACGGAGCGGCCCAGGGTGGCGCAGCCCGCGGCGTAGGTCTCCTGGAGGCGGCTGGCGCCGGGGTCGCCGACGGCGGACTGCCAGGTGGCGTACCACTCCTCCAGCGAGCGGAGGACGGCGCGCAGCAGCGGGTCGCGGTCGGTGGTGCGGGCGCCCGCCAGGGCCAGGGAGCCGGCGGTGGGCACCGGGAGTTCGCCGGTGGTGAGGGAGACGTTCAGGCCGATGCCGATGACGACGCCGGAGCCGGCCCGCTCGGCGAGGATGCCGCCCACTTTGCGCTCGCCGGTGCCGGGGGTCCCGTCCGGGCCCGGGGCGTCGGCGTCGGCATCCCCGGGGCAGCTGACCAGGATGTCGTTGGGCCACTTGAGGGACGTGTCGATACCGGCCGTCCGGGACAGGGCGGTGGCGGTGGCGACTCCGGTGAGCAGCGGGAGCCAGCCCCAGCGCTGCACGGGGACGCGGGGCGTGAGGTAGACGGAGAAGAAGAGGCCGGAGCGCGGGGGCGCCGACCAGCTGCGGTTGAGCCGGCCGCGGCCGGCGGACTGCTCCTCGGCCACCAGGACGGCGCCCTCCTCGGCCTTCCCCTCGGCCGCGCGGGCCGCCAGGTCGGTGTTGGTGGAGCCGGTGGCGGGGACGACGTCCAGGGAGGTCCAGAGCGCACCGGGGCGTACCAGGGCGCGGCGCAACGCCGTGGCGTTCAGCGGCGGCCGGCTCAGGTCACTCCAGCGGCCGGCATCTTTGTCCCGGTTTTCCGGTGGTTGAGGCGTCATGGGGCCAGCCTAGGTGTGGTCAACGACGCAGTGCCGCTGAGCAGTCCCGCGGATACGCTACGAATCGGTAGCCAAACCCGTACCACCCTCAGTACGAGCACCAGTCCAGGACGAGCAGGAGCCGCATCCCGATGTCCGAGCCGGAAGCAAACATCCACACCACCGCGGGCAAGTTGGCGGATCTGCAACGGCGGGTCGAAGAAGCCACCCATGCCGGTTCCGCCCGTGCCGTGGAAAAGCAGCACGCGAAGGGGAAGTTGACGGCGCGTGAGCGCATCGATCTGCTGCTGGACGAGGGCTCGTTCGTCGAGCTGGACGAGTTCGCGCGGCACCGGTCGACCAATTTCGGGCTGGATCAGACCCGCCCCTACGGCGACGGTGTGGTGTCCGGCTACGGCACGGTCGACGGCCGCCCGGTGGCGGTCTTCTCCCAGGACTTCACGGTCTTCGGCGGGGCGCTGGGCGAGGTCTTCGGCGAGAAGATCGTCAAGGTGATGGACTTCGCGCTCAAGACCGGCTGCCCGGTCATCGGCATCAACGACTCCGGCGGCGCGCGCATCCAGGAGGGCGTGGCCTCGCTGGGCATGTACGGCGAGATCTTCCGCCGCAACACCCATGCCTCCGGTGTGATCCCGCAGATCAGCCTGATCGTCGGCCCGTGTGCGGGCGGTGCGGTCTACTCCCCCGCCATCACCGACTTCACGGTCATGGTGGACCAGACCTCGCACATGTTCATCACCGGTCCGGACGTCATCAAGACGGTGACCGGTGAGGACGTCGGCTTCGAGGAGCTGGGCGGCGCCCGTACGCACAACACCACCTCGGGCGTGGCGCACCACATGGCGGGTGACGAGAAGGACGCCATCGAGTACATCAAGGGCCTGCTGTCCTACCTGCCGTCCAACAACCTCTCCGAGGCGCCCGCCTTCCCGGAGGAGGCGGACCTGGAGACCTCGGACACGGACCGCGAGCTGGACACCCTGATCCCGGATTCGGCCAATCAGCCGTACGACATGCATGTCGCGATCGAGCATGTCCTGGACGACCACGAATTCCTGGAGACCCAGGCGCTGTTCGCGCCGAACATCCTGACCGGCTTCGGGCGGGTCGAGGGCCATGCGGTCGGTGTGGTCGCCAACCAGCCGATGCAGTTCGCGGGCATCCTGGACATCAAGGCGTCGGAGAAGGCCGCGCGGTTCGTGCGGACCTGCGACGCGTTCAACGTCCCGGTGATCACCTTCGTGGACGTGCCCGGCTTCCTGCCCGGCACCGACCAGGAGTACGACGGGATCATCCGGCGCGGCGCCAAGCTGATCTACGCGTACGCGGAGGCCACCGTCCCGCTGATCACGGTCATCACGCGCAAGGCGTTCGGCGGCGCGTACGACGTCATGGGCTCCAAGCACCTGGGTGCGGACCTCAACCTGGCCTGGCCGACCGCGCAGATCGCCGTCATGGGCGCCCAGGGCGCGGTCAACATCCTGCACCGCCGCACGCTGGCCGCGATCGAGGACCCGGCCGCGCAGGACGAGCGGCGCCAGGAGCTGATCCAGGAGTACGAGGACGCCCTGCTCAACCCGTACGTCGCGGCCGAGCGCGGGTACATCGACGCGGTGATCATGCCGTCCGAGACGCGCCGGCACATCGTCCGCGGGCTGCGCACCCTGCGGAACAAGCGCGAGGCGCTGCCGCCGAAGAAGCACGGCAACATCCCGCTCTGACCGGCGGAACCAGCGGAACCAGTGAAGGGAGCCGTTCTCGATGATCAAGGTCGTACGGGGCAATCCGACCCCTGAGGAGCTGGCCGCCGCACTGGCGGTGGTACAGGCCCGCGCGGCGGCCGCCGCGGCCGTCGCGCCCGGAAAGCCGGACCGCGGCACCGAGTGGTCGGACCCCGCGTCCACGGTTCCGGCGCGGGCCCGTATGCCGCATCCGGGGCCGCGGGCCTGGCGGACGAGTTACTGGCCGCATTGACCGGTTCACGCCGGGTGGCCACCGGGCCGCCAGGTCGGTGCATGGTGCACTGACTAGTCCCTTTACCCCGTGGCGCCTGAGTACGCGTACTCCGGCGCCCCGCGCGGGGTGGGGCCCGGATGGATAAAAGCTGTGGTGAGATACGCCCCAAGAGCCACCGGACAGTGGGATAAAAAAAACAGACGCG